>JBAUVJ010000577.1:0-13686 GCA_049583165.1 Candidatus Sulfotelmatobacter sp. | reverse complement strand
CCTCATATCCGCCTCCTTGGTGAAACTAGAGCCGTCTCTGTGTTCCGTGTTGACTTCCGAGAAATCTGGCCGGGGTTGCAGCATGCGTTCGAGCAGGGAGCGTGAGTGAGCTCTGGTGTTCTGATTCGCGCTGCGCGCGGCGGATATAACTTCCCAGCCGGCGCCTGGCTCGGCACGCTGTTCCCACTCCATCTGGCAGGCAAATAAGTACAACGGATCGATCTCATCCGCGGCAACCTCGATCAGAACCTGATCGGCCAGAATTTGTTCAGCGGCGCGATTCGGGACGGCATGTGCCCGGAGACCGGAGATCCCAGATGTCCAGGCGTCCAGATTCTCCAACGGCTGCCCGCAGTGAACCTGAGCGACAGACAACTGGTCGCGCTTCGGGTAATTGCGAGCGACTTTCGGTAATAAGCGAACAAGATTGTTCGGTGGACAATTCCTGGCAACCAACACGATGCACGCCCCAGTGCGTTCCCTATAGACGAGGCCAGCTCGTCCGTCCGCCTTTCGGAAGACTCTTGCTCGCTTGGTCAAGTTTTCCGATTAGGACGATGCCAGTGCACTTGTAATTCCAGAAGGGCATAAAAATTAAAAAGCTCTAACTTACTGAAAAAAATTGGTTCTGAGATGAGCTATCCGTTCTCTCCCGCTTTTTCCTGAGATGGACTGCCGACCTGTCGGCAATCTGTGGATAAGTCGGCACGTCGAGAATTGCGACACCGGCTTACTCCGACGGCACGCTGGAATAGTCTTCGCGGGTAATGGCAAGCCGATCCATCTTCGACTGTAGTGTGGTGCGCTTGATTCCCAAGCGGCGAGCTGCACCTTTTGGTCCCGAGATAACTCCCCGGGCCTCCCGAAGCGCCTGGATGATGTATTCCCTTTCGGTATTTTCGAGCGAGGTCTCGGCGGAGACGGGATTGTGCGGCTGTAACTCGGCCAGAGGTACCCGCAAGGCAGTTCCTTCAGTGAGAATCACCGAGCGTTCGATAAAATTTTCCAGTTCCCGTACATTGCCTGGCCAGTCCCAGTTAATTAGAGCGTCCATGGTCTCGTTGGGCACGGTTTCAATGTCGCGTTCCAGGCCGGCGGCAAATTTTCTGACAAAGTATCGGACCAGTATGGGAATATCCTCGCGTCTCTCCCGCAGAGCGGGCATCCGGATTGGGAACACGTTGAGGCGATAAAACAGGTCGCTTCGGAATTCCTTTTCCGCCACGCTCCTGGCCAAGTCCCGGTTGGTGGCCGCGATCAATCGCAGATCGACGTTGATCGTGCGCGTACCTCCCAGTCTCTCGAACTCGTGGTCCTGTAAAACTCGAAGCAGCTTAGGCTGCAACTCACGAGAGATTTCCCCGATCTCATCCAAAAGCAAAGTACCTCTATCCGCCAATTCCAGGCGCCCAACCTTTTGCCGGACTGCGCCGGTGAATGCGCCTTTTTCATGACCGAACAATTCGCTTTCCAGCAGACCCGTCGGAATCGCGGCACAATTCAAGACGATAAAAGTGTTGTTCTTACGCTTGCTGGCGTCGTGGAGAGCGCGCGCGATCAGACCCTTGCCGGTTCCAGTTTCTCCCAGCAGAAGCACCGTGGCATCGCTCTCGGCGACGACCGCCACCTGTTCGAGCACCCTGCGCAGTGCCGGACTCTCGCCAATGATTCCTTCGAAATAGGCCGCACTAGGGATCTCGCCTTCCAGATGTTTTTTCTCCTGACCCAGGCGGTTCTTGAGCCGCTCGACTTCGTGGGCGGTTCCGGCATTTTCCAACGCGATCGCCAGTTGGGCCGCGACCTGGTTCAGAAGGGTTAAATCGTCAATCTTGAAGGCATCTACTCGAGTGCTTCCGAGCACCATCACGCCGAGTGGACCTCCTGGCCGGATCAATGGAACGCAACATAGCGATTGGAGCCCTTCCGTCAAGAGGTGATCGGTGAAACCGGACTGGAACCCCTGCATGTCTTCTTTAGTCAGGATCAGAGGGGCCCGTTCCTGGAGGGCTTTTCGTCCGGGATCTTTCGCTGCGCTGGCCTCCGCGGCGTAGTTCAAACTCCTGCCCAAGGGAAAATCAATGGCCTGCCGAACAAGATGACCGCTTTTTTCATCGCGTAAGGAGATGGCGGCATATTCTTGCCGCAGAATCCGACGAAGATATGCCGAGATTTGGGGAAAAATCTCGCGGATGTCCCATTTTGCGGCCAATACGCGTCCGACCTCCGTCATCACCTGCCCGCGCTTTTTCTCAACTTTCAAACTCTCGGAAACGCTTTGCAAGGACTCCTGAAGTTTTTTATGATCGGCGATCCCCAACACTACGACACCGATTTGCGTGACCCGGCCACCGGAATCCTCGATGGGGATAAAATGCCAGATCCAATGCCCCGGCTCCGTGCTCGTCGGCAGGATTGCGCTGATTTCCCGATTCAATAGGGCATGGCCAGTATCCTTAACGCGCTGCAAATACGGCTCGACTAATTCCGCGAAGTCCCCCAACATTTCGCGCACCGTCTTTCCTAAGTGTGCTTCCGAGGGAATACCGTGGATGCGAGCCAGAGTTTGGCTGATGGCGAGATAGCGAAAGCCGGTATCCAAAATACAAAGGCCTACGTTGGTCGCGGTGGGCTGGTCCACCTTTAGGACCTGTTCCCATTCACCGAGTAATTCGGGAACAGCACAGGAGCGCGGATTAGCGGCATTCTTAGGATCTTGGATTGTCATCGCAGCACTCCGAGGCGCGCACAACCAAGATAAATTTCTCGATATTTAAGAAAGCGGTGTTGCAGGTCAAACGTGAAGCAACAAGCTAGGACGGCTGGGGCCGTAATCGACTTCGGAAATGATTCACCTGGAGCGAAATCGAGATAGAGGAAACCCCCGGCTGTCAGCGGTTGGGCGCCGCTTCGCAAGTCTAGCGGTTGCTTCGGCGTGTTGAGGGGACACATTAATTAAGAACTGCTGACGACTCATCCCCCTCACGACGAGCCGTCGTAAACACGAGTTCCGCCGTGCATTATAAACCGGGTCCGAGGTGATCGGCTCTTAATTATTGCGATTTCGTTATTCGTAAAAAAAGCCGGCCCGGAAAGGAATTATGAAAACCCCGACGTTCTCTCATTGGTTCGCCGCACTTCGGGAGCGGAATCTACGGCGGGCTATAATTTGGAGATGGCCCGAGGTTGGGAAAGCAAGTCTATTGAGGCACAGCAGGAAGATGCTGCCGCCAGAACTACCTCCGAAAAGCCGCGCCTGACGCGGGAACAGTCGGCTCGGCTGCGTGAAAAAGAGAACCTGCGCCTCTCGTTGCAAAATATAGTTCAACAACTGGACCGCAGCCGGGATGCCCGGCATCGGGCCATGCTGGAGCGCGCCAAATCTGACCTGGAGAAGAGAATCGCGCAGCTGAGCGGTTCAGAGGCGTTGATACCTTAGACCATTTGGCGTAAGCCGCTGTTTTTTCGTTTCGGCCTTAAATGATCGAAAACTTCCGTAACCGTATTTGACTCCGCTTCCCTGCACGTCTACTTACCCTTCCGAATTGCTGACGTATAATTGGTGTTTCCATGAAAGCCTACGTCTACGTCTCCCTCAAGAAGAGTGTCCTCGACCCCCAAGGCAAGACCATTCAGGGCGCTCTCAAGAAGATGGGCTACAAGGGTTTGGAAGAAGTCCGCCAGGGAAAGTACTTCGAGCTCACGCTTAACGGCGGATTGAGCCGCGAAGAGGCCCAGAGCGAAGTCGAGCGTATTGCTCGCGAGGTTCTTACCAACCCGGTTATTGAAGAGTTTCGCTGCTCCCTCGCAGACTGAATTTCCGGAGCGTCCTCATGTGCGGAATTGTTGGATATGTCGGCAAGAAGGAAGTAGTCCCTATCATCATTGAGGGCCTCAGGCGGCTCGAATATCGCGGCTATGATTCGGCTGGAATTGCCGTGGCCGGCAATGGAGACAAGTTGCAACTCCGGCGCGCCGAAGGCAAGCTGCGTAATCTGGAAGAAGCCATCCGCGTCAAGCCGCTCGATGGCACCTACGGCATCGGCCACACTCGCTGGGCTACCCACGGACGCCCCACCGAAGAGAACGCGCATCCGCATCGCGACTGCACGGGAAAAATTGTTGTCGTACACAACGGTATCGTGGAGAACTACCTCAGCCTTAAGAAAAAACTGATCGAAGAGGGCCACAAGTTCTCCACCGAAACCGATACTGAAGTCATCGCCCATCTGATCGAGAAGCATCTTTTCAAAACTGGCAACGGCCACCGGCCCACGCTGGAAGATGCGGTTCGCCGCACGGTGAAAGAACTCTCGGGAGTCTTCGCTCTGGGAGTCATTTGCGTCGACGACCCGAATAAAATCGTTGCCGCGCGGAATGGACCTCCACTGGTGGTTGGCCTGGGCAACGGAGAATACTTTGTTGCTTCCGACGTTCCGGCGATTCTGTTTCACACGCGCGATATTTTCTTTCTGGCCGATGGCGATCTCGCCGTAGTCACTCCTGCGGGCGTGCAGCTTACCGATTTCGATGGGAAAACGATCCAGCGCCAGGTGCAACATGTCACCTGGGATCCGATCATGGCGGAAAAAGCCGGCTTCAAACATTTCATGCTCAAGGAAATTTATGAGCAGCCACGAGCCGTCCGCGAAACTACGCTGGGACGAGTTTCGCTCGATACCGGCCATATTTTTCTCGACGAAATGCAAATCACCGAGGCCGAATTCCGCGCGGCGAAAAAAATCAACATTGTCGCCTGCGGAACCAGTTGGCATGCCGGGCAAGCCGGCAAGTTCATGGTGGAGAGTTTCGCGCGAGTTCCCGTCGAGGTGGATTACGCGAGCGAATGGCGCTATCGCGATCCTATCGTTGCGCCCGACACAATTACGCTCGTGATTTCGCAGTCCGGCGAAACCGCCGATACCATTGCCGCCCAGCGTGAGGCCAAAGCGAAAGGCTCCCACACTCTCGCTATCTGCAACGTGGTCGGCTCCATGATCACGCGCGAGGCAGCCGGAACCATCTACACTCACGCCGGCCCGGAGATCGGCGTGGCATCGACCAAGGCATTTACTTGCCAGCTCACTGCTCTTTATCTGTTCGCTCTATATCTGGCGCAGGTGCGAGGCGCCATGAGTCCCGAACAGGTCCGTGCGGCGGCCGAAGAGCTTACGCTCATTCCCGGCAAGCTTGAGACCCTTCTCACGCACGATGAAAAATGCGAAGACCTGGCCAAACGCTTCCAGCGCGCCCAGGATTTTCTTTTCCTCGGACGTGGCATCCACTACCCCATCGCGCTTGAGGGCGCGCTAAAGCTCAAAGAAATTTCCTACATTCACGCCGAGGGATACCCCGCCGGCGAGATGAAGCACGGCCCCAATGCCTTGATCGATGAGAACCTGCCGGTAGTCATCGTGGCCACGCGCGACGCGAATGATCCCGACTCGATGCTGCGCTACGAGAAGACGATGTCAAATCTGAAAGAAGTGAAGGCGCGCTCGGGCGTGGTGATTGCGCTGGCCACCGAGGGGGACGATGAGATCAAAGAAGCCGCCGATCACGTCCTCTATGTTCCGGCAGCGCCGGAAGAACTCTCTCCAATTCTCGAGATCGTTCCCCTGCAATTGTTGGCGTATCACATTGCGGTGAGGAGAGGGTGCGACGTGGATCAGCCGAGGAATCTGGCGAAGTCAGTCACGGTTGAATAGGAACGATGAGATCTTTTAGATTTCGATCTTTTCAGATCTCGACCTCGCCTTCGAGATAGAAAACGCAGGAACCTTCGAGGTCGACGCGATCACCCGTGAGGCGGCAAATAATTTCTCCGCCGCGTCGCGAAGCCTGATAGGCGCGAAACGTTGTCTTACCCAGTCGTTTCGCCCAATAGGGAACCAACATGCAGTGAGCTGCGCCGGTTACCGGATCTTCCGGAATCCCTTTGGCCGGTGCAAAATAGCGGCTGATGAAATCGTAGTCTCCTTCGCCAGATGCGGTCACGATCACACCGGGACGGCCAACGCGTGCGAGGGCCGCCATATCAGGAGCAAGCTCGCGCAAGGCTTGTACGTTCTCAAACACAGCCACGTAGTTGAACTCGTTGGCGAAAACCTCGACTGGCGTCGCACCCAAAGCTTCGGCCAGCCCGGGCGGAGGCGTAACCGGCTCGGACGGTCGAGCCGGGAAGTTCATGACATAGGCGGTACTCGAACGGTTGACCTTGAGAGGCCCGCTGGCCGAATGGAAGACTACGCTGTTGCGTCCTGGCTCCAGCCGCTCCATGACCACGGCTGCGCTCGCCAGAGTTGCGTGGCCACAAAGCGGCACCTCGGTCATGGGCGTGAACCAGCGCAAGCGATAGTCGTCGCCTTCGCGGACTAGAAAAGCCGTCTCGGCCAAATTGTTCTCTGCGGCAATCGCCTGCAAGATCGCATCCGCCAGGAAACTCCCCATGGGCATAACCGCGGCAGGGTTTCCCGCAAATCGGCGGGTGGTGAAAGCGTCAATCTGGAAGATCGGGGTGCGCATAGGCAGTAGGGCGGTCGGTCCTTTTTAGACTTCGGCTGGTTCGACATCCGTGTGGCGAAAGTCGGCACGATGCCGCCTTGCCATCACCAGCGTCTCTGGTTCGTTGCAAAGAATGGAGACGATCACCCAGGTATCAAGGATCACTTGGGCAAACCTTTTTCGTCGTACAACAAATCTCCATGCTCCACCGAACAAAACGGCCCTTTCAACAAGGGGGCGCATGCCTTCCCTATCTTGAGCAGTCGTTCTGCAATGCCGGAGCCTCGGGCTGCGCGAACCCTGTCGAGACGTTCCCGAACAGCTTGCTCAACTGCGCTAGTCATGCTCTCCCCTGTCAACTGCGCCAGCTCCCGCGCCAAGCGGTAAGTTTTCTCGTTTTTGATACTCAAGGTCATTCCCTCCACTATTCTACGGCCTACCTCAACCGTCTTGCCCGATATTGCACACTGGCGCTCTACTTCTTAAAATAACTACAAGCATCGTCGAGGGCACATGGCTTTCCCCATCAAAATCTGCAGCAACTGCTCAGGAGAATTCGAGCTCAAGCCGGATAAACCCGGGTTTGCCAACCTTTGTCCAGAGTGCAGCACGCCGGAAAAATCTGATCCCACGAGGCGCCGTATGGATGCTGACGAGCGCAAGAACGCCAGCGAAGTGAACGCGGCTCGAAAGCAAGCGATGCGCGATCTGCTGTATCGCAAAGACAGCTAATCGGATGATGTTTCTACTTGCCCGATACGCAAGAATTTGAGTGCCGTCTTCAAGCGCCACAAGACCGCGACCAGTGCGCCAATGGCTGTTACCCATACTGTAAACGCCACATCCACTACCCATTTCGGCGCCGCCCCCACTCTGCGCAACAGGAACGGGAAAAAATTCCAGGTCGTGATGTGGACATAGTCCCACGCGTCCTGCGTCATTGAGTCATTGTTCAATCCCCAGGCTTGCATTCTGCCGAGAGCAAATGCGGCAATGTTTTTGAAGCGCAGCGCGATCACGAACGTGGGATGGCCGAGAGTCTCCATCTGGTAGATTTCAAGCGGCAGCCAGAAGGCGAGCGAAGCAAGCTGAATGATCAGGCTGGCTGCGATCAGAGCCATTCCACCGCGCCAGATCCATGCGCTGAGGTTGGCACGATAGCGCATTAACAGCGGTACAGCAAGGAGCGCCACCAATTCCACGGAGGTCGAAACGTAACGATCGCCCCAGGCAAAATCTCCGGCCCAGTATGTATACCTCGCATAAAAGCTGATGTAGCCCAGCAGCAGCAACAACGACATCACGCCATAGGCGCGCACCTCGGGCAATAGCCTCTTCCAAAGCAAAACCAGCAACACGAGCACAAGCACCAAGAGAGGATCGAAAAGAAAAATCGATTTCTCGGGCTTGAATAAAGGGCCGAGGAACCCTTCATAAAATGGCGTAGTCCAAGGAAAATTCGCCGGCAGCGTCGGATCCTGCAAGCGCTGCTCGTTGGCGAACAGGGATACGTAGGTGTTGGTAAACGATCCGAAGCGATAAAACTGGTAGAGGCGGTCGATCAAAGTGAAGAACACATACACCGGCGCTGCAATCTTGCAATAAGCCACGAACCTTTGCCAGAGTTCGCGGCCCCTCACTCCCTCAAACCACAGCACAAGAAGAAGAAATATTCCGGCCGCGACTAGATCCAGAGCCGTGGTTAGGCGCGTTAATAGGTTCAATCCGAGCGCGCCGCTGCCTATCACCAGCGCCCGAGTGCCGCCGGTTCGCAGCCACTCGTATTGAAAGGAAGATCCGGTGAGCGTCAGAAGCATGATGTAATTGTTCTCCATCATGTTCTGCGTGTAGTGCAGATGGGTGGTGCAAAACATCAGCGCGAGCAAGCCGAATACAGACTCCCTCACGCTGAAGCGCAACTGGCGAAGCAAACGAAATCCGATCAGCGCGGTCAGCACACTGACGAGAATGTTGGTGCTGTAACTCACCACAATGCTGCGCACCGCGGGATCGTCGCCGTATCCAGAGAAGATTCGCCAGCGCGCGATCCAGGTCGCTGCCAAATCGGCGGGCAGCATCAGCAATGACTGGCCAATTCCATACCAGCCATAGAGTTGGCCTCCGCGCCCGTGCAGGCCAAATTCTGGATATTCGGCGGGAAAAACCTGAGGCTCGGAAGTCCAAAGCCAGTGCGTGGTTTGAAGCCGGTGCATCGTATCGGCTGTTCCCAATTCACCCGACTGGACCACGAATGCCAGCAGACCTGCCGCTAAACACAGCAGCACAAGAGGATCAGCCAACCAACGAGCAAGGCGCGAACTCATTATTTGGATGGTAATACAAGCCAGAAGGCAGATGAATGCAGAGACGTGACGTACGATGTGCAACTGCCGGGTGTAAGATTCGCCTGCCTTGGGGTTCAATCAGAAACTGCAAGTGAAAAAGGAGAATGGAATGAACCGATCACTGTTGGTGGCTGGAGTGGCGGCGGCGATCATGATCGCGTGGTCCGTGGGGCGAGTACACGGACAGAATGAAATGAAAAAAGTTATCTTTGTCTCCGCCGATTCGGCGAACTACACGACAAGGGTCAAAGGTGTCTCCCAGGCCAAAATCTGGGGCGACCCGGATAAGGGCGCTCACGGAGCTTTTACCAAGTTCGAGCCGGGACAGGATAACGGTATGCACATGCATACGAGCGATGTCTGGATCGTCGTGATCAAGGGCGCATATTTGTACAAAGATGATGCCGGCGAAAAGCGCGTAGCCGCGGGCGACTTCCTGCGCGTCCCCGGTGGACACAAACACTGGAGCGGCGGCGACGCGAAAGAGGGCACGCTGTTCTATGAGGAAGGGTCCGGGAAGTTCGACTTGATTCCGGCGAAGTAGAAGTTGGGTACTCCATTTCTCGTGTACTTTGCGAGAAGTGGGGCTTTTGGTCGGTCGAATATGACAAGTGACAAGTTTCGCTTTACATTGTATACTGATGATAAGGAGCTTTAAGCATCGTGGACTGAAGCGGCTGTATGAGCGGGACGACCGCGGCGGGATACGTGCCGATTTGGTTGAGACGGTAGAACGTATCCTAACCGTTCTCGACGCCGCAGCAACGCCGCAGGCTTTGGATATTCCGCGCTATCGTTTGCATCCGCTGAAAGGTCAGTTAAAAGGGTTCTGGGCGGTTACGGTGCGGGCGAACTGGCGGATCATCTTTCGCTTCGACGGCAATGACGTATTTGATGTGGAACTGATCGACTATCACTGAGGGAAAGAGTTATGGCAATGAAGAATCCTGTGCATCCTGGCCGCATCGTGCGGCACGACTGCCTTGAGGCTTTGGGGTTGTCGGTGACCGAGGGGGCGAAGGTGCTGGGGGTTACGCGACAGGCTCTGAACAACGTAGTGAATGGCAAGGCGGCGATCAGCCCGGTGATGGCAATCCGTTTGTCGAAGGCCTTTGGGAGCACGCCGGAAACTTGGCTGCAAATGCAGCTCGCCTACGATCTGGCGGCGGCGCGCAAGGATGCGGGGAAGATTAAGGTTCGGCGGCAGTATGTGGGGGAGATGCAGGTGCAGGCGGGGTGAGAGCTCTACTCTTGGGTGAAGGCAGCATCGCGACCCACCCTATCGCAAAGAACGCGATAGAATGGGGCACCCACTGTGTTGGTTGCGCCCGCGGAATCCGAAGGATGGGCCACCCGCCCGGTTGTTTATCTTCACAATTCACCGAATCTGGAAGGCGGGGTTCGATTTCAAGGAAAGAAAACCCCCACTTCTCGCAAAAAACGCGAGAAACGGGGCACCCCGCGAGACCCGGGGCACCTGGCGCCCGGTTGGACACGCCCCAACGATGAGGCGTAGGCTATGCCCGGGTAGCGGCATGAAGAGAGCAGCGCTCGGTCTAATTGCATTCGTGGTGCTGGCTCACCAATTGAGAGCACAGACTTGCGCCGTCCGGGTCGATCTCAAATGGATTGACACGGCGCCTGAAACGTTCAATCATCCCGTCAGCCCCGCGCCCGGAGTCACCCTTACCCCGCAAAGCGCGCAGATTGCCTCAGACTTTTTTGGCGCACGTCTTGGTCCCGTCTACTGGAAGGAGACGGCAAAGCGATACCCGGACATCTGCTTAGACGAGACGCGCGCAGACTACTTCGTTTTCTGGAACGGAGCGGGCGGCACTACAAACGTTTTCGTCTTTCCTCGGAGAGAACCCGGTTGCGTTGTCTCGAAGATAGTCTTTCTAACCGAGAAGGTAAACAGGGATCCCGAACGTTCCACGAAGGATGCGTTCAAAGACGTGCTTGCGTTTCTCAGGGGCAATGGGAGAGGTGACTATTCATCCGTTTCCGGTTGCATGGAGCCTAACAAGGTCGAACACTTGTGGGAGAGCACGCGCGCGCTGGACGAATCGACAGATCAGCCCAAGCCTTCATCCAAGGAAAGTCAAACGAACAACGAATCTTCAAAGTCGCTCCTAGACGTTTCCTCCACTCCGTCAGGCGCGGACGTTGAACTTGATGGTCGCTTCATCGGAAACACGCCTTCCTCTGTTGCAGTCCCGGTCGGGGAACACACGCTCAAGATCACGAAGAGCGGTTACAAGCGATGGGAACGTACAATCAACGCACTCGCGGGGAAGATAAGCATCGCTGCTGAACTGGAGAAGTAATCCACGTCACTGAGAGCAAGCGGAGAGTCAGGCCCGCTTTCGAAACCTGGCTCCCACTCGGAAGAAGGTTAGGGCAGAACCAGATTTACTTCGGTCTGCTCGTCCACTTGCGCGATGATCCGCGATGCTTCGGCTTCTGAGTATCCCCTCGTGCATAGCCAGCCGTAAAGCTGAAGCTCAGTAGGTTCGTCCATCGGCTCGCTGGACGCACCTGCGAGAAACACCTTGTAGCCTTTGGCGATTTTGAACTTGTCACCAGTCATTGTGAGAATCTTTCTTGAGCGACTGGCCGGAGGGCCTCTCCTGAAACAGCCGCCTATTCCAGTATACCGCCGAATTTGCGACATTTCTGTCGCTGCCCTGGCCCCCACAGAAGCGGAACTGCATCCCCCTCCGCCCTCGCCGCATCTAAACCTTGACAACATTCCACTCAGGTCTTAGCATGGGCCTGTTGGCAATCATGAGACACTGATTCCAAAGCACTTAGTGGAATACGACTTCTGATTCAAAGCTTTACGAGGAGACGATTATGGCCAAGATTATTGGGATTGACCTTGGAACGACCAATTCTTGCGTGGCGGTGATGGAGGGCGGCGAGCCCAAAGTGATCGCTAATGAAGAAGGAGGGCGAACTACGCCTTCCGTGGTTGGGTTTACCAAGACTGGAGAGCGGTTGGTGGGGCAGGTGGCGAAGCGGCAGGCCATCACCAATCCGGAGAACTCGGTTTATTCGATCAAGCGCTTTATGGGGCGGCGCTTCAACGAAGTGACGGAAGAGATCAAGATGGTGCCCTATAAGGTGGTGCAGTCGGGCGACCATGTGGCCGTGCTGGCGCAGGGCAAGGAGTACACGCCTCCGCAGATTTCGGCGCTGATTTTGCAGAAGCTGAAGAAGGCGGCGGAAGACTATCTCGGCGAGAAGGTGACCGAGGCGGTCATTACGGTTCCCGCTTATTTTAACGACGCCCAGCGGCAGGCCACGAAAGATGCCGGCCAGATTGCCGGGCTGGAAGTGAAGCGCATTATCAACGAGCCGACGGCGGCGGCGCTGGCTTATGGCCTCGACAAGACGAAGGACGAGATGATCGCCGTGTATGACTTCGGCGGCGGAACGTTTGACATCTCGGTGCTGGAAGTGGGCGAGGGCGTGATTGAAGTCAAAGCCACCAACGGTGATACGCACCTGGGCGGCGACAACCTGGATCAGCGCATCGTCGACTGGCTGATCGATGAATTCAAGAAGGATGAAGGCCTCGATTTAAGAGGCAAAGGGAATGAGATGGCCTTGCAGCGGCTGCGCGACGCGGCCGAGCGGGCGAAGATTGAGCTTTCGACCACGATGGAGACCGAGATCAATCTACCTTTCATAACAGCCGACGCGAGCGGTCCGAAGCACTTAGTCAAGAAGCTAACTCGCGCCAAGCTGGAAGGCATGGTCGAGGACATCATTCAGCGGTCGGTGGGTCCGTGCAAACAGTGCATGAAGGATGCGGGCGTGGATGCCTCGAAGATCAACGAAGTGGTACTGGTCGGCGGGCAAACGCGTATGCCGCGCATTCAGGCGCTGGTGAAGGAGCTGTTTGGCAAGGAAGGCCACAAGGGAGTGAATCCCGATGAAGTGGTGGCGATCGGTGCGGCGATTCAGGGTGGCGTGCTCGGCGGCGAAGTCAAAGATTTGCTGCTGCTGGACGTAACTCCGCTGTCGCTGTCCATTGAAACCCTCGGAGGCGTGGCAACGCCGATGATTCCGCGCAACACGACCATTCCTACCAAGAAGACGGAGACGTTCTCGACCGCGGCGGATAGTCAGACTTCGGTTGAGGTGCATGTGTTGCAAGGCGAAAGACCGATGGCGGCGCAGAACCGGACTCTGGGCAAGTTCCACTTGACCGGAATCCCGACGGCTCCGCGCGGGGTGCCACAGATTGAAGTGACGTTCGACATTGACGCCAACGGCATTTTGAACGTGACCGCGAAAGATACGGCCACGGGCAAGGACCAGAAGATTACGATCACGTCGTCTTCGGGATTGTCGAAGGAAGAGGTCGAGCGCATGGCCAAGGAAGCCGACGCTCACGCGGCGGAAGACAAGGCGGCGCGTGAGGCGATCGAGGCTAAGAACCAACTCGACAGCATGGTCTACAACGTTGAGAAAATGCTGCGCGAGTCTGGAGATAAGATCTCGGGCTCAGATCGCGGCGACGTGGAGAACGCCCTGGCCGATGCCAAGAAGGCGCTGGAATCGAACGACAAGGCGCAGATGGAGAAGGCACGCGAGACCCTGACCAAGTCTTCGCACAAGCTGGCCGAAGAGATGTACAAGGCGGCGCAGGCGAAGGCTCCGGAGGGCGGCGCGCCTAGCGATCCGAGCACTTCTGCGGATGGAGCGGGAACTGGCAGTAACGGCGGCGGTCAGAAAAAAGACGAAGGTGTAATCGACGCTGAGTACGTGGATGTTGAGGACAAGAAGTAAGGTGTTCTCTCTGTCATCCTGAGCGGAGTGGCGACGGAGC
>JBAUVJ010000576.1:0-2741 GCA_049583165.1 Candidatus Sulfotelmatobacter sp. | reverse complement strand
ATGAGTTGCTGAACAAAGCCCGCAAAGACGGACTGATGGCTCTCGAAGGCGACGTCGAGGAACCGAGCAAAAGTCCCATCTTCTCCAAGGGTCCGGCGGTTCTTAAGGGCCATCACGCCCAGGACTTTGTGTGCGATTCACTACGCATGGCCATTACCGGCGTCGACGCTTTCGATCTCGACCAGATGCTGGACCTCGATCTGGAGGTTCATCACCATCAAGCTGGGCTGCCCACCGCCGCTCTCAGCAGCATGGCAGACTCCTTACCCGGTTTGGGGATTGTTGCCGCCGTGCTGGGCATTGTGATTACCATGGGCGCACTCGGCGGCCCTCCGGAGGAAATTGGGAAGAAAGTTGCCGCCGCACTGGTGGGAACATTCCTGGGCATTTTGTTGTGTTACGGCCTGATCGGCCCCATCGCGGCCAACATGGTCAAAATTGCCGATGACGAACACGCCTATCTCTACGTGTTGCGCGTGCTCATGGTTTCTTTCTTAAAGGGCACGGCTCCTATCATGGCGGTTGAGGTGGCGCGGCGCGCCGTGCCAGGCCATGTACGGCCCTCATTCAAGGAAATCGAGGTAGCCTGTCGCAACAAAGCAGGGGGCGACGATGCCCAAGCAGCTGCCGCGGCCTCGGCGCAATAAGGTATTTAGGCAAAAGATATCCGCATGGACAAAACTCGTCCCATCATTATCTTAAAGAAAAAAGGCGGCCACGGCGGCCACCACGGCGGTGCCTGGAAAGTCGCCTACGCTGATTTCGTCACCGCGATGATGTCGCTGTTCATTGTGTTGTGGCTACTCAGCAGCAGCAAGCCGGTGCAAGAGGCTGTGGGCGGCTACTTCCGGGATCCGAGTGGGACGGCCGACAAAAAGGGAACCATTAATATCGGCACCGGCGAAAACTTCATCCTCACCAAAGACGACATGCCCAAGCTCAAAGACCAGCTCGAGCAAAAAATCCGTGAGATGAAAGATTTCGAGAAGCTCAAAAGCTACGTCGAGATGACCGTCACCAGCGAGGGCCTGCGCATCGAACTCACCGAATCCGCCTCCGGAACTTTCTTCGACAGCGGCAGTCCAAAACTTAACGCAGACGGTCACAACCTGCTCATCACTCTGGCACAGGAACTCGGCAACCTACCTAACAAACTTTCCATCGAAGGCCATACCGACTCTAAACCCTACGCCGCCACTGGCATCTATACCAACTGGGAACTCTCCGCGGACCGCGCCAACTCTGCTCGCCGCCTCATGCAAGCCAACGGAGTCAGACCCGATCAAGTCGCCCAGGTTCGTGGTTTTGCCGATCAACGCCTGCGCAAGCCCGAAAATCCCCTCGACCCCGCCAACCGCCGCATCTCCATCATCGTGCAATACGTCATGATCGATAAGGACAAAGACAAAGACGAGGGCGGCAAGAATGGAAAACCCTCAGGGGCCGAAGAGAAACCCTCCGCCGCGACCGAAGAGAAAAAGTCCGAAGATAAAAAACCGGAAGAAACAAAGCCGGAAGAAAAACCGCAGGCCGAATCTAGCGCACCTCCGGCCCAGAAAAAATAACCCATGTCTACTCTGTGCTGTTCTGCCTGCCCTAAGCGATTGTCGAAGGATGTCCCTTGTGGTCTCGGGGATTAAGTCTCCGCCGAAAGAATTCGCGTCACTCTCCTACCCTGTATAATCCCCAGTTCACCGTTCTATCAGGAGCTTCCGTCATGAAGATTTTCATTCGCCTTTCCTGCCTGATCCTGGTGCTGACTTCCCTCACCTGGTCGCAGGAAAAGAGTCTCGAAAAAGTCGATCTCGAAACTACCGGGCGCATCCGCTATGAGGGCTTTCACAACTCCAAGGTGATGGACTATGCCACGGGTTTAATGGACTCTATTGGCGAACGCCTCACTGGCTCGCCGAACATGAGACGCGCCAATGAGTGGACTCGCGATCAACTTACGGCAATGGGTCTCTCTAACGCGCATCTTGAGGCCTGGGGTCCGTTCGGCCGCGGTTGGGCGAATCAATATGTGAACGTTCGCATGACCTCGCCCGACGTGGCCACCCTCCTCGCCTACCCGAAAGCGTGGACACCGGGTACAAACGGTGTGATCCAGGGAAAATGCATTCGCGCCACGATCGAAGATAAGAAAGATTTTGCTAAATACAAGGGCAAGCTTGCCGGGATGATTGTAATCCTGGGATCCGATGCTGAAGTGAAACCGATCAGCGAAGCGCCTTACAAACGCTTGAGCGACGACGATCTCGCCAAGCTGGCCGACTACCAGCTTCCTCCTGACCATCCCCCTTTCACCTTTGCCGCTTTTGTGAAGCGTCAGCAGTTCGTCAAGGACTTGAACCAATTCTTCGCCGACGAAAAAGTCCTAGCCGTTATCGACCGCTATCGCGGGACTTCCGGCGGCGGGACGGTTTTCGTTCAGTCAGGGGGCTCTTATAAACCAGGCGAGACCACGACAGTCCCCCAACTTGTTATGGCGATTGAGCAATGGACTCGCATTGCTCGCCTGCTGCAACAAAACAAAGATGTCTCCCTGGAACTGAACGTCAACAACGCCTTTTACGACGATGATCCCATGCAGTACGACACCATCGCCGAAATTCCCGGCACCGATAAGAAAGACGAAGTTGTAATGCTCGGCGCGCATCTCGATTCATGGCACGCGGGCACGGGGGCCACCGACAACGGCGCCGGAACCATCGTCATGATGGAGGCAGTCCGCATTCTGA
>JBAUVJ010000575.1:0-17008 GCA_049583165.1 Candidatus Sulfotelmatobacter sp. | reverse complement strand
GCCCAACAGAAGTCCCAACATGCCATTGCCACTTGAGGTCGGACCAGCCAGGTTCGCCACCACTACATCAGCTTTGCCGTCGCCATTCAGGTCTGCGACCGCAATGCCTTGAAAGATGCTCCCGTTGATTTGCAGGACATCGGTCCCACCCGAGTCGTAAAGAACCGGCGCCGAGAAAAGGAGACTTACAGAGTTTGGAACGGCGAACTGCTGTTTCTCGCCCGATGATTTCGTGGCAGAAACAAGCTGAGCGCCAGCTTTCGGCAATTGAACCAGCGCCTGCTGTTGCCCTAGGGCAACGGAGCCGACCAGCGCAATGGGAGCTGCAAGGAGGAGGATAAGAGCTTTAAGAATGCGAGGCCTAGGAGTACGCTTGCCGGTCACGGATGCCTCCTCGAATGCAACTTCAAGGGCCCTGACGCGTCAAACTCGTGCTCACGAGATTTTTTCGGTGAATACCATCCCGCCAGCCCAAATGCGGGCAGGAAAGTTCGCTGCGAAGACAGGCCAATGCCCACGAAACTTAGCACCGTGAGAAAACTAAATCAATAGGGCTTCTCGAACAAGTGACAGAACATGGCCACCGGCAATCCGTAACCTGAGTTGGTGTGTATCCTAGCTCAAGCCGGAGGACGCATGTTCAAGCGCATCCATCACATTGCCATCATTTGCTCGGACTACCCGAGGTCGAAGCGATTCTATGTTGAGACCATGGGCTTCGAGATTGTCCGGGAGGTCTATCGAGAAGAGCGAAAGTCCTTCAAGCTGGATTTGCGGGTGGGCGCTCAATATCAGATCGAACTGTTCTCCTTTCCAAATTCGCCGGAGCGGCGAACCCATCCTGAGGCGTGCGGCTTGCGCCACATTGCATTTGAAGTCGAGGATGTTCAAGACGCCGCCGACAGACTAAGATCTCGCGGGGTTCAAGTTGAACCCATTCGCGTGGATGAAGAGACGAACAAGTCGTTTACGTTTTGCCGGGACCCCGACGACTTGCCGATCGAGATATACGAAGGCTAACTTCAGGCGGGCGGGGAACCGGTGAACAAACAATTACAGGCGGCGCGAGACAAGAGAAGACTTGCAATCCTCTGCTGGATTGCGGCCGCAGCCATTCTGTCCGCCACTTTGTGGCCCTTCAATCCCTTTCCCCCGAACAGAGTTCGCTGGCTGGGTGACTCAGATGGAATTGCCTTCGATGGCGCCGGGCTTGTGATAGGCAAAGCGCCTTTGGTGGCGGTCGAAAGCACTCTTTCACAATCCTGCTCGCTGGAAATCTTGCTAAGGCCGGCTGCCGTTACGTCGGTCTATACGATTCTGGATTTCTACACGCCAAATAATCCAGAGCAGTTTCTCGTGAGACAGTGGACTGACGGCTTGCTGGTTTCACACGACATCGTGGATGCCAACGGCAAAGTAAAACGGAAAAAGTTCGATGTCGATCATGCGTTCCAGCCCGGCAAGCTTCTGCTGGTTACGATTGTATCCGGTCCGAACGGGACAACCGTTTACAACAACGGCCGCTTGGCGCTGGTTCTTCCCAGATTTATCATCTCGCCAAGCGAGTTATCCGGACAAATTGTTTTAGGAGCTTCGTCTGTACACTATGAGCCCTGGGCAGGGGAAGTTCGCGGCTTGGCCATCTATTCAACCGGACTTACGGCGGAGCAGGTCTGGAACCACTACGAGCGCTGGATGAACAGCTCCGAACCGACTCCCGCGACCCCTCCTGATCTAACCGAAGCTGTCGCTTTCTACTCCTTCAATGAACGGGCCGGTCAGGAAATTCACAACGCGGCGGCCGCCGCGCCGGATTTCGAAATACCCAAGCACTTCTCGGTTCCACACAAAGCGATGTTGGCATCGCCCAAGAAAGAATTCGAGGCCAATTGGCACTACGTGAAGGACGTAGTTTTCAATGTCGCGGGCTTTGTTCCGCTCGGCGTAATTTTTTGTGTCTATTTCTCATTGGCGCGCAGCCGCAGGGAGGCGATTCTCTGCGCCACTCTCGCAGCCGGAACGCTCAGTCTCATCATCGAGGTGCTGCAAGCCTATATACCACAACGAGTCTCCGACACGACCGATGTCATCACCAATACCCTGGGTGCTGCCATCGGTGCGCTGCTCGCGCGTCCGAATGCGATTCGGCGATTCCTCGGGCGATGATTCCTAGTACACTAATGATTGCGGTTCACGCGTCTCGAATGGCGCCATCCCTTTGCGTTTCCCCCCAAATCGCAAAGAGTCAAACCAGAGCATTGACGAATGAAGGTCGGCCTCAGACTCGGATTTTTCCTGATTGCGATGCTGGGTATAGGAGCGCTCACCGGCTGCTCACGCACTCAGGCGACAGCCAGCAATTCGTGGGATCCGAAGGCTGCGGCCGCTTATCTTGATCAACGAGAAATTATTTGGATGGGATGGCCCGGCTCTGCCCGAGACCACGGAACCTTCTGCGTTTCATGTCACACGGGTCTGTCTTATGCCCTGGCGCGACCCACGCTCCGCAAGGCGCTCGCCGAACAAGGTCCGTCGATCAATGAACGGAACCTTCTGGAGAACGTGAGCAAGCGAGTGCGCCTCTGGAACGAGGTCGAGCCATACTACAGCGACGGAGAGACCTATAACGATGGCAAGGCAGCTCAATCTCGCGGAACTGAATCGGTTCTCAACGCGCTGATCCTGGCAAGTTACGACGCCCCGAGTGGGCACCTTAGTGACACGTCGCGGGCCGCGTTCGACGACATGTGGGCATTACAGGAGACAACGGGTGAAGGGAAGGGCGCGTGGGCGTGGCTTCAGTTCGGGCTGGAGCCGTGGGAGGCGAAGGATTCGGAGTACTACGGTGCCGCTCTTGCGGCGGTTGCCATGGGCACCGCTCCGGCGCACTATCGCTCGACCCCTGATGCACAGGCGAAGCTCAACTTATTGCGCGACTATCTGAACCGTGAATATGCCACGCAATCTGCGATCAATCGCGTGGTTCTCCTGTGGGCTTCCACGAAATGGCCGGGGCTAATCGATTCAGAGCGGCAGCAAGCCATCATCAAGGAAGTTGTAGACGCGCAACAATCTGATGGAGGTTGGAAGCTCTCTTCGCTGGCTTGGCGGAACGACTGGAGTTTGCACTCGCTAGCTCGAGAGCGGCTACGGGCAGACTGGACAAGCCAACAAAGACAAAGCGACGGTTATGCAACTGGTCTAATCATTTTCGCCCTGGAGCAGGCGGGAATGCCGGCGACAAATCCTACGGTGAAGCGAGGCCTGGAATGGCTGGGCAGGAATCAGAACGAGGAGGATGGTACGTGGCCTTCGACCTCGCTCAACGAGCGCCGTAGTGCGTCGTCGAATGTTGGGCACTTCATGAGGGACGCCGCGACGGCTTATGCTGTCCTTGCTTTGAGCGGGAATGCGTCGAGCGCCGCCTCCGCAGAAACGAATCGTTCCGACAAGAATCGCGTCACAATATTATCTTCCAAAGTCAATTCCGTGACCCGCGGAGACTGAAAAACTCAAGGTTCCGAAATCAACCTACCGGAATTTCGGGCTGGTCACTTCTTGCGCGAATCGAATACAGTAAAGTTGAGGGATCCAACGTTTAAGCCGATGAACGGAGCTGAGAGTCTCATTCGCACGCTGATCGCCGGAGGCGTGGATACGTGCTTCGCGAACCCGGGCACCTCGGAAATTCATCTTGTCGCCGAACTTGACCGGGCGCCGCAGATGAGCGCCGTGCTTGGTTTGTTTGAAGGCGTCGTCACCGGCGCCGCCGATGGCTATGCACGCATGGCGGAAAAGCCAGCATGTACTCTGCTCCATCTCGGGCCCGGCCTGGGGAACGGCCTTGCCAACCTGCACAATGCAAGCCGGGCGCAAGTACCGATCATCAATCTGGTGGGGCAACATGCGACCTACCATATTCATTACGACACACCACTCGTTTCCGATATCGAAGGCATCGCGCGGCCTTATTCCAAATGGTTGCGGACTTGTGCGTCTACCGCGGGAGTTGGCCGTGATGCAGTCGAGGCGATCATCGCTGCGCGCACCGCACCCGGCCAGATTGCGACACTTATCGTGCCCGCAGACGTCGCCTGGAGCGACGGCGGGGGAGTTGCTGCGCTTCCCAACTTAGCGAAGCCTCCGATGCCGCCGTCAGCAACGATAGAAGGCGCAGCGGCCATGCTTCGGTCGGGCGTGCGCACCGCGATTCTGCTCTCTGGAAATGCTCTTTACGGGAAGGGACTGGCGGCGGCGGGGCGCATCGCTGGGGCGACGGATGCCAAATTATTTGCTCCTTATCCTCTGACCCGGTTGGAGCGTGGTGCCGGCATTCCTTCGGTGGAGCGAATGCAGTACGTCCTCGAAATGGGGATAGAACAGCTCAAAGAATTTCGCCAGCTCATTTTGGTGGGCGCCAGGGCACCGATCGCGTACTTCGCCTATCCAGGCAAGGACGGTGCTTTCACCTCGCCGGAATGCAAGATCCATACGCTGGCCAGTCCTGGCGAAAACTATGTGGGCGCGCTGGAGGCACTAGAGATGGAGATGTCGCCACATCATGCACAGGCAGTAATAGAGAAAACCTTGCGGCCTGAGATACGAAGCGGCGACATTACTTTGTCGGGCCTTGCAGCTGTCGTAGGCGCGCTCCTGCCTGAGAATGCCATTGTGGTGGATGAATCCATGACCTCAGGACGAGGTATGATGGCCGCCACGAGAGGCGCTCCGCCGCACGACTGGCTGGGGAACACCGGCGGCTCAATTGGAATCGCCATGCCGTTGGCGCTCGGGGCCGCAGTCGTGTCTCCGGAGCGCAAAGTGTTGTGCCTGAGCGCCGATGGCAGCAGCATGTACACACTCCAGGCGCTGTGGAGCATGGCGCGCGAAGGGCTCAAGGTCACGACGGTGGTTTTCGCCAATCGTGACTATGCGGTCCTGAAGCGTGAGTTTTCTTATCTGGGAGTTGGCAATCCGGGAAAGCGCGCCTTGGACATGTTCGAGATCGGACATCCTGATCTCGATTGGGTCCACCTGGCAAAGGGCATGGGAGTGCCCGGGACACGCGTGAGTTCGCTGGAGGGTTTCGCGAAGGCGTTGCGGGAAGGGTTTGCAAGCGAGGGACCGAACCTGATCGAAGTCCCCCTGTAGAACTTTTTTTCTTTCTCTTTATCTCTGAGCTATAGAGTGATATCGCTGCTACTCAAAGCCGAACTTGGCTTTCACATAATTACCGAAAGAGTTTTCAGGCCTCTGAATCCAAATGTAGAGGCCCACTCCGGCCGCGGACCAGTAAGCTTCATCTCCGGAAAGCGTTGCACCAGGTTCAAAAGCGCGACCTGTCCCTCTAACCGCGCGAGTTGTGCGCCAATGCAAAAATGCAAACCGGCGCTGAACGCCAGGTGTTGGTTGTTCAGCCTTTTCAGGTCTAATTGATCCGGTTCCTTAAATTGTTTTGGATCGCGGTTCGCTGCACCGAGCATGCATAGAACCGTCCATCCCTTCCGTATAGGCTGGCCGCAGACTTCGATATCTTCTTTGAGCACGCGAGCCGTGAATTGCACCGGGCTTTCATAGCGCAGAAGCTCTTCGACAGCCGAGCGGATCATTTCGGGCTTCTCCCGCAACTCCGCCGTCTGCTGCGGATTTTTCAGGAGCGTGTACATTCCGTTGCCGATCAGATTTCGAGTAGTCTCATGCCCGGCGAAGAGCAGCGCGATGCACTGCGCGTAGAGCTCTTCTTCGGTCAGCACTTCTCCTTCTTCCTCGATGTCGATGAGCAGGCTGATCAGGTCGTTCCCTTTGTTGCGTCTCCGCTCCGCCACGGTCTTCCGAAAAAACTCAGTTAAGTCAACCAATGCGTCTTGCGCCGCGCGTGCCTCTTCCACCGTGCGATTCGGATTGCCTCGAAATACGGCGATGGCCCGCGACCAATTGACGAACGTATCGCGCAGCTCCTGCGGTATTCCTAGCATTTCCAAAATGATGCGCACCGGCATGGGATTGGCGATCTCGCGCATGAGTTCGACTTCGGAGCCATGCTGCAAAGGCTTCAGCATTTGATCGACGATGGCCTCGACTTGCGGGCGCAAGCCTTCCACCGCCGCCGCTGAAAATCCTTTGTTCAGAAGCTTGCGCAGACGGGTGTGCTCCGGCGGGTCCATAAAAATCAGCCACAAGCTCAACATACGCGCGAGTTCGCTGAACTCTGCTTGGCGGCTGAGGGGCAGAGACAATAACATCTGCTTCGCGCGTTTCGCCGAGAGCCTCGTGTCTTTTGCGATCGAGGAGCACTCGGCATGGCTGAAAATCGACCACACTGCCCATTTGCCGTCTACATCCAGGTAATGCAGCGGGCCTTCCTCGTGCAAGCGGGCGTATGTGGGATACGGGTCCTGCCGAACTTCGTCACTGAAAACAGTTTTCTTATCGGGAGCGATCACCTTGGACAACCTTCACCTCGCTAGATCTGAATTTGCTACTAAGACTAAACTTTCAAGCCGGTCAGGAGCCAACTGGCAGACGCTGCCAAATCAGTTCGATGGTTTGGATTTTTCCGTTCACCAGCGTCGGGGGTGTGATCAATATGATTTGATCGCCCTGGAATTTGATGCCACGGACCAGTTCCTTACCCACGTAGTTCTGAATCGAGGAGACTTCAACGGAATGGATGATCTTGTCGCCGTTCAGCGTATACCGCCCGGCATAGGCAAGAAATGTGTTGAATGCCGCAGCTTGTTCTTCCAACAGCGCCTGTGGTCCGGTGCCGATAGAGAGCGGTTTACGGCCGCCGTAACTGATCAGGGAACTTACTCTGCCATCCTCAGTGTAGGTGAGAAAACCTGCAGGGCCGGAACCATAGGGAGTTTCGCTGCGCTCCCCGTTCGATTTTATGCTTGAGGCGGAGACCAGCTTCCATGTGCCTACAAGTTTGCCGTTGGCGTGATCGTGTACAACAGCTGGAGAGGCGGTAGATTCAGTCATCGTTATAATTGCAGCTTCCATCCTAACGTGAAGGAAAACTATGGCAAGGGATTTGGAAGGAAAAGTTGGGCTCGTGACCGGCGGAACGTCAGGTATTGGCCGCGATACCGCCGTGCTCTTCGCCAAGGCCGGAGCCAAAGTGGTGATTGCGGGCCGTCGCGAACCCGAAGGCAAGGAAACCGTCGAACTGATTCATGCTGCCGGGGGGGAGGGCTGGTTTGTGAAGACCGATGTCTCCATGGCCTCCGAAGTTGATGCGCTCATCCAGAAGGTAGTTGAGAAATTTGGCCGGTTGGATGTCGCTTTCAATAACGCCGGGATTGAGGGCGTCTGGGCTCCCATCATCCGGCAATCTGAAGAAGATTTTGATCGCACCATCAACATCAATCTCAAAGGCGTGTGGCTCTGCCTGAAGTATGAAATTCGGCAGATGCTCAAGCAGGGCGACGGCGGAGCGATCGTCAATATGGCGTCAGTTACGGGCCTGGTGGGTGCTCTAGGGGCAGCAGCGTATAGCGCGAGCAAACACGGAGTGATCGGGCTGACTAAGACCGCCGCGCTGGAAAATGCCAAGAGCAATATTCGGGTCAACGCCGTGTGCCCTGGCTTTATCGAAACTCCGATGACGGATCGGATCTTCCGCGCTCCCGCGGTGCACAAATACGTTCTGAGTTGTCATCCCATCGGCCGTCTTGGAGGGCCAGGGGAAATCGCTGAGGCAGTTCTTTGGATGTGCTCGGACCGCGCGTCATTTATGACCGGGCAATCCCTAGTTCTCGACGGTGGCTTCCTGGCGGGGCAAAATTCTCCCAGCTAGCGGGCCGTTACTTTCTTCTCGAATGTTGTTTTCCGCGATCTTCTTCAGCTCGGCTTTCGCAATTTTTCCGGCTGCTGTCGTCGGCATTACCGGGAGAATCAATATCTGGGACGGCCGCTTGTAGGCGGTTAGAGACCGTGCTGCGTAGGCCGCCAATTCTGCGGGGGTTGAGGCGATTTCAGGCGACAGTTGAACGAAAGCGACGACCTCTTCATCTCCTCCAACTGCACGGCCAACCACCGCGGAGCGGACCACCGCGGGATGACCATTCAGCACTGCTTCTACTTCAGCTGGGTAAACATTGAAGCCGCGGCGGACGATCAAATCCTTGGTGCGCCCCACAATGAAGAGATTTCCATCTTCCAGCTTTGCGAGGTCACGAGTATTGAACCATCCCTCCGCATCGATAACAGCGGACGTTTCTTCGGGAGCGCGATAGTAACCTTTCATAATGTTTGGGCCGCGCACTTGCAACTCGCCGACTTCACCAGCAGGCACCGGTTGGCGGTCGTTTCCCAGCAGTTGAATTTCAACTCCCGGAAACGCCGGGCCAATCGAAATATCGGAGCGCGGCGCTTCGGGCCGCGTTAAGGCAATGGTGGGGGCGCATTCCGTCAGCCCATAGCCGTTATGCAAAACCATCCCGAAGAGAGCCTCGACCGCAGATTTGGTCGCCAGGTCGAGCGGAGCGCCGGAGGACGTAATAACTCGCAGCGCGGGAAACTTCAACGACGAAATCTTCCGCATTTTTGCATACTGGAGCAACTGGTTAAAAATAGCGGGGGTCCCGAAGAGGAGCGTAAGGCGGTCTCGCTCCAGAATCACGCGCGCACTCATGGGATCGAAACTCGACGACAGATAGAGCGACGCACCCGCTATCAATGAAGCCAGCAGCACGACGGAAAGGCCGACGGCGTGCGACATGGGAAGGATGCCATAGATACGGTCGTCCGGAATTACGGTTCGAACCTTTACAGACCCTGCCGCCATGAACAGCAGATTTGTGTGCGTCAGCATGACGCCCTTGGGAAGGCCGGTCGTGCCGGAAGTGTAGATCAGAGCGGCGACGCGATCGGCAATGTTTGCGTCGAGTGGTTCCGGTACAGCTTCCTTATTAAGAGCGCCAATGCCAACCGAACCGAAACCTTCGCGCTCTTCGATTGCCGCACCATGCCGCTTCGCGTGCTCTGCGGCCTGAGTAGAAATGCCAGTGGTGTAAAAGACGCGTCGAGCGCCGCAATGCGTCCGGATTTCATCGAGCTCGCGCGCTGAGAGGCGCGCATTCACCAGCACAGGCCATGCATCAAGGCTCGCCGCAGCCAGAAGAAACGCCACAAACGCACGGGAGTTCTCACCCACGATCATGACACGATCGCCCGCACGCACGCCGAACTGACGAAGCCAGGTTTGAGTTTCGGAGACTGCCGAGGCCAGTTGGCGATATGTCCACGAGCCCGAAGCCTCGACGAGAGCCGGCTGATCCGGCGAACGTTCGGCCCATGGCGCCACCACATCGCTGATGCGTGAGGGCAGAGCGTCGAAATCGGAAGTTGAATGGCTGGTCATGAGTGTTGCGGTTTTCCTGGGATGCTACGCGGTGCGGCTCTCAAGCTCGAACTGCGCGGGCGAATCCTTCACGATGATTCCAAACATCCCCTTCTTATCGGGACGTCGCAGATCAGGATGGAGAGGTTCGGCCTGGCAAATAACCGACCGCTGACCCGAGAAGGTTTGCGTGAAAGAGCGGAAACCCCAATTTACATCGATGTCATCGACCACGAGCGCACCGCCGGGCCGCAAGACGGTCCACGCCCGGTCCAGTTCGAAGCGCACGTTGCGTTCACTATGCAGGCTGTCGTGAATGAAAAGGTCGAGCTCGCCGACTTTTGCCAGCAACTTGGGAAGATGCAGCCGGCTCGATCCGCGGATATAGGACCATCGATCTCTATGACCGTCACCGACTGCGATGCCTACTTGTTTTTGCCAGGCTTTTTCCAACGGCGGAAGGTCAATGCTCCAGAGATGGCCGCGCCCATTCTTCTTCATCGCCTCGAGGATGATGCGCGAGGTAACGCCATGGCCGACTCCGGTTTCCACAACTTTATCTGGAGCAAGATGTCGAACCACGCACCAGATCGACCGCACCAGTCCGGCATCGCCATCGTTCCAATATTTGAAGCACTCCGGACCGAGCCGGATTCCCTTGGCCGCCACTTCTTTAATTACTTCCGGCCACAAGGCGTAGAACTCAGAAGTCAGTTGGCACGGCCACTCGACACTCAGACTGTCATGGAGCCAGCGCTCCCAGTTGAGGTCGGTCTCGTAGCGGAACTGAGGTCCACGGCGTTCGCGCCGGTCGATAAAAGTATCCTGGATTCTCGTCCAGGCTTCTATCGGATGAATTGCTAAATCCGACGCGACCAGCACGGGTTTTTTATTGAGAACGGAACGCAGACCTGAGAGCACTCACTCACCTTTTGAAAATCACAATGAAAACCGCAAAATCATAACCGATCAGGAGCCTAGCCTATCGCAGAACGTTTTCCCTGTGAGCCGACGCAGCCAGTCGCCATCGTGGTGAACAGCGGTGCGTTGGCTCGATTTGCCAGTAAATATTGTAGCCAATTTCGGTACACACACTTGGCGGTGGAGTGCCAGCCGTCCTGAAGGCCGCCGATAATTTTCTCTTCGGGAAAAGACGACATGACTTCTACCCGCCGGTCGAGAGTTGCCTGCTTCTGGAATTCTCCGAGAAGATGAGCCGCGGGCTCGTCAAAATATCCCTGTGGCAGGGAAGGATAAGTTTCCCGTTCGCGGTTGAGGAATCGTTTGATATCCCGGCGGTACTCTTTGAACAGCGTTTGTACCCCATATTCCGGATGACCCTGGAAGTGCACGAATAAGCTTTCGCGCTTTTTCTTCACGAACACGTCCACCCCAGCGTCGGCTGACTTGGTGAGGACAACATAGCCGGCAGAGGTCAGCTCATCTTCCCGCACTTCATTCCACCGCGAATGCGGAAAGCGGACACGTTCGGGGGTGCGGTTCATGAGCGCGTGATTATGCGTTTTTTCGGACTCGAACACGCCAAACTGCTTGTCAGGCAGACCGTGGCGCGGGATACCGTCGCTATAAAGAACGCCGGCATGGGCCGCCAGGCAGGAGAGCACAGTAGACGCCGTACTACGCTCCGCCCAATCGAATACCTCCGTCAATACTCTCCAATAAGGCTCGTCTTTCAGGTTCGGCTGGCGCGGCTCTGTACCCGTGACGATCACACCATCAAACTGGTTCTGCCAGAGGTCTTCGAATTTGTAATAGAAGTTGTCCAGATGGCTCTGGCCACGCTCAGTTCGCGGAACTCCAGGCAGCGAGTAGAGCTTCAGGTAAATTGGAACGCCGCCCGATGCATCGTCGAGGAGATCGAAAAACTGTACCTCGGTGTCCTCGAGTGCGGCGTCTGGCATGTTATTGATCAGGGCAAGGTTCAGATATTTTCTTGGCCCAACGTTGGTAGAAACCGAGGGGCGGCGGTTCCTTTGCTGCGCCCAACGAGGCGGCACTCGACCATCTTCAAAAATCAGTGGCATATGACTTCTCCCCCGCTACCGCTGTGTCCGTGTATGAATAGACTGACTCGGTTTTTAGTTTCTGGTTTCCAGTTTCCAGTTCTTGAGCTTCCTAATTCCTTGCACTTTCCAATGCATTGCCTAGATCCGCGAGAATATCGTCGATGTGTTCGATTCCTACGCTAAGGCGAATCATCTCCGGCGTGACTCCGACTTTCGCCTGCTCCTCTGGGGTAAGTTGCCGGTGCGTGGTCGAGGCCGGGTGACAGGACAACGACTTGGCGTCGCCCATGTTCACCATCCGCTTGAACAGCTGGAAAGCATTGAAGCACTTTCTACCACCCTCGTAACCGCCTTTCACTCCAAAGGTCAGCAGCGAGCAAAAGTTCGTGCCCAGATAGCGGTGAGCCATGGGATAGAGCGGATTATCCGGAAAGCCGGCGTAATTCACCCAATCGACCATGGGATGGGCGCGCAGAAATTCCGCGACCTTGCGGGCGTTCTCCACATGGCGCTCCACGCGAAGGGCTAGCGTCTGAATTCCCTGCAAAAATAAAAAGCCGTTGAACGGAGATAACGTCGCGCCCGTATTTCTCTGACACACGGTCCGGCAGCGCGCGACGTATGCCGAATCTCCGAAATGATCGACATAAACCACGCCGTGGTAGGCGATCTCCGGCCGGTTGAACATGTAAAACTTTTCCGGATATTTCCGCCAGGGAAATTTGCCGCCGTCCACGATCATCCCGCCAATACTGGTGCCGCCTCCGCCGATGAATTTCGTCATGGAATGCAGCACCACATCGGCGCCGTATTCGATGGGCCGCAACAGGACCGGCGTGGCAACCGTATTGTCGACCACCAGCGGAACGCCGTGCTTGTGCGCCACTCGGGCCAAGCCCTCGATATCCGCAACGTTCCCCGCAGGATTGCCCACGCTCTCGCAGTAGACCGCGCGGGTATTCTCGTCGATCAACTTGTCCACGTCCTCTGGGCGGTCGGTCGCGGAAAAACGCGTAGTGACTCCGCGTTTGGGAAAAATGTGAGCCAGCAGCGTGTACGTGGCGCCGTAAAGCTGCGGCAGAGAGACAATATTGTTACCCGCTTCCGTAATGTTAATCAGCGAGTACTCGATCGCCGCCATTCCGGAGCTGACGCTGAGCCCGTCGACTCCGCCCTCGAGCGCGGCAACCCGTTTCTCCAGCACGGCGTTGGTAGGGTTGCCGATCCGGGTGTAGATGTTCCCTTCGACTTCCAGATTGAAGAGAGCGGCCCCGTGTTCCGCGCTATCAAACTCGAAGGCAACCGTCTGATAGATTGGCACGGCGACGGCCTTGGTCGTGGGATCACCGTCGTATCCTGCGTGAATTGCGATGGTCTCAAGCTTCATGCTTTTGTGAATCGCGTGGAAGCGAACTTATTTTGAAGCGGTTGCTGCCGCTTTCGCTGAAAATGCCACCGATTCTTGAGTCAGAGATTTTGCCACAGCTCGACTCACGGTACGGGCAGTAAAGTCAGCTCCGAATGCGAATCTCATGACCGGACCAAAACTGACGGCAGCCGCCAGTCCCGCGAAGTACAGGCCCGGTACCGACGATTCGAACGACGATGACAGTGCCGGAGATCCCACGACGGTCTTGATTCTCAAGCGCGTTTCCTCGTTGAGGAACTTCAGCTTTTGGAGATTCACTTTGTAACCAGTCGCAGCGATGACGTGGTCCACCGAGATCTCGCGCTTTCCGCCGGATCCTTCGACTAACGTGAGACAGACCTTGCCATTTTCGATTCGCGCGGCATCTACCGAATACCCAACCAGAGTCGCAACCTTCCCTTCGACTTTGTCCCGGATGAACGCCCCTCCCGCGGGCCCCAGTATTCGGCGAACCGCCTCGACTCGCAGGCCTTCCGGCAGATAGTGAAATACATGGGGACAGTTCGCAAAAAAGAAGGACTTCCAACCCGGTCCCAGACCCGATGGAGGCCGCTGAACACGATCCCACCACGGACGCGGCTTATCGTTTTTGCTATGGAACTTTAAAGGTTTTCGGGCTATCAACTGCACATCGACTCCCGCTTCATGCATCAGCCCGGCGAGGTCGAGTGCTGACGAGCCAGCGCCGACGATCGCGATACTTCGACCGCGCAGTCGCGCCACATCGGAATGCTGCGCGCTGTGAGAGTGATACTCTGGCGGAAGCTTGGCCAGCGCCTCGGGAATGTAACCGAAATGCGTCACGCCGATGGCCAGGATCACCTGCTGCGCGCGAAATGTTTCGCCGGTATCAATTCCGAGCACGAAACCGTCGGCCTCCGGAGTAATACTGACTATCGTCTTATCTTCGAGCTCGGGCGCCTTTCGGTCTCGAAATGCAAGTCCATAGGACGCGAAGGTTTCGCGACTCACATGGATGCCCCTGTCCTGATAGGGGATACCTTTCTCTGAACAAAACTGCTCCAGGGTGAAGTCACCGTCAGGATCGGAGATATTTGAAGCGAAACCGTCTGATTTCAACAACATGCCGGACGGCATGTGCGAAATCCAGCTGTCCATAGCCCGCCCGAAGATGCGGAAGGATAAGCCGCGCTTTCGGAGATGGGCAGCGATTGAAAGTCCATAGGGACCCGCACCAATAATTGCAACGTTGGTCATGAAATTGTATAAACCTCGCTATTTTTGTCTGTCGCAGCGGACAGCAAGACGCACCACAATTTGAACGAGGGGGAATTAAGGGGAAGATAAAAAGTTAAAAAAATAGTATCACGAAGCCCGGACTAATGCACCGCTAAAATTAATATCCCGAATACTTCGTGTCTCCGCAACTCACTCATAACCAATAACATAGGAGAGACCACCCCTGGTTCCCCTGAAAAACCGATCCTATGCCTTCTTGTGCAGCTTTCTTTCGATGAAAGTGACAACGTGTTGCACCGAGCCCAGATTTTCCGCGTTTACTTCCTCATCTTCCACGGTAATTTCAAAGCGCTCTTGAAGAAACGTCACCAGCTCAATCACACCGGTGGAATCGACCACATTTCCTAATAGTGGCTCGGTGTCACTTAGCGTTTCGCTGCGGCCAGCCAGAAAATTTTCCACCAGGTAGCTGCGGATTTCGTGCCCAATATCTACCGTCTGCATTCAGATAACCCTCGTCGATTGGTTGATAAAATTGATTGATAAGATTGATTTGCAAACTCTGGCTGTCCCTCAAAACCAGCCTTGCCGACGGCAACTTCTCTTGCCAGTATGCTAATCGCGCGCTGTTGTGTATACCAGTCTTTTCGGTTACCGCACGTGACTAGAGTTATTGCGCCTAAGCTCAGCCTTCAACCGTGTTTGCCGGGAGCTGATTCACCGAGGTGGAGGAAGGAAGCTTTTGGGAATCGTCATCCAGAAAAGCTCGGATCGTAGCCAGGAGCTCCGGGGAAGCCTGAGTGTCAATGCGATCTCTTTCATTCAAGGTTAAGGCGTAGTCGAGCTTTGCGGGCAGCTGCTGTTCGTCGTCGGCTACGATGATCCGGCCCTGCGTGCCAAAGTGTTTCGCGGCCGCAACCTGATGGTCGTTGCGTGTCTCCCGAAAGCGGGCGAGCCGTGGCATCACAACAATGGGTTTCCCTAGCTCCAGAGCCGCAATGATCGAACCCATGCCCGCATGGGCCACGATGACCTTGGCTTCGCGGATCAGCCGCTGAAACTCCGGGGGATCAAGAAAACCAGTGAACTTGACGTGCTCGGGGCGGTATGTGCCGCTGGCGATCTGGGCAAAAACGTCCGATCTCGCGGATGCGGCGGCCCATTCATCAACGGCCCGGATCAAGCGGTCGAACGGCTCTTGTGAACCGACAGTGACGAAAATCACAGGACGGCCCCTCCGTAACGAGGTCCGGCGGGCTTCGCCAGGTGAGGCCATTGGGTGAGCCAAAGATCGGCGTACCGGCCGACCAGCGAGCCAGACATGGAAAGCCGTTCGATATTGGTCACGCTATCGATCCAGATTGTTTTTGCCCCGAACAAACGTCCAAGGAATAGAGCAAAATATCCCGGAGCCGCGCCCGTCGAAACCACCACGGCTGGCCGCTCCTTGCCAATGATCCACGCCAGCTTGAGGGCAAGGATTACCAACCTGAGCTTGTTCCATCGATTGGCGTCGTTGATCAGATAGAACCGGTTGTTCGGAACCTGCGAACTATACGATGGTAGAACCGTGACAAAGACCACCTCAAAAGAGGAAAAGGCCGGAATCACGCGCAGGAGTTGCGTCCAATGGCCGCCGCTCGAGGAAACCGCCAAAACCTTGCCTCGATTTTCAGCCTGTTTTTTCAGCACAGTTCCCTCAGGGGCACGACCTTGAATGACTCCTGTTCGGCGAGGTCGAGAAGCGAGCTGGTCAGCTCGAGCACATAATCATTCCGCTCCTGTGCCCGGGGATTCATTGCGCCATCGTGCATTAGAACGATTCCGCCGTTCGCATGGCGCACTCTTTCGGCTACTTGGCTGGTGGCGGGCAAAACATTGTTGGTATCGCCCGAGTCGATCGTCCACCACCACACTGGAGAACCGCGGCGGCGGAGAGTCCAATAGGTTGGAAGCGTCATTTTGCCGTAAGGCGGACGAAACATCGCATTCGGTTGAATCCAGGGCGACAGCTTTCTGTATCCAGCATTTATGTCAGCAACCGCGTCCCAAGGCAACACTTTCCAAGCATTGAGGTGTTGATCAGAGTGACACCCGACGTCATGACCTTCCCGAATGGCCCGATCGACAACTTGCGGAAGCTGTTGAGCGTGGCGTCCCAGCATAAAAAAAGTGGCGCGCGCACCGCGGCTCTGGAGAAGGTCGATAAGTTGCGGAGTCAGCACACTGCTCGGGCCGTCGTCATAGGTAAGGGCCAAGACCCGCCTCTTGACCAGTTCTTCCCGCGCGCGGATCATTCGATACTGCCGCCACAACCAGGGTGAGAAATACAGGGCTGAGCCCGCAAAACCGAGGGTCGCTGCCCAAGCCGCAGTCATTGTCATGGATGTTTTGGTAAAGCGTCTACTCATCTGTCCTAGTCATTCGAGGTTAGAAATCTTGAGAGTTAGGCGGTGACCCGCGAGGTATTGTCTCGCTCCCACTGTTTGACCGAAGCGCGAAGACGGGCTCTGGCTCGGCCCTTTGCGATGGCTGTCACCACACAGTAGATCGTCAGCTTGGGCCACAGCTTCGGATTCTTGAACAAACGAAGGAGCGATCTATTGTTGCTGTCACCCCGCTCTTGCCACAGCCTGGGATACAGGTTCGCTAATTCGAATGCGCCATAGTGAGCGCGGGTCTTGGTGGCGATGAGATCTTTAATCGTCCGCGGCGGAAATACGATGGAAGTGACCGAGGGAAGAGTCTCGCGCTCTTCGGGAAGAAACTGGATGCGAACGTAACCGTCGTCGGCAGTAAGCACAGGGAACACGCGAAACCTTCGGCGCCCCGCTTCGGAGAGAGCGTAGACGCCGGATCCTCCGATGCCCTCTTTTGCCGACGGAAGATACGACCTGATTTCGAAGACAGACTTAACTAGCCACGAACAGCCATCGAGCTTGTTGTCTGCGGTCGGAGCTACGGCGAACACGTCTCCGCGTTCCAGACGAGAGGCCAGTTGCCGAA
>JBAUVJ010000574.1:0-17905 GCA_049583165.1 Candidatus Sulfotelmatobacter sp. | reverse complement strand
CTGTCAATGGCGCGCACTGCGGCCATTGCCTCGTCAACGCTCTGGCCCCGGATGACTTCGCGGAGCAAGTACTCGATACTCTGTGTTGCCGTTGTGGTCATGACGGGGAACGAGAAAGCGACGACGTCTGCCGGCAGTACCGTGCCGTCGTCGACGACCGGCCCTCCGAGTCGCGCGCTTTCGCATGTCGAGAGCACGAGGAGTTCGCAGCCATAAGAAGCACACAGAGCTACGACCTCAGCCGTCCGGATATGTCCGTCGTCCCGCAGGGAAAGGTAATGCTCTCCTTGAAGTTCGTCGTAGTGTCCGTGTCCCGAGACGATGACGATATGCGGCCGGAAGACGTCGATCTCGAACTCGAAGCGTCGCGCTGATGAATAGAAGAGGAACTCGATGGGGATGTCGGTGCGGACCGTATCGAGGAGCATGCAGCGCTCCTCGTCTAGCTGAAGATTGCTGTCGGTGCCAAGGCTAACGTGCACAATGTTGGTGACGGGATTGCGCTTCTTTCGCTTCGGGACTGGTGACGGTAACTCGCGCTTCAAGTGACTACCGGGGTCGCCGATCAGGAAACGGTTGTTGACGCGAAGAAGTTCCCAGGGGAACTGCATGAGACGGTGCGCGGCCTTCGAGAACTGCACGCGCACCTGCATTGCATCTTCTGGCAGCCTTAACTGTTCCCAAGTCGCAGGCGACGCCACGAGCGCGGCGAGCCGGTCGCCGACATCGCTGAGCAGAATGTCTCCAGGGTCGTGGATCCCGATCGACTTCCATCGCAAGAGCCGTAGATCCTCAAAAAAGCTCGCAGCGAGGTCGGGATTGACGCTGGTCGTGACCTCGCGCCTGCCAGAGCGCATCCGAAACTCGTAGCGCCCCGCGGCGTCGACATCGACGTCAATACGTAGCTCTCCCGCCAAGTGACTTTATTCTCCCGTCAGCGACGTCGGGCGAGCAGGCTTAGCGCTCTTGCTCTTGCTCGTCGGCGTGTTGGCCTTCGATGTGGAACTTGGCAGCTTCATCCGATCGTCGAGTACGTCGGAACAGCGGTGTGAGGACTTAAATGGTGCGCCCGGCCCGACTCGAACGGGCGACCCTCTGCTTAGAAGGCAGATGCTCTATCCACCTGAGCTACGGGCGCAACGCTTTTATCGTAGCACCGTGACGCCGATTGTCGGTTTTTTTGTCGGTGCAGGGTCTTGCAGGACGATGCAGGCGACCAGCGGCGTCTTCCCGCCATCCAGCGTTTTCAACGCCTTGCACTGTGGCGCAACGCCGTGCAGCGCAGCTTTTGCGGATTAGAAAACCGGTGCTCTATCCAATTGGGCTACGCGCCCCTCTCAAAGCAATTTACCATTTCGCAGATCGCGGTTTCGTCAAAACGATTCCTATTGCCGACCAACCTGATTCGCCAGGCTGGTTGACGTGGGGATTTTCCTGACCGAATCGCAAGATAAGGGCCTTTGTCATTACCAAGGAAATCCGGTGACAGAGGCCTTTAGCCAACTGTGAAAATTATCTTTGACATTGGTAACCTTTGTGTTACCATTTGGCGACTGATTAGCTTTTGTGCCTGTTGCTAAACAATACGAAGACGCGAAAGGCAAGAGTCCTTACGCAAAGTGGTTTGATGATCTACACGCCCCCGCCGCCGCGAAGATTACCAAGGCCGTTGCCCGAATGGAGCAGGGTAATTTCTCCAATGTTACGGGTGTCGGTTCTGGAGTTTACGAAAACACGATTGATTTTGGTCCCGGATACCGCTTTTATTTTGGCAAGGACGGAGAACAGTTAATAATTCTACTTGCTGGCGGATCGAAGAAGCGACAACAAGGCGACATCAATTAGGCGATTGAAAGATGGCAAGATTACAAACAACGAAAGAAACAGGGAGAGAAGTGAGATGCCTTTAACCAGAGATTTCAAGGAAACCGTTCAAGCTAGAGTTCATCGTGACCCTGCATTTCGTAAGGAACTACTTCGCGAAGGCGTGGAGAGTTTCCTTTGCGGGGACGTGCAGACCGGCAAGATCATTCTTCGAGACTACATCAACGCAACGATTGGATTTAATGAACTAGCCGAGGCCACTCACCTTCCATCTAAGAGTCTGATGAGGATGTTGGGGCCTTCAGGGAATCCTCACGTTCGCAATCTTTTTGAAATTCTCAACACTCTTCAGAAGAAAGAACATGTTCGATTTGAGGTGAAAGCGTCGAAAGCAGCGACAGGAACATGAATTTCGACGATCAGCTTACCCTGCTCTATTCAATTGAGCTTCGCGCCCCTTAGCAAAATTTATCACTAGCTTCCGGTGGAGTATCATGCGGAGTCGCATTGACTTCCGTCACTCCATCCCGGCTGGCCTACATCGACTGGATGCGCGGTTTGGCTTGCGTCCTGATGTTTCAGACCCATTGCTATGACTCCTGGCTCAGCCCCGGCGCGCGCCAGGGCAAGTTCTTCATGTATTCGCAATTAGGAGGGACATTTCCGGCTCCTCTGTTTTTGTTTTTGGCGGGCATTTCGTTTGCCTTGGTGACCGAAAAGTTGTGGGCGAAGAATCTGCCGGCCGGTCAGATCGCCCGGACTACGATCCGCCGAGGCGCCGAGATTTTTGCCTTTGGCTTGCTCTTTCGCTTGCAGGAATACGTCATCGCCTGGGGATGGGCGCCGTTGAGTGACCTGCTGCGCGTGGACATCCTCAATACCATTGGCCTCTCGATGATGATGATGGGGGTACTTTGCTGGATCGTGCCCGTGATTCGTCGCGGAGTGCTGTCTCCTTCGCGTACTGATGTTCGTGTCACTCTGATTCTTGCATCGGCGGGAACGGCCTTGTTGATTTCGTTGCTCACTCCACTGATGTGGACAAGATGGAGGCCGCACTGGCCGTGGCCGTTGGAATCCTACATTGACGGGGTCCACAATCTGGGCACGCCGCAGGCCTGGCTCTTTCCAATTTTCCCCTGGAGCGCATTCGCTTTTGCCGGACTAGCGATGGGCTTTATTTTGCAAAGCCAGTGGTCGCGCAGGCGCGAGTCGATAATCTTTCTTGCCGCAGCCGTGACCGGAGTTCTGCTCGTGGAAGGCGCGCACTGGCTGGACACGCAGCCCTATCGTCTATACGCCGTTTATGATTTTTGGCACACCAGCCCGAATTTTTTCTTGATTCGCGTGGGAATGCTGCTGGTAATTTTGGCAGCGAGTTACGGTTGGTGCCATTGGGGCGCGGGGCAATGGCGATTCAGTCCGCTGATTCAGCTGGGCAAGGCTTCCCTGCTCGTCTACTGGGTTCACCTTGAATTCGTCTATGGACGTTTATCGATTTTGCCCAAGCACAATGAAAGCGTGCGGATCGCATCTTTCGGCTTGCTGGTCATTTTTCTTGCAATGCTGCTGCTGGCTTTGCTGCGGGTACGGCTGAAGGGGCGCGGGGCTGAGATTCTGGCTTGGTTCCGGAATCCAGCAAGCGGGCGTGGATACGCGCCACGCCCCGGCGGGGTTCAGCAGGGGTCAAAGCCAGTCCTCTAGTTGCAGAACCATTTTTGTGATCACGATCCTGCGCGCCGTTGATGCGCCCCCATTCGGGCGAGCGTGGCGCCTGGTCGAACTCGGCTTTCCGCGAGCCCGTGCTGGGACGGAAGCGATTCACCAGGCTCTGCAATTCAGCGGCGAGTGTAGAAAGATCACCGACAGCGCCGGCTGATCGTTGCGCACCCTCCGCCGATTCCTTGGTGATCTTCGAAATCTGTTGCAGGCTCAGGGCGATGTGGTCGTTTGCTGAGATTTGCTGGGTCGCCGCGGTCGCGATCAGCGCCACCATGTCGCCGAGCTCCTGGGCGACGACGATAATGTTGCGCAACAGTTCTCCGGCTTGCCGAGTCGCATCAACTCCGTGTTCGGCTTGATCGGTGCCCTGGCTCATCGAGGTCACGGCATTCCTGGTCTCGCCCTGAATCTGGCCGATCATGAGGGCGATCTCTTTTGTAGCCTTGGTAGTACGCTCCGCCAGCTTCGTGACTTCATCGGCCACCACCGCGAATCCGCGCCCCTGCGCCCCGGCGCGGGCCGCTTCTATGGCGGCGTTCAGCGCGAGAAGGTTGGTCTGGGCGGCGATGTCGTCGATCACCGAAATCACTTGCCCAATCTTTTCGCTGGATTTTCCCAGTTCCTGAATTCGATTGGAGGTTTCGCCCACAGCCTCGGCAATGGCTCCGATCTGGGTGAGCATCTTCTCGATCGCAGTTTCGCCTTTACTTGCGGTCTCCGCCGACTGGCGAGCCTTGTCCGCGGCCAAGCTAGACTGATTCGAAATTTCCTTCGCTGTGGCCGCCAACTGATGCATCGCGGTGGCGGCCTGCGTTGTTTGTTCGTATTGCGCGCCTGCGCCCTCGGCTTGTTGCCGGGTCGCGAGGGAAATGGGTTCGCTGGCTGAAGCGATGCGCTGTGCGCAACTAGCCACCGCGTTGATCATCTCGGCCAGGCTCCTCTGCATTTCATTCACGTGCTCGGCGAGTTCGCCAACTTCGTCACGGCTACTCACGACAATGGCGTCTCCGCCCAAGTCTCCGGAAGCGATTCTGCGCGCGACCACAATGACTTCCTGGATTGGACGGACAACGACGCGCCCGATTACCAGAGCCAGAGCCAAACCCAGGCAAGTGCTGAGCACGATACCCAGCCCCACCAAACGCCGCGTGTTCGCGTAGAGCGCCGTGCTGGCGCGGTTGGCGTCTTCAGCCAGACGTAGGTTCGACGCGACGGCGGCTTGGAGGTCGGTGACCGCGCGGTTAAGCGCGGTCTTCTCTTCCCCAAATAAAATGTCGCCCGCGCTGGGCTCTGTTTGCGCCCTTTTTCGCCTCGCTTTATGACGAGGCGCCTGTGCGAACCTCATCGCCTCCTGGCTTACGGTCAGATACTGGACCAAGTCATCTTTTATCTCCTCGAAATGGCGGATCTCTTCCGGGTCCGTAAGGAACGAACCGTATTTTTCTTGCCCTGCTTTGACGCTCTCCGTGGACTCGCGCAGATGCTTTTCTGACTCTTGTCGCTCGGACTCGGTGCGGGCCACCAAATACTCGAATTGAGCGCGGCGGTGCGCGTTCACGCTGGCTCGCAAGTCGGTAAGCGCCCGCAAGGATGGAATTTGGCGCAGCGCCAAGTCGTGTTCCGAATCGTGCACCATCGAAAGTTTTCGCAAGCAGAAAATGCCGATGGCGGCGTTCATGGTCAGCACGGCGGCGAAGCCGAGAAAGAGCTTGCTGGCCATTTTTCGGTTACTAAACCACTTCAATTCCACCCCCACTGTGAAGCCGCATTCGGACGAGGCGACCTTCGCTAAATACCATTGTCCGACGCAGAACTATCGAAAGGGAGAGTCGCCGAGACCTTCGTGCGGCCTCCGCAACCCTAATTGGAACGCGTTCGAAATCGAGAAGGAGGAGAACGTCAAAAAGAACTGGGAACTCTCCCGGCGCACAGGATGCCGAAGGCTTATAGAAATTGCCTGGCGAATTCGACGACTTCGCGCTCTGCCCAGCGGCCATCATCGGTCGAGCCATCATCGGTCAAATCACCGTTACGCTCGCCAACAAATGCGCAGTGGCCACCGTCCTCCGCTTCGACGTAAGTGATGTTGGGATTGGAAACCAGCATCTGGCGGGTTTCCGGCAAAATTCTGACAAAGGGATCGTTGGCCGCGTGGATCACTAGCGTGGGACGCGCAATACGGTCAAGGACATTAACGGCGGACGCACGGGCGTAGTAATCGTCGGCCCCGGCGAAACCGCAGTAGTAGGCGGTTATGCGATCGTCGAACTCCCGTAGGGTTTTGACGCCGCGAAGACGGGAAGCGTCGAAGTCGCGGGGAAACAGGCGCGCCTTGCGGCGAAAGCGCCGGAACAATTGCAGAAGAAAATAGTATTCGTAAATGCGGTTCGCGGGCTCGTGCAGGGCATCGGCTCCAGCCGCCAGATCTATCGCAGGGCAAACCGCCGCCACTCCACGAAATTCCGCAGGGGCATTGCTTCCCCATTCTCCGGCTAATTTCAGAACCAGATTCCCGCCCATGGAAAATCCAATGAGCACGAAGCCGGAGACTCGGTCGCATTCGACGAGGTTGCGGGCTACGGCGGCAACGTCGGCGGAGCGGCCGGAGTTGTAAAGCGTGGGCGCGCAATGGTCCATGCCGCCGCAGTTGCGCTGGTTCATGCGCACCACGTTCATCCCCAAGGCCAACGCGTTCCGCGCGATGCCCAGCATGTATTGCGATTCGCTCGATCCCTCCAACCCATGCACCACGATCAGCGTTAGCGCGGTGTGGTCCGGCTGCCAGTGACAATGGCAGAGCACGGGGATGCCGGGTTCCACTTCGACGAAGCGTTTTTCGGCGGCCGGAAGATTGATTCGGCGAGAGAGAAAAAAGGCTGCGAGGGTTTGCGTGTGCCCACCGCGCAACCAACGATGCGGGCGAAAAGCGCGCTGGATGAAAGCTGGTGGCTTTTCGATCAAGCCATCCTCACACTTCTACAATTGAAAGTGGCAAGAGTCATTTCTCCAGTTTGCCAAGTTCGCACAAATTGATTCTAATAGTGCAAGTCAGCGTCAAGGGAGTAATCGACATGCCGATTTTTGAATATGTCTGCCAGGAATGTCAGCACGAGTTTGAGACTCTGGTTTTTGGCCGCGACAAAGCGAAGTGCCCCAAGTGCCAGAGCAGAAAGCTGAGTCCACAGTTGAGCGTTTTTGCTGTATCCGCCAAAGGCTCGACTGGCGGGGCGACTGCAGGCGGTTGCGGCTCCTGTGGTGATCCACGCGGACCGGGCGCGTGCTCGCTGCGAGACTTAGACTAGATACTTGTAGCGCCGTCGAATCGCTGCCCTGAGCCACCTCAGTAACCTCTTCGCTGGTGACTGTTGTCACCTTTGTTTCTCTAATAAGCGCGCTACGATGCTTTATTCCCCCCGCAAAACTCAAGGAGTATCGCATGGATCGGCGTCGCCAGTCCCGCGTCTTCGTTGACCTTCCCGTCCATATCTACGGCATGGACACACATTCTCGCCCGTTTACCCAGCCCGCCAGCCTGCGCACAATCAGCGGGCGCGGAGCGACGCTCCAGTGCGTGGACGCCCACCTGAAGCCGGGAGACGTGGTCGACGTTTTGTACCAGGGCACCAAGGCGCAATTCCGCATCGTGTGGTGCGGCAAGCCGGGAACTGAAATGGCCGGGGAAGTCGGAGTTGAAAACCTTTCGGCAGAGAAAATCTTTTGGGATGTAGATCCGTTGCGTTGCGCGGCCGCGGTGGGGCAGGGTTAAGACGGCATCCAGGTTTGGCCCGCTACCATCCGTCTGTTTCGCGATTCTCGGGCCGATTCGTTCGCGGAGGGTTCCCGAAATTATCCTCAGCATCCGCTCAAGGGCTGTAAACTCGCAGAGATGCAAGTAAAGATTCTCGGTTCGGCCGCCGGAGGGGCATTTCCGCAGTGGAATTGTTCCTGCGCCAATTGTCGCGCCGTGAGAGCCGGAACGTTCCGGGGCAAGCCGCGCAGCCAAACCCAAGTTGCGATCACACAAGACGGACTTTCTTGGTTTCTTCTCGGCGCCTCCCCCGATCTGCGCGCACAAATCGAAGTTACGCCAGAATTGCATCCGCGCGAGGGAGTTCGCCAGTCGCCGATCGCCGGCGTTGTGCTGGCCAATGCCGATCTCGATCACGTTCTCGGGTTGCTACTTCTGCGTGAACTCCAGCCGCTGCGCGTTTACGCTACGGTCTCGGTTCGCCGTATTCTTCGCGAAGATAACTCGATGTTCGGCATGCTGGAGCGAATCCAAAATCAAACGGTATGGAGCGACTTTGAGGCCGACGCTGAATTCAGTTTATGCAACGTTCAAGGCGAAAACTCCGGCCTGCGCTGCCGGGCACTGTCACTGACCAACCACTATCCCACCTACGTCACCGTAGAGCGGCAGTCACAGCTCCCGCCCGGCGAGGCTTCTCTGGGCTTCATCGTCAATTCGCCCTCTGGACCGCGATTGGCTTTTATGCCGGCCGTTCCGGAGTTAGACGAAACGTTTCTCCGGCAACTCGATAGCTGCGATGTTCTGCTCTTCGATGGCACATTCTGGAGCGACGACGAACTGATTCGGGTGCAGGGCAGCGGGCAAACCGCGAGGCAGATGGGTCACATCCCAGTAGAAAGTGCGCTGGTCAAGTTGGCGGGTGTGCGGCGTCCGCGTAAAATATTCCTACACATCAATAACACGAATCCCATGCTGGACGAGGCAAGTCCTCAACATCGCCAAGTGCGGGGCGCGGGCTGGGAGATCGCGGAGGATGGATGGCAGTTCGATCTGTAGAAAACGGAACCATTGCAGACGCCGCACCGTTGCTTTCGCTGGAGGAATTACACGCACAATTGCAGGCCACGGGCGAGGAACGATACCACCATAAACACCCTTTTCATTTGTTGATGCACGAAGGCAAACTCAGCCGCGGGCAGCTTCAGGCCTGGGCGCTGAACCGCTATTACTATCAGAGCATCATCCCGGTGAAAGATTCGATCATTCTCTCCCGCGGGCCGGATCCTGTTTTCCGCCGGGCGTGGCGCAAGCGGGTGGTCGACCACGATGGCGATGCCACCAGCGAAGGCGGCATCAAGCGCTGGATAAAACTGGCGGAGGCGACGGGTCTCGACGCGGGGCAGGTTCGCGCGGGCAACGGGATTCTTCCGGCGACGCGCTTCGCGGTAAATGAATACCTGAATATCGTTCGCAGCCGCTCGCTGCTGGAGGCGGTTGCTTCCTCGCTCACAGAATTGTTTTCCACCAAGCTGATTACTTTGAGGGTAGAAAAATTGCGACAGTATTATCCCTGGCTGGCGGGAGGTCTGGATTATTTCGAAGCGAGACTTTATCAGGCGCCGGAGGATTCGCAATTCGCGGTGAACTATGTCTACGACAACGCGAAGACGCGCGCCGAGCAAGAGTTGGCAATCCAGGCTCTGCGCGATAAGTGCGACATTCTATGGGCGCAACTCGATGCGCTCTACTTCGCGTACGTGCAGCCGGGATGGCCGCCGCCCGGGGCGTTTCGAATCGAGGCCAGCTAACGTGGCGCATCCGGAGGATTCTAGTAAGCCGCGCCTGGCCACCGGCTGCCGCTGGGGAGCGGAGAAACAGAATCTAGAGAGCAAGACCGGCTCCGCCCAGGAGCGCATGATTCTTTTTCCCGAAGGCGCGATCAAGCTGCAAGGCACAGGTCTGCAAATATTGGAACGGTGTGATGGAGAACGTACGTTCGGCCAGATCATCGAGGAATTGCAGGCTCAATTCAGCATTGCCGATCCAGCGAAGATTCGTGCAGATATCAGCCAGTTTTTGGAGCAATTGCGGAACAAGCGGATCGTCGACTACTGATCGAAGACGCTGAATCACTCATGATTCCCAACCCGCTCGCACTCATCGCCGAAGTCACCCACCGCTGTCCGCTGCACTGCGTGTACTGTTCAAATCCGCTGGAGCTGGCTGCGGTGGATTCGGAACTTTCCACCGAAGAGTGGATCGATATTTTTCGGCAGTCGGGTCGGCTGGGGATGTTGCATGCGCACTTCACCGGCGGCGAGCCACTGGCGCGCCCTGACCTTTGTGAAATGATTGCCGGAGCACGGGCTGCGGTTCTCTACACAAATTTAATCACCTCCGGGATCGGGCTTACTGAAGCAAGATTGAAAGCGCTGGTCGATGCTGGGCTCGATCACATTCAGGTCAGTTTTCAGGATTCACGCGAGGATGCAGCGAACTGGATTGCGGGAGCAAAAGCGCATGCGCACAAGATCGAACTGTCGCGCATTATCCGCAGCCACAAAATCGCGTTTACGGTGAACCTTGTCATCCACAGGCAGAACATCGATCACCTCGAAGAAATGATCGCGTTCATCGAGCAGCTCGCGCCCGAGCGTATGGAAATTGCGCACACACAATATTACGGTTGGGCATTGCAGAACCGCGCGGCGCTATTGCCTACGCGAGCGCAACTTGAGAAGGCCGTAGAAACAGTGACTGCCGCGGAACAACGCCTGGCTGGCCGCATCCGCATCGACTCCGTTGTCCCTGATTATTACGCGCGCTTTCCCAAAGCCTGCATGGGGGGATGGGGACGTAGATTGATGCTCATCAATCCCGCTGGCAAAGTTCTTCCCTGCCATGCCGCGGAAGTACTTCCCGGCCTCGAATTCGAAAATGTCAGGAAGAAAACATTGGAGTACATCTGGCAGCAGTCGTCATCCTTCCAGCGGTTTCGCGGAGAAGAATGGATGCCGGACCCCTGCCGCAGTTGCGAGCGGCGCACGGAGGATTTTGGCGGATGCCGTTGCCAGGCGCTGTTGCTCACCGGCGACGCGGCCGCAACGGACCCTGCATGCTCGCTCGCGCCCGCGCATTCCATCGTGGAATCAGCGCTGGCCGGGGCTAATGCCGGTGCTGCTATTTCGCAGCCGGTTCCCGCCGCCTCATTCGTGCAGCTACAGCAGCGCGCTGCAGGTCTGTGGAGTTACCGCACAAACCCTGAGTGACGGCACTTAAACGTAAAATCATCAACCACAGAGGACCACAGGGTAAATCCGGCACTCATTTACCAGCGAACACCGATCGTTATCGGCCGAACGTCGGTTGTGGTGTTGTTGCCCGATCCGTGGGTAAGGCGATACTCCGCGTAGATTTCGACGCCGCTGGGCATTTTGTGAGTGATGCCGGCTCCAACGTTGTATCCGAATTGGTTCTGGCTGGAATCGGTGAAGGTGCCGCTGAGCGGGATGCTAGCCGTGTTCGGACAAACTCCCCACCATACAAAGAAGGCGTTGCAAGCGGAGCCGGGGATGGCGCTGTCGGAGCTCAAGGTCCCCATGCGATGGTAATAGCCCGGGCCGAAGAGGATATATCCGCCGTATTCTTTGGTGACTGGGATGTTGATCACTGGGTCAAGGGTAAGGGCGAAAAGATAACTGGAAGCGCTTCCGGCCTGTGCCAATGCCAGAGAGGATTGGCGGAGCGGCAAGTCGGCGAAGATGAAGTCTGCGCGTAGCCCCAGATATTTGTTGGCATTGCGAGCCAGGCCGGCCGTTGCCGTAGGTCCTCCGCCTCTCACGAACGTCTTAGTTGTGCCGCTATCTACATTCGCGCCGACGCCGACGTTGTAGGTCCAGTTTTTGTAATCCTTGGGCTTCGTCCTGCGCCGGGAGGAGGATTCCACCGTGGCGGGCTCCTGATCGCTCGAGGTTTGCGGAGCGGCAGGTTGGGTTGAGGACTGTGGTGGAGCGGGCTGCTGCGCGGCGGGAGTTGGGGAAGCCGGAGGTTCGCCGGACGGCGTTGTCTGGGCGAATCCCTGCCCTCCGAGAAGCATTGTGAGAATCAGCAGCGACAGCGCACTCGCAGTGGCGAACTTTCCAATCATCCATTCTCCTCCATAACCGGGCGTGTGGCGGACCGTAGCGCTCGGCATGGAAAGGCGCCGTTGGTATTGGTTCCGCGTGTGATTCCTCGCAGGAAGGCATTGCCTTGTTTGCGGCGGGATCGCATTATATTACCAACTTTGATGCTGATTCTGCCGGACATGCCGCCCGGCCGGGCAATAGGCGCTCTCGTTCAACTGCTGCGGGACGGTTTTTCCGTAGTGCATTTTCAAGCGCGGCTGCTCGCTTTCTGTTTCGCATGAGCGAAAGTCACACGTATTATGAACATGATCTTTTTCTTTCGAGAATAACCTTGCCCAAGACTCCGCCACAGAAGCCGGTAGCCTCACCCCTTGCCTCTCGGAAAACAAATGTGCCTCGCGTCGCCCTAGCAGGCTTTGGAACCGTCGGGCGCGCGGTCGCCAAGATTTTATGTGAGCGCAGTGATGGACTATTGCGCCTGACGCATATCTTTAACCGCAACGTCGAGCGCAAGAAGCAGTCCTGGGTGCCGGAGAGTGTGACTTGGACGGAAGACTTGCATGCGATTCTTCACTCCGATGCCGAGATCATTATTGAGCTGATTGGTGGCATAACGGCTGCCGAGGAACTGGTGCGGGGCGCTTTGATTGCAGGCAAGTCAGTGGTGACGGCCAACAAACAACTGATCGCGCGTCACGGCTCGGACCTGCTGCAACTGGCGAGTACAAATGGATGCCAGCTTGAGTACGGAGCTTCCGTGGCCGGCGGCGTTCCAGTTCTGCCAGCGCTGCGCACCGGCTTGTGCGGTGACCGACTGCATGGCATTGCCGGCATTTTGAACGGGACCTGCAACTATATTCTCAGCCGTATTGAGACCGACCGCATCCCCTTTAGCGAGGCTCTCGAGGAGGCGCAGGCTCGCGGCTATGCGGAAGCAGATGCGAGCGAAGACCTAGACGGCGGCGATGCCCGGGCAAAACTTTCCATCCTTGCGCTGGCCGGCCTTCAAGTGCGGGTTTCTCCGACTGACATTCGCGCCCGCACAATTCGCGGCATTGATGCGGTCGACTTTGATTACGCTGCGGAGTTGGGATGCACCATCCGGCAAATCTCCCGCGCCGATCTGAAGGGAGGTACATTATTCGCCGAAGTCGGCCCTAGCCTGGTTCCCGCAGCTACGCCCTTCGGGCGGGTGCAGAAGAATCTGAATATGGTTTTGACCTCGGGAGAGTACGGCGGCGACGTGGCCTTTCTGGGAGCAGGCGCGGGCGGAGACCCTACGGCCGTTGCGGTGGTCTCGGACTTGATGTCTGTGGCGGAAGGCCTTTCGGCGGGGCCACGCGAACACCGTCCGTTGCTGCTGGTCTCGCCGAAAGTGACCTGCGATTTTGAAACGCCGTGGTATCTGCGCTTTGTAGTGAATGATCAACCCGGCATTATTGCGGGATTGGCGGCAATCCTCTCGGCTCATCGGCTGAATATTGATGCAGTTCTGCAAAAACCTGGCTTCGAGAAGGCGTCTCTGCCGTTTGTGATTACACTTGAAGCTTGCCGTGACTCACAACTGCATCCGGCGCTGCAAGAAATGTCCGCACTGCCCTTCGCTTTACGGCCGTGCCTTTGCTTGCCGATCCTCCGTTAGGGGTGAGGCCGCGTTAGCGTGAGGCCGCGCACTACTTCCAGAATGGATTCTTCAGGCCAGCGGGGGCGAATGCACTGTCCACCTTCGTTTCAGTTCCGGAGTCGTCCGAAATTTTCTCGTCGATCAAGCGCGAGGATGGCGCGTGGAACTCTTCGGTCGGATAGGGCGAACGTGGCGGGCTAGGGAATTCTGATTTCACAGGGAGACCTCCTTAAAGCTTTGTCGTCTGAAGCTTATTCGAACACTTTAAGGCCGGCCGCTGGGCTGCAAAATCTCGATGCTTTGCATCGAAAAAACTGCAATGTAAATTCCGCCCCCGTTCCGCACATTTTGGTAGTGGGTCAGTATCATTTCCGCAGGACAGGATATCGCAGTTATGCCTTTGACAATCCCATGATGGCTACCAGACCCAATGAGGGTGCTCGGTGAACCATACGTGGACGACGAACGCCAAGACGGCCCCGAAAAAAATTATTCCGATAACGCCGAAAAGTATTGCGACCAAGGTGCAAACCGGGCCGCATTCCTCTCTGCGCCTACCTGCGTCGTAGGAGTCTTTTTCGCCCAGAGTTCGATGAAAACTGCCGTCGACAGTAGAGATGTTGGGTGAGTTGTTGCGAAAGAGATTGGACACTGGAATCTCCCTTCTACCTCAGAGATTGGCAAGGATTCTAACACCTTGGGTAGCGGGTCAGTATGATCATACTGACTCACTGCCCACATTTTCGATTGCTTGAATAAAACTGCTACGATGTCAGGTTCGCGTTCGAGAAAGTTTAGAAATTCCTCCTCAAGGAAGAGTTTCCATAAGGAATCAGATCTCCTATGAAACATCGCAAGTTGGGCCGAACCGGTTTCGAAGTAAGCGATATCTCCTATGGACTCTGGGGCATGAGCGGCTGGAGCGGTTCTGACGACCAGCAATCGCTCGATTCCCTGCAGCTCTCGGTCGATTCAGGTTGCAACTTCTTCGACACTGCGTGGGCTTATGGCGAGGGCAAAAGCGACGGCCTGCTCGGCGAAACCATGTCGCGCAATCCCAAGAAGCGGCTGTATGCCGCGTCGAAAATTCCCCCGGCCAACGGACAGTGGCCCGCGCTTCCGAAGTACAAATACCATGATGTGTTTTCCGCGGACCACGTCCTCACTTACGCTGACCTGATCCGCAAGAAGCTCCGCGTCGATTCGATTGATCTGCTTCAGTTCCATGTATGGGACGACAGTTGGACGGACGATCCAGAATTTCGCTCCACCGTGGAAAAGCTGAAAGATGGCGGGTGGATTCGCTACTTCGGGCTTAGCCTGAACCGTTGGGAGCCGGAGAACGGCATCAAGGCTTTGCACACTGGGCTGGTCGACGTGGTGCAAGTGATTTACAACATCTTCGATCAGGCACCCGAGGATAAATTGCTTCCTCTGTGCCAGGAGCTCAACGTGGGCGTGATCGCGCGCGTGCCCCTGGATGAAGGCAGCCTGGGCGGCAAGATGACGCTCGAAACCCGCTTTCCGAAGGATGATTGGCGCTCCGGTTACTTTGGGCCGGAAAATCTGGCGGATACGATCCAGCGGGTCGATAAGCTCAAGAAAGTCGTGCCCGCGGGAATGACGCTTCCGGAAATGTCACTGCGATTTATTCTTTCGCACCCTGCGGTAAGCACGACGATTGTGGGAATGCGCAGCCCGGAGCATGTGCGGCAGAACGTGGCTGCGAGTGACGCGGGTGCGCTCGATTCCGGCTTGCTCGGGGAGTTAAAAAAACACCGCTGGGATCGCAAGCCGACGCGGTGGTCAGATTAATTTTGACGCCCAGCCGATTACTCGCTCTCCTTCCGGCCAGCGTCAGCTTGCCCAAGTTGGTGGCGCTTGCGTTCGACAAGTTTCCGCAAATCGTCGAGCAGTTGGGCATCCCGTTCGCTCAGGATTTCCACGAGAAACGACAACGGCAAAGAAGACGCCGGACTCACATCCAGTAATTGTTGAATGGCGTGATGCGCCGCCTCACGGTGCAGCTCCTCGCGGCTGAATCTCGGGGCGTAACGGTATGCCCTACCCTCCTCGGATCGCGTAAGAAGAGTTTTCTTGAACAAGCGATCCAGCGTGGTCATCACCGTGGTATATGCCAGATCCTGGCAGACGTCATCCACCAGTTCCCGTACGGTGGCCGTGCCTCGCGCCCACAATACGTCGAGCATGCGCTGCTCGAGCGGGCCAAGTTGCCCCACGGGCTTTCGAAACGGATGGAATATCCTTTTCATTCGCTTTCCATTGGATTCCGCATTCTATCGCGAGCGGACCATGCGAGCACCATTCTGCGTGATTTTGGCGATCAGGAGCTTTTGGGGGGATAATTTTGGGGTGGGAAACGGGAATCGAACCCGCAACCGTCGGAGCCACAGTCCGGTGCTCTGCCAGTTGAGCTATTCCCACCGCCAGGCTGATTATAGCAATTGCGGTTCGCCGATGTCAGAAAGACCCGGCGAATGCGGAGCCCTTCCTCCGCACGTGGATCCGTTGACTACTCTTCCGCTGTAAGGCGGCACCACACAGTATGAAGCATATGAGCGAGAGAGGAATAGGACAGATAGAAGAAAGCGAGGGACAAACTATCTAGAATTCCGGACAAAAAAAAGAAAAGGCGACCAGAGAGCGTCGGGCGCTCGGGGTGCACTGCGGAACTGGCAAGTTCTTCGTTCACAAATTCCGGGAGAAGTTCATTCCGTCTGTAATTTTTTAAGCTCGATTGCAGCGAATGCAGGGGTCAACTGCTCACCCCCGGCCTACGCCAACGTACTCGAAGCCCATCGCGCGCAAGCGGACGGAATCCAACAGGTTCTTCGTATCCACAATGATGGGCTTCTTGAGCAGATGCTTGATGCGCTCAAAATCGAGCGCGCGGAACTCCGGCCAACCTGTGCCCACGACCAAGGCGTCCATGCCTTCGGCAGCGGCGTAAGCCGATTCGCAGTAGCGCACAGATCCGTTCAGGTGCGTCTTGGCATCGGCGAGAGCGACGGGGTCATAGGCCCTTACGCGCGCGCCTTTCGCGACCAGCGTTTCGGCCAACCGCATTGCGGATGAACCCGCTACCGAGTTCGTATTCGGCTTGAACGCCAGACCGAGAATTCCAACATCTTTGTTCTCGACCGAATTCAAGGCCAGAGCAATTTTCTCGACCAGCCGATCCGCCAGCGTGTGATTGACTTCCCGAGCTGCGCTCAGAACTTTCAAGGGAAGCCCGTTGGCCTTGGCCAACTCCGCCAGGGAATCCATGTCAGATTCGGCAAACAAACCGCCCATGCCTGCTCCGGGTTGCAAACAGCGCGGGGCAATCTTCTTATCCAGACCCAGGGCCAGCGCGAGGTTCACCGCGTCCGCGCCCACGCGTTCGCAGAGTGCCGCTACTTCGTTAATGAATGAGATTTTCGTGGCCACAAATGCCGTGGCCGATTCCCGCACCAGCTCCGCCGTAGCTTGATTGGTCACGATGACGGGTACGCCGCGCATGACCAAGGGATGGAATATTTGCTTCAGGATCTGCACCGCTTCGCTGGAAGTGGACCCAAGAATCAAACGGTCAGGCCAGTTGAAATCCTCCACCGCGCAACCGTCGGTAAAAAACATGGGCTGCGAAACGATGGTTCCCTGCAAACCGGCATCCTGCAAGCTTTTCTCTAGCGCTGCTGCCGTGCCTACCGAAACCGGCGTGACCACGGTGAGAATCGGCGGCTTGGGCGCAAGCCGCGCGATGCGCATGACCACGTCGAAAAGACTCTCGGCTCCGTCTTCGGCCAGAAAAATAACCTGCGCCTTGCGCGCAAAGGATTCGATATCCGTGGAATAAGCCAGCCGACCCGCGCGTACATTCCGGCGGATGATTTCCTTCAGGTTTTTTTCAAAAAATGGAACGTTGCCCTGAGCCATCTCGACCATGCGCGAGCGGTCGGGGTGACAGCAGGAAACAGGCGTGCCAAAATCGGCCAGGCATGCCGAAATCACCGTCCCCAGAAAACCCGAACCATAGACTCCTATCTGCATTCTTTGCCCTCCGGGGCAGTCCTGAAACCCGCGCCCGAAGCGGCTGCCGGCGCGGACCTCGTAATTCCCTGTCATCTGTTTACAGTGGGCTCCACGGCGGCGCAATGCACGGGAGTGAGATGTACCAGGGACCAGGAAGTCCCCGTACCGAGTAACTTTCGTCAGGGTAACCAGGGGAGGTTACTGCGGAGGAGAATCAACGGATAAGCCCTGTTTACAGTTGCTACCGGGAGACCGGAGTACCGCCAAGGAGAACGGGGGCAAGGTCAACCCAGCGGTGTTGTGCCTCTTCTCGAACAAAGGTGAGCCGGTCGAGGAGAATGCGGCGGGTACCGGAATAGTTCCGCCAACGCTCGCCGGCGATCTTTAGAGCTTGTTCCGCCTCTTCTTCCGTCGGCATTTTCACGACCGTCAAGTGAGGGGTATAAGGCCACTCTTCGGCGAAGGCCAATACCTGCGTATTGAGCTGGTCGTGCAGCTCGCGCAGCTGGGATGCGGCTTGAGCCACGCGAATGTAGACCGTGGGGGTGGTGGGAACAAAGGTTCCCATGTCACCCAAGGTCACCTCAAAGGGCTCGGTTTGGCCACAGATTCGAGCCAGAACCTGCAGCGCTGCGTTTTCTGTTCCTTGCAGAAGCCGTGGCGGCAGAAGCGTGAGGTGGGCGGCAAGGTGGGGCAGAGCCGGATGCAGTTCTCGCCGGAGATTCTCCACGAACTCTCCCACGGGACTTCGCAAGTAGGCGACCAAGGCATACCGCAAGCTCGGCATATACGGGAAAAATTATAGCGCGTTCCGTCGTTTAT
>JBAUVJ010000573.1:0-17014 GCA_049583165.1 Candidatus Sulfotelmatobacter sp. | reverse complement strand
TGTGTCCTCCTCCAGCACTCAAAAGCGACTTTGCGCACTTTTCCATGCGCTGCCATGTTGTCGCCGGAATGATCCCCAATATCCGAAACCTGGATTGCGCTCGCCTAAAAACACTTCTTCTTCACCGGAGCAAACGCTTACCAATGTTTGGGATTTTGTATACTTTATGCGCTGCCGTTGTCAACCATATTCTGCCAATGCCTTAAAGAAAACGCTTTACGCAAAGCTCTTTTGGACAAATCCGCTGGGTTCTAATGGGATGGTTTTCGCGGCATTCAAGAAGCTCGGTAGCTACGTGGCTTACTTCCCTACTTCTTGTTCCCTGAAGTACCCTACGACTCTGGCGGTTATTGGCACTGACCTGTTTCTATGAGAACTCTCCCTCCTATTTCGAGAAGAGATTTGCTGAAGTACCTGGGATCCGTCGGCATCGGGATAACCGCAGATCGCCTCGCATGGCCTACCTCGCGAGTGAGCCCCATCCTCTTCACCGACGTAGCTCGTTCGGTGGGGATTACGTTCAAGCATGACAACGCAGCGTCGCCAGAAAAGTATCTGATCGAGACCATGGGCTCGGGCTGTGGCTGGATCGACTATGACCAGAACGGACTGCTCGACCTCTACCTTGTGAATGGCGCTGCAACTCATGTGTACAGCCCGAAGCAATCCTTGCGAAGCGCACTCTACCGGAATAACGGAGATGGCACTTTCACTGATATCACGACTAAAGCTGGCGTCGGCGCCGAGGGACTGTTTGGTATGGGCGTGGCCGTGGGCGACTATGACAACGATGGACTTCCCGATCTGCTCGTGCTCGGCTACGGGCGCTGCATTCTCTATCACAACAACGGAGATGGCACATTCGCCGATGTAACTGCGCGTGCTGGTGTGGAGAATTCCGGCCGCTGGGCCTCGAGCGCCGCATGGTTTGACTATGACAACGACGGACGCCTCGACCTGGTGATTGCCAACTATGTCGACTGGTCGCCCGAGCGCAACTTCTACTGCGGGGATCAAGGTCCAGGGATGCGAAGCTATTGTCATCCGGATGATTTTCACGGCCAGCCAGCCACGCTCTATCACAACAACGGCGACGGCACGTTCACCGATGTGAGCAAGTCATCTGGAATCGGGTTGAAGGGAGGCAACGGCCTGGGGGTGGTCACATTTGACTACGACAACGATGGCTGGCAGGACATTTTCATCGCCAATGACCACATGCCGAATTTTCTGTTTCACAACAACCGCGACGGAACTTTCCGCGACGTGGCATATGCAGCCGGCGTCGCGGTCAGCGCGGACGGCCAGTTTGAGGCTGGCATGGGCGCCGACGCCGCCGATGCCACGGGCAGCGGGCGTATGGACCTCATTGTCACTCACATCGATATGCAACTCGCGCGCTTCTATCAAAACTTAGGAGATCAGACTTTCGACGACGCTACCCTGCGCTCGAAGATCGGATACGCGACCTATCACATGAGCGGCTTCGGCACGCGCTTCATGGACTACGACAACGATGGAGCGCGCGACATCTTTATGGCCAACGGACACGTTCTCGATAACATCGAGCGCTACCATGCCGATACGCGCTATGCCGAACCCAAATTGATGTTTCGCAACAACGGGCGCGGGGTTTTTGAAAATGTGAGCGACCGCCTGGGGTCGGATTTTCAGCTGCCTCGAGTGAGCCGCGGCGCCGCTGTCGCCGACTTCGACAATGATGGCGATCTCGATATTCTTGTGAACAACAACGGCCAAGCGCCTCAACTCTTCCGCAATGACGGAGGGAACTCTAACCATTGGCTGGAAATTTTCTTGATCGGCACGAAATCGAATCGAGACGGTGTGGGCGCGCGAGTCAAGCTGGTTGCAGGAGATCTAATTCTTTATGACCAGCGGAAGGGCGGTATGAGCTATCAATCGGCGCAGGATCCGCGCCTGCATTTTGGATTGGGACAACAGGCGAGGGTGGACTCGCTCGAAATCGTCTGGCCGAGCGGGATGCTTACGAAGTTGGCGAATATCAAAGCGGATCAGATCATCACGATCAACGAAGATGTCGGCTTGGTACAACGCCCGTTCCCGCGCGTCTCTACAAGGTGAGTATTGCGCTCGATTCGCCGCGACTTATTGATGCGGCGGCGCAGTTGCTCCTTCCATGATTCCCTGACCCGCATAGCCCATCTTACGATCGCCGGGAGCAGAACCGATGCGATCCGCCTGTTCTTGATTTAACTTTTGCAGAGTCGCGAGCGAGTCCTGCGCATGTTGAATGTCACCATGCCGCTGATAAGCCTTGGCTAGGCTCGCGTAGATCGAAGGTGCGGCGGGATCAAGTTGGCGCGCCTTCTCGAGATGCGCAATCGCGTCATCGAGGCGGCCAGCCATCAAGTACAGGCTACCAAGCAAGATCTGCGAAGCCGCATCGTTTGGCTCCTGCGCGAGTGCCTTCTCTAACGCGGTTTGTGCTTCGATAAAGTCAGGCTGGCCCGGGCTCACTCCGGAGCGAATCAAAGCTTCCGCAAGCACCGTCAACAAAGTGTGATTTTCAAATCCTTTGGTGAAACCTTCGCGCGCGGTTTGGATTGCCGTGGAGATATTCCCCTCGAACAATTCTTCCTGCGAAGCGGCCAAGTAACCGATCTCGCTTCCAGGCGCGAGTCGACCCGCCAACTCAAAATCTTTTTTGGCTTCATCAAGCTCATCGAGTCGAGTAAGAAACATGGCGCGCTCGTAGTGAAGCCGCGCCGATTGCGGCAGATTTCGCAACCCGATATCGACGACCTTGAGTCCGAGACCGTAGTCTCCGTGATCCATGCAGGCGTCGGCCACGAAAGAATAAAGCTTTTCATTTCCAGGCGATAACGCAGCCGCCTTTTGCAGAGCAGAAAAGGCCTGTTCCGGTTGTGCGTTCCCGATATACGCCTGAGCCAACAGATTCTCTACGTCTGCGCCATCGTGTCCACTGCTACGCAAATCGTTTAGAGTCTGAATTGCATCCTTAACCCGGCTGACTCCGACATAGCAGAGCGCTAAGTTGAAATTCGCCGCGTATGAGTTGGCGACTTGCTCCCGCGCTGCCAGCAGGTGCGGAATAGCCTCCGCGAAAGAACCGCTGCGAGTGAGCGCAGTTCCCTTCCGCAGCTCTTCTTCGGCTTGGTCGCGCGTACGCGAACCAGACTGGCGACCGGCGGCTTGAGTTGTTGGACTTTGGTTGCCCGAGACCTGCGGTCTTCCGACAGCAATTTGAGCATCGCCGGGCGACCCGGCGATAGCCACGAGCACGAACACGACCGCAACCAAGTTACTCGAACGACCCAACCCGGAAAAACAATCTCGCACCTTCATTGATTCACTAGAAATAAACATTATTCTTTCTGGTACTTACTTCCATTTGCCCTGACCCTCGATAATCGTTATGTAACGATCGATCGGTAGATCAGTAAACCGTTCAGTTTTGCCGCTGGGCTGTGGCCATTTTATTTCCAACCAGTCGATTTTCGTTCGCTTCCCCAGTCCCAAAACCATTCGCGGATCGTGAGAGGAGAGATAACTGCCTCCGCCTACCTTGAATTGATGGCGCTTCAAATCTCCAGATTGATAAGTGATATTTGCGCCGATGGCATCGATGTTCGCCTTCGTGCCCACAAGCCGTACTCCCAACCAGTGGCTCTGCCTCCCTTGATTGTTGCGCAGGAGAACGGGCGCGGCATTATTTTGCGACACTAGCACATCCATTGAACCATCATTGTCGAAATCACCCAGCGCCAGTCCACGTCCAGAGAGCGGCTTCGAAAAAATGGGCCCGCTACGCTGGCTTACATTTTCAAAACCCTTGCCGGTGTTGCGCAAGAGCAACATGGGCTCAAGAAATCGCACGCCCTCAATTCGTTTTTCCACTGCATCATCGGGATGTCCGTTGCAGAGCAGCAGATCAAGATCGCCGTCGTTATCGTAATCGAAAAATTTCAATCCCCAGCCGCTCAACATGCGCGTCGCCGCGCCGATGCCGGTGGAAAGAGCCATATCACTGAAAGCCTCGTTCTTGTCATTGTGGTAGAGAGAGTACATCTCGTGATCCACATTGGCCTCGAACAGATCGATCCAGCCATCTTGGTCGTAGTCAGCAGCATCGACTCCCATGCCGGAGCGCGGCTTGCCAAAAACGTTGACTCCCACGCCAGAAAGCAATCCGATTTCTTCGAACCGTCCTCTGCCGCGGTTGGCGAACAAAAAGTTGGGAACGGTGTCGTTGGTCACATAAAGATCCATCCGACCATCGTTGTTGATATCTGCTGCGACCACTCCCCATGCCTTGGCCAATGACTGCGAAATACCGGATTCCTTGCTGACGTCGGCAAAAGTTCCATCACCGTTGTTGTGAAAGAGCCAACACGGCATGGGATCGTAGATGGTGGGAATGCAATAGAAACGCTCGCCCGTCAGACGATCGCCGCAGAACTTCAGCTTGGTCTTGCTATAGTCGACAAAATGGCAGACGAACAGATCGAGCCGGCCGTCGTTGTCGTAGTCGAACCAGACGGCGCTCGTTGCCCAGCCAGGCGCGGCTACACCGGACTTCGACGTCACATCAGTGAACGTGCCGTCTCCGTTGTTGTGATAAAGAATGCTGTGCGGATACTGCGTGACGTAGAGATCGGGGAAACCGTCGCCATCGTAATCGCCGACTGCAATGCCCATGCCGTAAGCGTTGCCTGACACACCGGCTTTTTGCGTCACATCGGTGAAAGTGCCGTCGCGGTTGTTACGGTAGAGAGCGTTACGCAGTGGCTGAGTCGGCTCATAAAAATCGCAGCGGCCGCTGTTCACCAAATAGATGTCCATCCAGCCGTCGTTGTCGTAGTCGAGGAAGGCGCAGCCGGCGCCCACGGTCTCCGGCAAATGCGCCATCGGAGAGCGCCCATTTACATGCGTCCACGAAATACCGCTGGCCGATGCAGGAATTTCTTCGAACGCGGGTGAGGATGTGTTAGGAAGCAATGCGGCCGAGAGTGGACGGAGGCTCGCGCCTGCGAGTGCAGTGCCGATTCCCGTCCCGCCCAACATTTGGAGAAAACGGCGGCGCGAAGTCAGATTCCAGACATCGCCTCGGCGCTTCGCCATTCACTGAATCTCCATCTGTGCTCGGGTCACTGAGGCGACTGGGCAACCTGCGGGTGCTTGGCCGCAGCTTCGCGTTGCAACGCCATTTCCCGCTCCGCTTCAGGCTTGTGGCCGGTGCGCGCATAGGCAGTGGCCAACTGGTAGTGGCCTGCCGGATCTCCCGGCTGCGTCTTTATATAGGTTCGCAGCGGCCCGATCGCGTCGGAGAACTTCCCTGCCGAGTTGAGCGACATCCCGAGCGCCAGATATGCCTCCTGAAATCCCTCATCAAGTTTCGAAGCCCGCGAAAAATGGCCAATGGCCTCGTCCCATTGTCCGGCTTGGCGCGCGATCTCACCCAGCATGAACTCTGCCGAGGCGTTTTCCGGATCAATCTTCAACGCTTTATTAAATTCTGCGGTGGCATTTTCAGTTTCCGCCGGCGTTTTCGAAAGCAGGATCCGTCCGATCCGATAGTGGATGCCATGCAACTTAGGCTCTTGCTCAAGAATTGTTTTATATTCCGCGATGGCGCGATCCCAGTTTTCCTGGGACTCGAAAGCCTCCGCTTCGAGCTGCTCGGCCTGATGCGAGGTGGGGGCCGTCGCCGCCAGTTCCTGTGCTGCACGCGAAGCAAGTTCCGAGTAAAAATGGGTTGTGGTGTACAGCACATCGGGATCGTGAGCAAATTCGCGGTTGAGCACAAGCAGCGCCTCGACCGCGGTTTCCGTCCGGTCGAGACTCATGGCGCATCGAGCGATCGACATTTCCACGCGATACTTCGTCTGCTCGTCAGTAAGATGCGCCGAAGCTTTTTTCAAAATCGGCAAGGCCTCACCGCAGCGACCCTTCGAGGCCAAGCTCACACCCTGCTCAGCCGAAACCGAAGAAGATGATGAAGGCTGCGGGGCGGTATTGGTGGATGCTTGCGCACGAGAAAATACTGTGAGAAGAATGCACACGCAGAAGCTGAAAAAACAAATCTGAAGAAATCTAGCCATCGATGAGTTGTGGAACCCGAAATCAACTTCGCGAAGTATATCGTGAGCCGTGCATCGTGACCTCTAGCGCTCGACTGACGAATATCGATCACACTGACGATTCGCCAAAGCCAATGTCAGTGTATACAATATCCATTGTCGAGCCAAGATAAGCTGGATTGGTGGAGGAATAAGTAATGATGCGATTTTGTGATTTTTCTCGCAGGCAATTTATGACGTCGGTCGCGGCTGCCGCCGGTTCGGCCCTGATTCCCAGAACCTTGATGGCAACCCCTCTGCAAGATCCAGTCGTAAACACAATTCAGAAGGCGGGCAAGCCCGTCAGCTACGAGAAAGTTCCCTGGAAGGCTCGCCCATTTCCCATGAAGCAAGTGCGGCTGGGCGAAGGTCCGTGCAAAGTCGCGATGCTGGCCGACCGTCAGTATCTGCATTCGCTGCCCCCCGACCGTCTGTTGCACACATTTCGGATCAACGCCGGCCTTTCTTCCTCGGCGCAACCACTCGGCGGATGGGAGGCTCCTGACTGCGAACTTCGTGGACACTACGCCGGTGGACACTATCTTTCCGCGAGTGCTCTGATGTACGCCAGCACGGGCGACGAAGACCTCCGAAACAATGCTAATACCGTGGTCACGGGACTCGGTAAGTGCCAGGCGGCTCTGAAGAGTGGTTATCTCAGCGCGTTCCCCGTCGAGTTCTTCGACCGCCTTCGCGATCGTCAACGGGTATGGGCTCCGTTCTATACCATCCACAAGATCATGGCTGGGCTGCTCGATATGTACGTCTATTGCGGCAACGAGCAGGCACTCGAGATCGACCTGAAAATGGCGGATTGGGTTGCCGGCTACACCGGTTCGCTGAGTTATGAACACATGCAGCGAGTTTTGGGAACGGAATTCGGCGGCATGGGTGAAGTGCTCTCGAATCTCTATGCGGTCACCGGCAAGGAGTATTACCTTGAAGTCGCGCAGCGCTTCGACAAGAAACAGTTCTTCGATCCGCTGGCTGCTCATCGCGATGAGCTGAAGGGTCTGCATGTAAACACGCACATTCCGCAGGTGATCGCCGCGGCGCGATATTACGAACTCACGGGTGACCGCCGCTATCGCAATATCTCTGAATATTTCTGGGACGAGGTCGTGAGCGAGCGCACCTACTGCACCGGCGGCACCAGCAACGGCGAGTCGTGGAACACCGACCCCGGCATACTTTCCACGCAGCTAAGCACCAATACCACCGAATGCTGTTGCGCCTATAACATGATGAAGTTGACGCGGCACCTATTCGGCTGGGAGCCCGATGCCCGCCTCATGGACTACTACGAGCGCACTCTGTTCAATCACCGGCTTGGCACTATCAACCCCGAGGATGGGACGATGATGTATTACTTGCCTCTGGCGTCAGGCTACTGGAAAACTTTCGGCAAGCCCTTCGACGCATTGTGGTGCTGCACTGGAACCGGATCGGAAGAGTATGGCAAACTAACCGACACCATTTACTTCCACGACGATGATTCGCTCTACGTCAATCTCTTCATCGACTCACAATTGGAATGGCCGGAAAAAGGCCTGCGCGTGAAACAAGAAACGCGCTTCCCGGAAGAACAAGGCACCACCATTACCGTCACTGCCAAAACCCCGTCGCAGTTTGCCATCAATCTTCGCATTCCCTATTGGGTGCAGGGTGGAAGCGTGAAGATCAATGGCGCGCCACTGTCCGCGTTTGCCAGTCCAAGCAGCTATCTGACACTCAATCGAGTCTGGAAAACCGGGGACAAAATTGAACTCAGCCTACCCATGGGCCTGCATATTGACAGCATGCCGGACAACGAAACCATTCAGGCCGCGATGTATGGCCCCTTGGTGCTGGCTGGCCGCTTCGAGCCTGTGACGAAGGATATGACCGACGGCGACTACGAGCCGAAACCGGGCGATGAGAAAAAAGTTCCGGACATCATCGCCGACGCCGGCAATCCAACGGCGTGGATCGAGCCCGACGCGAAGCAACCGCTTACATTCGAGGCCGTGGGACAATCGCAGTCGATGACCATGGTGCCTCTCTACAAAGTGATCCACGAGCGTTACGCTGTCTACTGGAAGGTGGACAACAAAACCGCGTAAGCGGCTTTTGGTGCGAGGAAAAATAGAATGTGTTACTGCGTTCGTGCAGCCTTGGGCTGCATGGCTGTGTTGTGCACTCTCACGTCGATATTTTTGCAATCTTCTTCTGCGCAAGCGAATGGGGCGATTCCCACGTCTGTTGAAAAACGCCAGCAACAACTTCTCTCGTTATTCGACGAAGAATGGCAATACGAGTTGCGCACAAACCCCGAGTCGGCAACCATGCTAGGTGACAATCGCTACAACGATCGCCTGAGCGACAACTCTCCCGAATTTTTCCACTCCGACACCGAGCAGAGACGCGGGTTTCTGGCGCGCTTCGAGGCGATTGATCCCGCTGGCTTCTCGCGGCAAGACGCATTGAGCCGCGACTTGATGATCCGCAGGCTGCGGCAGGAGATTGAAGGCGCGCAGTTCAAGCCATGGGAGATGCCGGTGAATCAGATGGGCGGCTTGCATCTCGATCTGCCGGAACTGGTCTCGCTTACTCCTTTCAATACCGCCTCCGATTACGACAACTACCTGGCGCGTCTGCATCAGATGCCACATGTCTTCGATCAGGTAACCGCCAATATGCGGCAAGGCATGCGCGATGGCTTAATGCCTCCACGTTATCTTCTAGAGAAAGTCGCGGCCGAGGCGGAGGACATCGCGAGCAAGACCGGCGAGAACAGTCCATTTGCAACACCAGTGAAAGAGTTTCCTGCGGTTGTGACTGCACCGGAGCAGAAGCGCTTGGGGGATGCGGTTCTCGCAGCCATCGCGGAACAGATCATACCCAGCTATCAGCATTTCGCAGCATTCGTTCGAAATGAGTATGCGCCGCACGGCCGCACGGACCCGGGGGTCTGGGCTCTTCCCGACGGAGCGGCACGCTATCGTTTTGAAATCCGCCGCATCACCACCACCGACAAGACGCCGGAGGAAATTCATGCCCTCGGCCTGAAGCAAATCGACGAAATCGAAGCTGAAATGCTTGCTCTTGCGCACAAACTGGGATTCAAGGACTTGGCCAGTCTCAACCAGCACATCAAGAACGACCGGCATTTCTACGCAACTTCCGGCCAGCAGGTGCTCGATCTTTACGCGGGCTACGCGCGCGGGATGGAGCCGGAATTGCCGAAACTTTTCGGCCATCTGCCCAAGAGCAAGCTCGCAGCTATTCCCATGGAAGCCTCGCGCTCCGAAAACGCGGTGCCCGCCGATTATTCAGAGGGCACTGCCGACGGTTCGCGCCCTGGCCACATCAATGTCAATGAGTGGGATCCCGAGCACCGACTGGTGCTGAACATCGAGGCTATTGCTTACCACGAAGGCATTCCCGGCCACCATCTCCAGCTCTCTTTGGCGCAGGAAATGGAGAATCTGCCGGAGTTTCGGCGCCACGCGGATTACACCGCTTTCGTTGAAGGCTGGGCGCTCTACGCGGAGCGATTGGGGAAAGAAGTTGGCCGTTATCAAGATCCATACAGCGACTACGGACGGCTGGAGAACGAAATGTGGCGCGCCATCCGTCTGGTCATCGATACGGGTGTGCATGAAAAGCATTGGTCCCGCGAGCAGATGGTCGAATACTTTCATCGCTACACTGCAATGGATGAGCCGAACGTCCAGAGCGAGGTCGACCGTTACATTGCATGGCCCGGCCAGGCCCTGGCGTATAAGCTGGGGCAGTTGGAGATTCTGAAACTCCGCGAAGAGGCCCGGCAGAAGCTCGGCGGCAAGTTCGACATCCGCGCCTTCCATGATGAAGTGCTCGGCAACGGCGCGCTGCCGCTCGACGTACTCGACTCGGAAGTGAATACCTGGATCGACAGCCAGGCGAAGCAATGATTTTCATAATGCTGCACTGACCCCTACGCGAGATTTTGAGAGTGGGAAAGCGTTTGCTCCTGCGGTATGCTGTGCGGATACGCAACCGCGTCCAGTTCACAAGGATGGCTTTATGGATAGAAGAGAGTTTCTCCAGAGAGCGGCGGCTACTACGGTTGTCACCTCGCTTGGCTCCACGCTGTCATTTGGCACGCCGGATTCCTTCCCTTCCCGCACCTTAGGCCACACGGGCGAAAAAGTTTCCCTCGTCGGCCTCGGCGGTTACCACATCGGCAGGGCTTCGGACGAACAGGAAAGCATCCGCATCGTACGCACTGCGCTCGACGGTGGAATCAACTTCCTCGACAATTGCTGGGATTACAACGGTGGCGTCAGCGAAGAACGTATGGGCAAAGCGCTGCGTGATGGCTACCGTCAAAAAGCTTTTCTCATGACTAAGATTGACGGGCAGACAAAAAAGGCCGCGACTGAGCAACTGGATGAATCTCTTCGCCGCCTGCAAACCGACCACGTCGATCTCTTGCAGTTTCACGAAGTGATTCGCGAAACTGATCCGGCTCGAATCTTCGGCGAGGGCGGAAGCATGGAAGCCGTGCTCGCGGCCCGAAAGCAAGGCAAGGTCCGCTACATCGGCTTCACCGGACATAAAAGTCCGGACATTCATCTAAAAATGTTGGAGACGGCTTTCGCCCACCAGTTCACATTTGACAGCGTGCAGATGCCGCTCAACGTGATGGACGCACACTTTGACAGCTTTGAAAAGAAAGTGCTCCCCGTGCTGGTAAAGCACAACATCGGCGTACTCGGAATGAAGCCCATGGGCGACAGCATTATTCTGCGCAGCAAGACAGCCTCTGCCATCGAGTGCCTGCACTACGCCATGAACCTGCCGACCAGCGTGGTCATCACCGGCTGTGAATCTCTCCCCATTCTTCAGCAGGCTTTCGAAGCTGCACACAGCTTCAAGCCGATGGGCAAAGACGAGGTCGCACAGTTGCTGGCCAAGACTGCCCCCGCGGCTGGCAAGGGAGAGTACGAACTCTACAAGACGACGCACAATTTCGACGGAACTTTTCAAAACCCGCAGTGGTTGGGCTAGGTAAATCGTCGCGGTAATCGAGAGCCAGCTAGAAGCTAGAACGAGACCTCGACTGGTTCCCCTTTGAAGGTCACGCTGCGCGTGGCCTCGGCCAACTGAACCGTGAAAGACCGCGGCTCCGGCGACAACATACGTGAACCGGGCGCCAACTGTAGACTCAGGGTTTTGCGCGCGTCGTTCCAAGTCATCTGGACTCCCGTCCACTCTCCCTTGCGATAGTTGAAGGAACTGCCGTCGTCCTCATAAAGCAGGAACGAAGCATCAGCCCCCGAATAAATTGAAATGGAGAGCGGGCCCTCGACTTTTTCGTCAGTGAACTGTTTCACCGGGCCAAGCGGAAGAATCGATCCTGCACGCACATAAAGAGGAATGGTTTCCAGGTCTACCGGCCGGCCGATTTCACGTCCGCCCTCAAGTCGCTCGCCCGTCCAGTAGTCATACCAGCCACCATGCGGCAGATAGACGCGGCGAGTGGTTGCTCCCTTTTCGACGATCGGAGCCACCAGCACGTTCTTCCCCCACAAGTATTGGTCTCCACACTCGACTGCTTTAGGATCGTCAGGAAAATGCAGCCACAGAGGACGCATGATCGGCATAGCCGTGGTCGCGCATTCGTGCACCGCGCTGTATAGATAGGGCAACATGCGGTAGCGCAATTCCAGGTATTTTCTGCAAATCGGCTCTACGCGCTCATCGTGCAACTGGCTGGAATCCGGGAGAGCAGCGCCACCGTAGTTGTTGATTTCTTTCGGACCGGGATCTCCCGTGTTCCAACCCCACGGTAGCCGCAATTTCCATGCACGTCCGTGACAGCGAAAGAGCGGGCAGAATGCTCCGAACTGAAACCAGCGTAGATACAACTCCGCAGTAAATTCCGGCGTAGGAACAAAACCTCCGATGTCCGTGCCCCAATAAGGAATGCCGGTGAGCGCGGTGTTGAGGGCAATCGGAATGTGCGTCTTCAACGTTTCCCAAGTGGAGTACACGTCGCCCGACCAGAGGAACGAACCATATCTCTGCATGCCGGCGTATCCGTTGCGGTGCAACGCATAAGGACGCTGGTTCGGCCGATCGATTTGCGGGCCTTCCCAATACATGCGATTCCTGACCAGCCGCGACTTGATATCAAGCGGATCGCCTTCATCCGGCCACCATCCGTCGACACCGAGAGCAAAATCTTTCCGATGCTCATCCCAGTGGCAACTCGCCTCCTCGTCGTCAAAGCGCGATACGTCACACGGGTCGTGAACTGTCCCATGAAGCTTGTCGGAAAGAATGACTACGTGCATCACCGCGCGGAAGTGCTCCTGGTGCAACTCGTCGAGCATCGGCTTGGGATCGGGAAAGGCTCGCGAGTTCCACACGAACGAGCCGTTCTCAGTGTTCCAGCCCGAAGGACAGAAACCGGTTCCCAAATAAATCAATGCATCACAAGGCAATTTCTTTTCACGGAAAGTTTTTGCTTCGGCGAGTATTTCCTCGCGGCCGCTGAGTGTGCGGTGCGACTGCTGATAACCGAAGCTCCATAGTGGAGGTTTCTCCGCGTGGCCGGTGAGCAGTGCATATTCGGCCATAATCGTAGCCGGATCAGGCGAGGCGACGAAAAATAGATCGAGCGGCAGCGCAGCGTCAGGGACTGCGGGTTGAAATTTAGCTTGCGATCCTGTGAGATCGAATGTGCCGAAAGGTTGATGAAAGAAAATGGCCCAGCCTGATGTTCCGATGATCCAGGGAATGGGAACGCGACCTCCGTGGGTGGCGAGCCTGTAGCCGCCCTGCCCGCTGCGCATCAGGTCCGTAGAGCCTCGCCGGTCGAATTGCGGTCCGCCTTCTCCTAAGCCAAACAGAGGCGTGCTTCCACTCAGAAAAGAGAGAACACCGGTGTTTTGATCCCATGCGAACTCTTGAATAATTTCGCCATGCTCGTTCGTAATCGCGACGCCGACCGGATGGAAGGAAATCTTAAGCTGGAGATTGCCTACAGCAATCGCGTGGCCGGGTTCATCCCGCAGCTTGGCAACGGGAGTGCCCCAGGATTCTTTGACCAGCGATCCGTCTGTGGGAATCGACCCAACCGATCCATTGTTGACGGGGAGGATGCTTAGCCGGAAGGTATGGGCGCTGACAGCAGTGATTTGTATTTCCACCTGCTGCCCCTCAGCAAACGCGTTTTTCCACGCAGTTCCCTTCGCAGGAATGGCTAAGGCAGTGGACGCGGCCACCAAGCCCTTCAAGACATCCCGACGATTCCATCGCTGATTCATAATTTGTTTCACCTGATCGTTTTCCCCAGCCTTCGGAGGGCAATTGTAACGGAAGTCGGCAAATTCAGAAAACGTTTACCACTTTCCTGCGTATAATCTTGAATTCGTCCTGTTTGAAAATCCAGTTGGAGCTGGAGAGACCTTTGCGGTGGCGCATCGCCATATTTATCAGCGCAGCGATCGCGGTCAGCTATCTTGACCGGCAAACTCTGCCGGTTGCGATCAAAGCCGTCAGCAGGGACATTCCGTTGAACAACGGGCAGTTCTCTGCACTTCAGTCCGCATTTCTATTTTCTTACGCTCTAATGTATGCCGGTGGCGGCAAGTTGGTCGATATTCTCGGAACGCATCGTGGCTTCACGGTGATTATGCTGTTCTGGTCGCTCGCCTGCGCCAGCCACGCACTTGCCACCAGTTTTGTATTACTCGCTACCAGCAGATTTCTGCTGGGTGTAGGCGAGGGCGGTGGTTTTCCCGCTGCCACCCGAGCTGTCTCGGAGTGGTTTCCTACAAAAGAGCGTGCCACTGCAATGGGCATTATCAATGCAGGGACGGCGGTTGGAGCGGTCATCGCTCCGCCTTTGATCGCGGCAGTCCTGGGCTATACGAACTGGCGCTGGATTTTCGTTCTCACCGGCGGACTAGGTTTGCTCTGGGCCGCATGGTGGGGCTGGTCCTATCGCCCTCCAGAAGAAAACTTGCAGTCGGTCGACACAAATGCGATACCCGAACAGCCTGCGCGGACATTTCCCTGGACTCGACTGTTCAGCCTCCGCGAAACCTGGGGACTAGTAACCGCTAAATTTCTGAGCGATGCGGCCTGGTTCTTCTATCTATTCTGGCTCCCAAAATATCTCTACGATGCTCGCGGCTTCGACATTAAGGCGGTTGGCACCTTCGGCTGGATGCCGAGCGCCGCGGCCGGAGTGGGGTGTTTGTTGGGTGGAGGATTTTCCAGTTACTTGGTGCGCCAGAAATTTTCGCTCGGCACGGCGCGAAAATTAGCGCTCGGCTTGAGCGCGGCGCTTATGCCCTTCGTGATTCTCATTCCGCACGTCGCCGTATCCTGGGCGATCTCGCTGTTCTGCCTGGCATATTTTGGACAGCAGTCGTGGTCGACACTGGTCATGGTTCTACCGACGGATCTCTTCCCGCAGAATATTGTCGGATCGGTTGCCGGATTGGTTGGCTTCGGGGGTGCAATGGGAGGAATTGTTTTTGGAGAAATCGCCGGCTACTTGTTGGACCACGGTTTCGGTTACGGCACAGTATTCGGTATTGCGGGGACGCTCCATGTGACGGCATTCTTGATTATTCTCGCTACCATTCCCACGGTGCGGCCTTTGGCTCTGGGACAGGAATTTAGCTACGGGGGAGCGCAATGAAAATCACCGAGATTCGCACTCGGGCCGTACGCTGGAGTGGAAAAACAGTTCCCCTGCCTCCTCACTTTTGCACCAATCCGATGGATTTGTTGCAACTGCCCGAAGCTTCGATGCAGACGTTTACCTTCCATGGATGGCTCGTGGTCGAGATATTCACCGACGATGGCTTGGTGGGGTTGGGCAATGCCGCTCTCGCTCCCCAAGTTACGAAACAAGTTATCGATCTCTATCTCAAGCCGCTTTTGATCGGGCAGGATCCGTGGGATATTGAGCGCCTGTGGCAACACATGTATCGCAAGACCATGGCGTTCGGCCGCAAAGGAATCGGCATGGTTGCAATCAGCGCGGTCGACATTGCTCTGTGGGATCTCCTGGGCAAATCGGCTAAACAGCCCGTGTATCGCTTGCTCGGAGGTCGAACAAAAGCGCGCATTCCGGTTTATGCATCCCGCCTTTACAGCGTGGAATTGAGGGAGCTGGCGGCGGAGGCGAAGCGCTACAAGGATGAAGGCTATCAAGCTATGAAGCTTCGCTTTGGCTGGGGACCTTCGGATGGCGCTCGCGGCATGCAGCGGAATCTCGAACTCGTCCGCACCGTCCGCGAGAGTATCGGCGACAGCATCGATCTGATGGCGGACGCGTATATGGGCTGGACTCTCGACTACGCCAAGCGGATGCTGCCGCTGCTGGAGCCTTTCCATCTCCGATGGTTGGAGGAGCCGGTGATTCCCGATGACATCCACGGTTATGCCGAGCTTAAATCCTACGGGCGAATTCCGATCGCAGGCGGCGAACACGAATTCACGCTCTATGGCTTTCGCGACTTGCTCGAAGCTCGCGCAATCGATTACATCCAGTTCGATACCAACCGTGTGGGCGGAATCACGCAGGCGCGCAAAATCGCCGCGCTGGCGGAAGCTTATTCCGTCCCGGTAATTCCTCACGCCGGCCAGATGCACAATTACCACATCGTCATGGCCAGTTTGAATTCTCCGATGGCGGAATTCTTTCCCGTCGTCGATGTAGAAGTTGGCAATGAATTGTTCTGGTACATCTTCCAGGGTGAGCCTCTCGCGAAAGATGGCGCCATCGATCTCAATGACAACACTCCCGGCCTCGGACTGACCATCAATGAAGCTGGACTTAAGCGGTTCGAAGTATTCGAATAATTTTTTCAGGGAACAGAATCGGACTCATGACACGACTCATACAAATCAAGAAAGGCGGCCTGCGGCGGGTAGGACTGGTGGAGGAGCCGAACATCCGATTGCTGGATAACTGCGCCTCGATCTACGAACTGGCTCATGTCGCATTCGCCGCCAGCATGAAGCTTAGCGACGTGGCGCGCCACAGGGCGAGGCGCGACACAATCGACTACGACCCTATTTACAACGGCCGCTCGGAATGGCAACTGCTTCCCGCTATCGACCATCCTGAGGAAGCTGCTCGTTGCCTGATTTCCGGCACGGGGCTCACTCATCTCGGCAGCGCTAAAAATCGGCAGTCCATGCATGAAACCATCAACGAGAATTTGACGGACAGTATGAAGATGTTCCGCTGGGGAGTCGAAGGCGGACGTCCGGCCGCAGGCTGCATCGGAGTCTCTCCGGAGTGGTTCTACAAAGGAACCGGCTGTGCGTTACGCGCGCATGGAGAACCGCTCGACATTCCTTCCTACGCCGAGGACGGCGGCGAGGAAGCAGAAATTGCAGGCGTGTATGTGATCTCTCCCGATGGCCGGCCGTATCGAATCGGAATGGCGATGGGTAACGAATTTTCGGATCATCAATTCGAAAAGAAAAACTATCTCAACCTTGCTGGCTCCAAACTGCGCACTTGTGCGTTGGGACCAGAGCTGGTGCTTGATCCAGAATTCGAGTCGGTGCCTGTTGCAGTAACCATTGAGCGAGGCGAAAGCGTTCACTGGAGCAAGACTTTTCGCAGCGGCACATCCGAGATGTGCCACAGCTTGCAGAATATTGAGCATCATCATTTCAAGTTCGAAGGCCACCGCCGGCCGGGAGACGTCCATGTACATTTCTTCGGAACGGATTGCCTGAGCTTCAGCGATCAAATTCGTTTGCAAGATGGAGACGTCATGCAAGTTGCCCACGAAGGTTACGGGCGGCCTTTGCGAAACCCGGTTCGTGTAGCCAAAGCGAAGCCCGAACTTATTAATGTCATTGCTCTTGGATAAATAACGCTCTGG
>JBAUVJ010000572.1:0-7962 GCA_049583165.1 Candidatus Sulfotelmatobacter sp. | reverse complement strand
CCATCCGCCTGAAAACTAAATCCGCGTGCGGCATCGTCAAGCTGCAAACTGCTTACGCCGATGTCGGCCAAAATCCCGTCCACTGACGCTGGCTTCTGACCCTTCGCAATTTCTGCGAATGATCGATGCAGCAGAGTGATCGTTGGAAAATCTGCCGGCGAGACGCCGACGCCACCTAACTTCTGCTGCGCGATTTCCAGCGCCGCAGGATCTTTATCGAGGCCAATCAAATGTCCCGGTACGCCGAGGCGTTTTGCGATTTCGTAACTGTGTCCGCCCAAGCCCACCGTGGCGTCGATATAAGTCCCGCCAGGCTGCACGTTTAAAAAGTCGATCGCTTCTTTTAAAAGAACCGGAACATGATTGGCTTCCCTTCCACCACCATGCCCAACCCCCTGAGGGGTGTCTTTGAAACCCTCGCCCACTAGATGCCCAATTCGTCGAGCGTCTTCTCATCGTCAGGCGTGAACTTTTCTTCCTCGACTTGCTTGCGGTAGGAATCCAGGTTGCGCACGATCAAGTGGGTCAAATTGCCGGTAACCGCAACCTCGCCTTTGATTTGCGCCGCTTCCCGCAGCAGTTGCGGCATCAGCAGCCGCCCCTGACCATCCATTTCCACCATCTGCCCGTAATAGTTCACCCGGTCCAGAAACTTTTTCTTCGTAGGATTGAAAGTGGAGAGCCCCGCCAGCTTCTGCTCGATCCGCTCCCACTCCTCGAAGGGATACACTTGAGCAACCTTCCCGTCGAGACTTGTGATGTAGTATTGCTGTCCGTACTTCTCGTCGATCACCCGCTTGAATTCGGCCGGGATCTTTAACCGTCCCTTTTCGTCGACGCGAGTTGGGTGATTGCCGCGAAACATGTCTTGTCATTCCGAACGGAGCCGAAGGCCCGGCGAGGAATCTGCTGTACGGACTGCATGTCACAACGTAAACATCACTGAGGGAGGTAAAAGCGACGCAAAGTTGGGTCAAACTCAGTCGGTTCGGGCTGTTGGTCGTGCTTTTGGGTCGGCTCCCCACCGGCTCCTCTTTGTCAGCTACCCGTTCCCACGAACTCTACTGTGTTGACCACTCTGTTCCACTTTGTACCACATCTTACCCGTAAGTCATTGATTGTCAAGAGCAAACTTGAAGGTAGGGGTTCCGATCGGGACGTGCTTCTGGAAAATACGAGGAATTGTGGTTAACTAGAAATACGACCACAAGATGTTGGGTTTTGGCTTTAGATTCCTTCGCTATTCTTTCGCTCACAATTTTCTTGCAATCGGCGACTGGCGCGGAGTTTGTTGTGGAAAATTGCCATTCAAACCCACGACGCGACGAGGGACCAGTTCAGCCCAGCCGGTTATCGACGGCGTCGGAGCGTTTGCGCTATGCTTTATGGGAGTGACCTCGAACGCAGGAGGTGCGGATTATGGCGACGATCGATTGGTCGGATTGCCCGCTAGTGGAAGTCATTCCGGGCAAAGTGAGCGGCGCGCCCCTGCTTAAGAATTCACGTTTGCCGGTGGAAGCTATCACAGGAAATTACGACGCCTTCCGCGGCGAGGGATTGTCGGCGGACGCGGCTATTGCAGAAACTCTCGACTGCTATCCGGAAGCCGGTATCGAGGCGATTAGAGCGATTCTCCATTACCGTGATGCGCATCAGTTTCAGGCGCAGCCTTGAGAGTGTTTTTCGATGAGGACGTGCCAATCAAGCTAGCGCGGTCCTTGCCTCAGCACGAGATTCACACCGTCGCCGCTATGCAGTGGGGCGGCATTAAGAACGGTGAACTCCTTCAGCGAATCGAGCGCAAGGGCTTTGAGGTATTTATTACCGGCGATAAGAATATGGATAGTCAGCAACGTCTTGAAGGGCGACCATTTGCGGTATTGATTCTGTCGGCAATTAGCTGGCCTGTAATACGGCCGAATGTCCATAAGATCTCGGGCGCTATTGACGCGGCAGTACCGGGTGCAGTTAAGAGAGTCGATTGCGGCGAGTTCGTTGCGCGTTCAAAACCCGCGAGCGAGTAGGTTCAGTACGCTGCGTTCCCGGCGCGGCTGGTGTGGATCTGGCCTGCCTCCACGGAAATCGAATAGGCCTCGCCTCCATCGCCACTCCATCCGCGTATGTCGAACTTGGCTCCCGTGGCTGAGTGGTAGGCTGCGACGTTGTGCAGGGTCAATGGCTGGCCGGGCTTGCATACCTCGGGCGGGTCGGTGAGCTGTAGAAAATAAACTCCCTGGCCCGTGCCCACCACTTTGGCACGGCCATCGACTTCCACCAGCAGCGCCGATTTTTCGTCGATGGCAATTTCACGCGGCGTTTTGGACCAGCCATCGACCGCGATTCTCGCTAGAAATCCCAGGCTTCTGCCCATCCTGTCGCGTTTCACGAAATGGCTATCGGTGATCAGATTGTCCAGGCCGGGCACCTTCAAAAAATCGCGTACCAGCGTCACACGTTTGTTGTAGGGGTCGGCCAAAACCTCCAGCGACGTGAGATCGTCATCGCTGGCTTTGTCTCCCGTAGAGCCATAAACAAATTGTCCCAGCACCGCCAGGCCCGCGCTGGTTCCTCCGATGGGCTTGTCCGCGGTCACGTGCGCGTTGAGCGCATCTTGCACCTGAGTGCCTTTCCAGAAATTGATGTAACGGGACTGATCGCCGCCGGCGATAAAAATTACCGTGGCGCGCCGGATGATCTGCGCGACTTTCGGCTCCCCCGCCGCTTTTCGACTGGGAATAATTAGCGTAGCCACCGAGTTCATCTGGCACAATTTATTTACGTAACGGTTGTAATCGTCTTTCCCGCTGGCGCGCAGAATCAGAAAGTCGCCGCCGTTGGCCTTCCCGCACAGCCAGCGGAAGGCTTCGTCCAGATTGCTGCCACCGCCCATCATCGCTATGCCGGGATCGGTGTGGGTCTGCGCATCCAGATCGCTGCCGATGCGCTTGTACTTGTAGGACGAGGCATGGCAGACCACGGCATAGCAGACCATGGCATAGCAGAAAAGGAAAGCAAGAAGCACGACGCGTGCAGGTTTCATGGATGCCTCAGTTATTTCGCCGGCTCGACGAAGACTGCCGTACCATACGCCAGCACTTCGGTGACGCCTTGCATCACTTCAGTGGCGTCGTAGCGGGCGCCGACCACCGCGTTACCGCCAAGTTCGGCCGCGTGGGTCAGCATCAGATCGAAGGCCTCGGCGCGGGTCTTCTCGCACAGGTTGGTAAGCAGCGTGATGTTGCCACCGACCAGGGTTTGTAATCCGGCGCCGATGGTACCGAAGATCGACCGCGATCGAACCACGATTCCGCGCACCACACCCAACGTGCGGGTCACGCGGAAGCCATCCAGCTCAAATTGGGTGGTCACCATGTTGTGCGCCACCATCCGTCCACTACCCGTGTAGCCGGTCGCCATCGCCATAAGTCCTTTCCGAAGCCGCCTGCGCCTGAACTACGGAGCAGCTAACTATAACGCGGGCGCCCAAGGGATGTTGCCAATTTTCGATTGCCGATCGTGAAATCTGATTCGCCGCGTCGGTTTCCTGGTTGGCGATTATTACTGATTGTTCCAGTCGGCAATCCGAAACCGACAACTGGCAATTCATCGCACTTCACTCCAACACGGCGGTAATGAAGAACTCCTGCGACGACGTATCGTACTCTACGTGCAACGCGTTCGGTTTGCAGCAGACCTGGCAGTCTTCCACGTAGCTCTGGAGGCGGCCGGCAGATTCATCCACGTTGGTAATGTTCCACTCGCCACAGGCCGCGCATTGAAAGCCGGCTTCCATGCTGAAGTTCCTTACAACAACTTAGCCCTATAATGGCCGGGCTGTCATTTTAGAATCTGGAGGCTTGATGATTTCGCGGCGACGATTTTTGGAAGCGGGCAGCGTGGCGGCTGGAATAGCGGCTGTATCCCATCCTTTGCTGGCGCCGGCTGGAGCCATAGACGAAAAGCCAAACGGTTCTTCCCTGCCTCCTTCGCTGGCGCGGTTGAAGTCGCGAAAAAGCGAGGCTACTCCGATCTCGCGAGAAGAACGCGCCGGGCGGCTGGACCGCGCCCGCGAGTTGATGGCCGAGAATGCTCTCAATGCCATTTTGCTGATGTCCGGTACTTCGCTGGATTACTTCACTGGAATCCGCTGGTGGGGCGGAGAGCGCATGTTTGCGTTTGTGCTGCCCGCGAAGGGCCCAGCTTTCTATATCTGTCCAGCGTTTGAAGAAGAGCGTGCTCGCGAGCAGATTGCCTCCGCGCCCGATGGTGGGCGCTCTATTGTACGAACCTGGCAGGAAGACGAAAGCCCATATCGTCTGGTCGCGCAAGAGTTGAGGGATCGCGGAATTGCAACCGGCAAATTGGGTGTTGAAGAAACCGTGCTCTTTTTCTTTGCCGATGGGATTGCCAAAGCCGCGCCGCAGCTCATTCTAGTGAATGCCACTCCCGTGACCGCGGGTTGCCGCATGATCAAGAGCGCTCATGAAATCGCGCTGATGCGTCTGGCCGCGCAAGTAACGCTGTCGGTATATGAGGCGGTTTATCAGGCATTGCATGAGGGGATGACTCAGGGCCAGGTAGAGAACTTGATTGCGGCGGCCTACGGGCAACTTGGATTTCCCGGGGACGCCAGCGTGGAAGTAGACGAATACACTTCGTTCCCGCATGGGTCGACGACGCCGCAAGTGATCCGCGAAGGCTCACTCGTAATGATCGATGACGGCTGCATTGTGGAAGGATATCAATCCGACATTACGCGCACTTTTGTCCTGGGAAAGATCCCGGGAAAAACCGGAGACAAGATGAACAAAGTGTTCGACATCGTGCATCGCGCGCAATCGGCCGCCCTGGACGCGGCACGCCCGGGAGTGGAATGCGGCGCAATCGATGCGGCGGCAAGAAAAGTAATCACTGACGCGGGCTACGGCCCCGACTACAAGTATTTCGCCCATCGTCTCGGCCACGGCCTGGGAATGGATGGCCACGAATGGCCATATCTCGTCCGCGGCAACACTACCAGGCTTGCGGCCAATATGACGACCAGCAACGAACCCGGCATCTACATCCACGGCGAATTTGGCATCCGTCTGGAAGACGATATGCATATCACGGAAAACGGCGCGGAGCTGTTTACGCCGCAAAGCCCATCTTTGGAAGATCCGTTTGGTAAGTCTTGAGAACACGCGGCAGCTTCTATGAATGCTGCCGCGTGAAAGCGAGTTCGGAGATTTTGTTACTGCGGGACTACTTGCAGATTGTTGGTCACCGAAAAAATTCCCGGCACCGTATTGGCGCGAAGGCCGGCGAGATTTTTATCGGAATCGTTATCTACGACGCCTTCGAGCGAAACTTTTCCCATGTTCACGATGATGCGAATCGGTTTCTGCACTCCCAAAGCGTATTTTTCCAGACCGGAGTAACCGTAGATCTCTCGGTACAAGCGCATGCGCAAGCTGTTGTCGGTGGGTGACGGAGGTAGGACCTGAATCTGGTTATCGACCTTCTCGACGCCTTCGATGTGCTTGATCGCATTTTCGGAATCCGACTTGAGCGAGGGGCGGACGACCTGGCCGAGCAGGGTGACGGTGCCCCCGTCCACTTTAAAAGCGATGTAATCGAACACGCCGAAATAGGGCAACATGAGAAGTTCGTGACGAACTTCTTTGGTGATGCGCTCCTGCGACCTGGCCGAGGGCTCGCCGCGATCCTGCGCAAGACCCAAGGTTGCGAACAGCAGCCAACCCATTGCAACAACCGTCAACTTTCGCTTCATAAGTTTCTCCTTGTCTTGGAACGCCTCCTTAGAAAGCAAAGCTGTCTGAGCCTACGCCTGCTGAGAGGAGAAAATCCTACTGTATTTGCTGTAATCTTCTCGCTCCACAGCTGGTGCTTTTAACTGCGCCCAAGATTCCAAACTTATACCGGCGGCGCCGTCTTCCTCGGCGGATTAAAGAACGGCAATGCGGTCACCTTCACATTCGTCTTCAGGCGCATGGACTCAATCGTAATCTCCATCTGCAACTGCGTTCCCAGCTTCGAATGCTCAGTCTCCACGCTGGCCAGCGCAATGAGTTTTTTCAGGATGGGCGACCAACTCGTGGTTGTCGCCTTGCCAACTTGCTTATCTCCCGAATAGAGTGGCACCGCAACGCGCGAAGCCTGCGTCGGCGCAGCTGGAGTAAGACCGTAGCGTTCGTAGAGGGCTTCCACGTCGGTCCAATCGACCTCGACGCCAACAAGTCGCCGCGGAACGCCGTTTTTCGCATCCTGCTCCAAGGCTCGCTTGCCAATAAAGTTTTCCTTCTCAAGATGCACCATCTTGCCGAAACCCAACTCATACGGCGAATACTTCTGTGAAGGAATCAGGGCCTTCTTCGAACTGCTGTAGTCCACTTCGATCAGCAGCAGACCGGCTTCCACGCGCGCTACATCCAGCGCCAACATGCCTGCTGCGTGCAGATCGAACTGCTTGCCTTTTTCCGTCAGCGCATCCCAAACCTTCACTGCATCGTTCGCTTCTTTCAGTGGAACCCAGATTTCATATCCCAGATCGCCGGTGTACCCAGTCCGCGAAATATCTACCGGTACGCCTGCGATCTTGCCATGAGTAACGCGAAAATATTTCAGGTTCGCAATGTCGGCTTCGGCCACGGACTTGAGTAGCTTTGCCGAAGTCGGCCCTTGCAGCGCCAGGGCCGCAACTTTCTCGGAAATGTCTTCGACCTGCACATCCATGTTCAGGCCGTTCTGCCGAAACCAGCGCAAGCTGGGATCGGCGGCCGTCCAGCGATAAACATTTTCCTCCAGCCGCGAAATTGTCCCGTCGTCGATGACCTTGCCGTCTTCATCGCACCAACAGCAATAAATTACCTGCCCCACTTTCACTTTGTTGATGTCGCGCGTGATCACGCGGTTCACCAACCGCGTCGCATCTTTGCCCGTGATCAAATACTTATAGAGCGGAGAAATATCGATCAGCGCGGCGGCATTGCGGATGGCGTTGTACTCGTGCTCGTGATGCACCTCATACACGCTGACCGTGTAGTATCCCGACCACTCGCGGTAATTCAAGCTGTGGCAAAGCGGAAAAGTGCGCTCGTGAAATGCGGTTCCAATGGGCAAGGGAGTGGCCTCGATAAAGATTTGGCTCGAAACCGAATTATATGCACTGACGAATCCTCGGGCAAACGCTCTGTTGGATCGTCAGCGCTTGAACTGCCGTCGAACTGCGAGAAGAAATAGCGCGATCAGAGTGGAGGTAAGCGCCAGCTCCGCCAAAGCCAGCGCACGGCCCCAAGGATAGCTAGGCTCGTACTTAAGTTCCTTCTGGAAGCCGGCAACGGACAGCGCCGTCATCAGGCTGTTACCGAAGAACGCTGCGGGGGCTGTCGATTTTCTCCCGTGATAAAGGCAAACGAACTCGTTGAAGTTTCTGTAGCTGAGTTCTGTGGTCGGGCCCGGTGTCGCAGTTCGCTGAGACACCGACACAGCGGAGTTCGGCGTATTTGCGTTCTGATCGAGGCCTGCCAACGGAAATAGTAGCGTGAATACGGCGAGAACCATCAAAGCCACAACAAACGGTCGCACGTAGCTTTCGCCGTATTGACTCGCATATTTGTAAAACGCAACCAGCCCAAGATGCCGATAAATCCAACAGGCAAGACGGCTCGTGCCCCCGCTATGTAAACGCCTCATCTCCATTTCGCCGTAGTGGAAGTCGCCAGCTGTCCAGTAGTCCTGGCGCTCGTCGTAATTCTTCTTCAGCTGCTGGTAAAGCTCTGCAATAAGGCCATAGTCACGCCCATCAGAATTAGCTGGCCCAGGCTTCAGGGCGGATGTGCCCTTGGCGTTTAGGGCCACGATCTCCTCAAAAAGCATGCGCTTGCCGCCGTTTTTTCTCCTGCGCCACTCGACGGACGAAAAGTTGAGCTTTGATACGTTGCAGTTGTGAAAGAGAGCCTG
>JBAUVJ010000571.1:0-1969 GCA_049583165.1 Candidatus Sulfotelmatobacter sp. | reverse complement strand
CCAGATGGTGATCTCGATGGGGCTTGCGCCATTCACGGGACCTAAGTCAGTGGCCCTGGACAAGAGCGACGGCCGGCCGCTGGCAGAGGCGGCAGCGGCGCCCGCGGCATACAGGCACGTGGCAATCAACGTCAGGAGTCTGTTCATGGCGTCCTCGCGATTGTTGGCTTTGTGCGGGGTGTCCCTGCTGGCGAGGCGCGCATCATCCCCACGTGCGCGCTTTTGTTGAGGGGGAACGTACGCTCCCCGCAGAGGGCGAGTCAACCAGCATTCGCGCGCGGCCCCGTTCTCGCGCCGGCGGATCGCCGCCACGTTATGTTAACGGCGATGCAATCTCCGCGGGCTACTCTACAGTCGGGGTGCACTTGTCCGGCGGGTTCCGACGGGGCGCGGCACCCAGCTCTCAAGGCATGGACGCGGTCGCGGCAAAATCTCCGGTTGCTACTCAATCCGGAAACCTCAGCTCCCGCTCGATCGCCTGGAAGCGCGGGTCACTGCGGAGCGGATCCATGAGCGCGTCAGTTTTCACGTACACCACGCCCGCATCGGGCAGTCGTACCGCCCTGGCCAGCAACTCCAGTGCCTTGTCTGTATTGCCCCACACTGCGTAGATCGTAGCGCATTGGTACGCCGAGTTATCTCCGAACGCGGCCTGCAATTTTTCCAGCTCGGCTTCTGCATCGGCATGCCGCCCGAGCTTCTCGTACGTCACTGCGAGGCACCACATGCTCGACCAGTGATCCGGCTTTGTCTCACATGAAGAGCGCGCACTCTGAAGGTCACCAAGCCAGTAATAGGCGACCCCGCGGAATCCGTAAGCTCGCTTGAAGTCCGGCTCAAGACTGATGACTTCTCCGAAAGCGGCAACCGCCTCTTGGTATCGGCGAGCCCAAAACAGCGCCTCGCCGAGCCCGGCACGGCTTCGTGGATTGAGCGGATCAAGCGCGACGGCGTGGCGCACGGCTGCCAAACCCACATCGAAGCGGCCCATAGAAACCGCAAACAGGCCGCTGGCGGCTAGTACCTCCGCATCGCCCGGAGCGAGCGCCATGGCGCGCTCGTACGCCTCGCTCGCGTGCGTGTAGTCGAGACTGGAAGCTAAGAAGCGCCCCAACGCCAAGTGACCCTCGGCGAGCTCCGGAGCGAGTCTAAGCGCCTGATGCGCATCGGCCTCTGCCTTGGCATAGAACTCCCTAATGCCGGTGCCACTCGCGAACTCACCGGCATAATTGCAAAGTGCGAGCGATCGGCCTGCGAACGCAAGGGCATAGTTCGGATCGAGGCGAATTGCTTCTGTGTATCCGGCAATCGCGCTCTGATAGCTCGATGTTCCCTGGCCCGAGCGAACCGCCCTTGAGCCCCGGAGATACGCATCGAATGCCCCCGGGGTGCGGGTGCCCCCGAGTTCGATCTTGGCGGCTTCATTCCCCAGCAGCGTGACTTTAAGTGCACTCGCGACCGCCGTGGCGATCTCGGTCTGCAGTTTGAGCACATCGCCGAGGTCGCGGTCATAGGTCTTTGACCACAGGTGGAACCCCGTGACGGTATTGATGAGCCGCGTGGTAATCCGCACGGTGTGCGCGGAGCGCCGTACGCTTCCTTCGAGCACCGTCGCAACGTTAAGCTTGCGGCCGATGGCGCCGATGTCGTTGTCTCTTTCCTTGAACGAGAAGGCCGAAGTGCGGGCCGCCACCTGCAACGCGTCGATCTCGGCCAGAGAATTCAGCAGCTCTTCGGTAAGCCCGTCGGAGAAGTACTCCTGCTCCTTGTCTCCGCTCAGGTTCACGAACGGCAGCACCGCGATCGAGTGCGGGCGCGGGTTGAAGGCGGTCGCCGCCAGGAGCGCTGACTTCGAGCGCCAGGATGCCAGGACGGGCTTTTGGGTCGTCGCCGCAGCAGACACTTCAACGGCTGCCGAAGCGCTCCTGGTCGGCTCCTGTGCCGGCTCCCCAGACAGCAGACGCCGTAC
>JBAUVJ010000570.1:0-2438 GCA_049583165.1 Candidatus Sulfotelmatobacter sp. | reverse complement strand
AGCACGGGCGACAACCCGTCTTTGCTGGCGCGTCGCTACCGGCCGCACGGTCACCGCGACGAACTCAGCCGGTCGAAGCCTCCTCTCCTCGCCGCCGATCTGCACGGTGCTCGCCGGCGCACGCTGACCGCCAGGCCGGCATGAACGATGTGATTGCTGTCGGCGGGTTGGCAGGAGCACAGGAACCGCTCAGCACCCGGCTGCTCATCGCAATCGCCGACAGCGCGCCAGCCTGACCCGCCTCGGTCGGCCCCGGTCGAGGAGGTATGCGCCGATCAGGTGAGCGGCATGCGGACGATCGCCCCAGCCGTTCCATGCGACCAGCAACCAGTTTTTCACCAAGCCGCCGGCGATCACCCGCACCCGAACATCGCCGGCGAGCAGTCAACCGGATTAGCGGGCCTGTGCATGACCGGTGAACGACCGCCCGCGCGGTGGATGGCCGAGGGCCCGGCAAGGCCCTGCCCGGCGAACCTGGGCGCATGACAGATAACAACCCAGGCGGCGCGGCGGCTCCGCGCACAAACGATCCGCGTTCCACCGGCCCCGGCTCCGGCCAGCAGCCAGACCCGGAGGTCACCAGGGTTACCGCAGGCACGCCCGATGCCTTACTGGCGCTCGTGCCGCACTTGCTCGGCTTCTACCCGGGCAGCAGCCTCGTGGTTCTTGGCCTTGGCGGCAGGCGCCACAGGGTCAGGGTCACATTCAGGTACGACCTGCCTGATCCTCCGGACCCGGAGCAGTCGGCCGACATCGCCGAGCACGCGGCCTCAGTGCTGCAACGTCAGCGCCTGCAGATGGCGGCGCTCATCGGCTACGGACAGGTGCACCTCGTCGGGCCGGTGCTGGCCGCAGGCAGTCCACCAGGCTGGCCGAGAAGCGGCTCTGTGACCTGGGGTTGAAGTCCTGGGCCGAGGGCGGCCGTGACCGTCGGGAGCTTACGGTCGAGGTCGGCCGGGCCGCCGTGCAGCACGCGATCAAGCGTTACCGTGCCGGGGACCCCCTCACGAACGGCGATGAGCTTGCCTGGCTGGCCGTCCTGCTCGCCGACCTGCGCGTGCGGGATGACGCCTGGGCACGCATGAACCCGAGATATCGGGAGGCGCACATTCGGCTCTGGACCGACGTGCTCAGGTCGGCGGCGACGGAGTACGTGCCTGCTCCAGCATCGCTGCTGGCCTTAGCGAGCAGTCGTTAACCTCAGGTCATGGCGCAGGCTCCGACTGCCAGCTCGGGGGAGCGCGGGGACTCCCGGCCGAAGCGGATGGACTCCGGATGCTTTCTCAGAGCATTTGCTGGCGGCACGTGCATCTGGATAGCAAGTCAATGATCAACGGCAATGCTCTTTACCTGTCGTGTGCTGCGCGATTGCGATCGGTGCCAGGCCCGCAACCGCAGTCCAGGTCGGGCGCCCGCAGTGCGGCGAGTACGACCTGGGTGGCGGCCAGAATGCCGGCGGCTGGCTGGGTCCGGCGGCTGGCGGTTGCGAAGACGCGGCCGTCGTTACAGAAGGTAACCGGACTCCTCTGGGCCGATCCGGCGTCATTCGGCGCCGATTTTGCGCTCGCGCGGGATCATCCGTGCGTTGGCTCTGGCGCACCCGGCATTCACAAGCGGGCTCCCGCATGCCCCTGGCCTCGTCAGCAAGTGCTTCCGTGGCCCTGTACAGGACGCCAGCGACGTTGCATCATCGGGCTCAGGGCTGGGCCCGGCTCCGGCCGGGCAAACCCGAGAACCGCAACTGCTCAGTTTTCGAGCCGCCTCCGGAGCACGCAGATCATGAGCCGACCCGAACCAGGACCGCTGTTGGCAGCTGGCAGGTCCGCCGATGTGTACCTTGTCGGTAGCGATCGGGTCCTGCGCCGATACCGCGACTCCTGCGCAGCCGAATTCGACGCCGAGCGCGAAGCGAGGCTCATGACCTATGTCCTCGAGCAGGGATTCGCTGTCCCGCAGGTCTACGACGCCAACCGGACAGACATTGTCATGGACCGCGTCGAGGGATCATCCATGCTCGCAAGCGTCGCCCGCGAGCCGTGGAGGCTGGCATCGCACGCCCGAACTCTAGCCGACCTCCATAGCCAGCTCCACCACATATGCGGGCCTCAGTGGCTGTCGTCCCCGTTCGGCGAGGGCAACGTGCTGCTGCACCTCGACCTGCACACAGACAACATCCTCATGACGGACAAGGGAGCTGTCGTCATCGACTGGCAGAATTCCGCGCGCGGGCCGGCCGGAGCGGACCTGGCCAAGACCTGGATCATCCTTGCGACCGCTGCGGTGCCCGGCAGAGGCGCCAAGCCGGCCCTGCTGAGAGCGGCTCGCCATCACTTCTTGAAGAGCTTCTTGCGTCACGTCGACATCCGTGCAGCGCGCTCGTCGCTCGCCGCCGTCGCCGCGGCCTGGACCGCTAACCCGCGTACCAGCGACGAGGAGCG
>JBAUVJ010000569.1:0-5458 GCA_049583165.1 Candidatus Sulfotelmatobacter sp. | reverse complement strand
GCCTTGCTCCTTCTGGACGTCCGATAAAGAGACTTTTACGAAGACTCGCATTCTCGCCTAAGAGCTTTCAGAAAATCTACGGGAAATCCATCCTTGCCGAGATCGAGATTTGCACATTCTGCTCATTTATCCAGACGAAAATCCCATTCTCCGATGACGCGATTGCAAGGCTTTATGCAGACTATCGCTCTGATTCTTATAACCAGGAGAGAATCCGCTACGAGCCCGAATATGCCTCGATAGCTTCCCAGGTTGGCAGCAGCAATCAGGAGATCCAGAACCGTACCGTTGGTCTTACTCGGTGGTTGACCGGAAAATTCAGCATCGAAAGCAATTTTTCAATGCTCGATTACGGAGGAGCCGACGGAAAGTTTCTGCCAAACGTCCCAGGCGAGAAATACGTCTTTGATATTTCTGACATTGCGCCAGCCCAAGGGATCGTGAGGATTGCAGATGAATCGGGATTAAGTTCCTACTCCTACGTCCAACTCGCGCACGTACTAGAACACGTAACCCATCCCCTTGCTTTGACCCGGAAAGCTGCGTCTTTTGTAAAGCAGTCGGGTTATCTTTACATCGAGGTTCCGCAGGAGTTAAGCAATGAGATGATGACACGACTCGCAAATGGAGAGAAGACGATTCGTGTGGATATTCATGAACATATAAATCGGTATAGTGCACAATCGGTGGCTGAACTTGTGAGATCGGCGGGGCTTTCGTTGGCGGCGATTGAGTCGCAGGTGGTGGACTTTGGTTGGATCAGAGGCACGGTTGTTAGGGCACTTGCAAGGAAAGGCTAAATTTTCAAACGGCGGTCCACCCGCCATCGATGACAATGCCCTGCCCTGTCATAAAGCTTGACGCATCGGAAGCCAAAAACAGCAGTGGCCCTGCAAGCTCGTGCGCCTTACCAATTCTTCCCATGCACGTAAAGCCTTTTAGTCGTTCCAAGAACGGGCTTTCCCTCTGAACCGTGTTGGCTCCCCCAATATCCTCAGTATTCGAAAACGGTCCGGGAAGAATTGCATTCGCGCGAATGCCGTGGTGTCCCCAAAAAGATGCGACATATCGCGTGAAACTGAGCAACCCGGCTTTCGCGGCCGAGTATCCAGGTGGATTGATGAATTCCGTCCCTTGATAGAGCTGTGGTCTCGGCGCTACCAGAGCATACATGGTTGAGACATTGATGATGCTGCCCGCCCGCTGCTGCTTCATCCTGGCTCCGATTTTTTGCGTGGTCAGCGCCGCCCAGTAGATCCCTCCGGTCAGATTGCGCATCCATGTATCCAATGTCGCGCTATCCAGCGAGCCTTCCGGCACGTTGAAGCCAGTGCCGGCTCCGAGTTCATGAGCGTTGTTCACCAGCACATCAATCGATCGCTCCTGCTCGACGATACGATCCAAGGTTCGGCTGAGCGCCGGCACGTCGTACATATCAACGCGGTGAACTGAAACGCTATCCGGGCCGAATTCTGCCGACCATCCTTCCGCTTCGCGCATCAGCCGCTCGGAACGCCCGAGCGCAACCACACGTGCGCCATTGGCCAAAAGAGTACGAACGAAAGTGCGGCCCAAAAAGCCGGATGCCCCGGTGAGCACAACCGTCTTCCCGGCAACGCGAAACAGCTCAGAACTTTTCAATTGGGCCGAGGCTAAAGGCAACTACGACCTCCATCGATCACAAGATTTGCCCCGGTCATGTACGAGGAAGCATCTGAGCAAAGGAAAAGAATTGCTCCCTGATACTCATCCCGATTTGCCATGCGCTCCATCGGAATAAGCTGTTTCAACCTGCTTAGAAAGATTTCTGATTGTCCGTTGAAAACTCCGCCCGGAGAAATCGCGTTTACGCGGATATTTGCGCTGCTCCAATAAGTTGCCAAATAACGCGTAAGTCCTATCAGAGCCGTTTTGACCACCGAGTACGTAACGGGCTTGACGGCCTGCTGATCTTCGGGAAGCCCCTCTACGCGATAGAGTCGCTGATCCGGCGCGATCAAGGCGAGATCCGAAGCCACATTTAAAATCACACCCGATTTGCGCTTCACCATTTCCGCGCCGAATATGCGAGAACAAAGGAACGCGCCGGTCAGACCGACACGGATATCGGCATCCCATACGTCGAGCGGGAAATTTTCGAGCCTAGACCATGCGGTATTTCCGTCTTCCACCCTTGGATTGTTGGCCGCATTGTTGACGAGGATGTCGACGCGGCCAAAGTTTTGGAGAATCTGTGCCCGTGCATTTTCCAGAGAAGACTCGCTGGTGATATCGCTCTCGATACCCATCGACTCCGAACCGTACTCGTCCATCAGTTGCTTTGCCCGAACTTGAGGATTGGTGGCTGGTAGGTCGAGCAACACAACATGGGCGCCTGCAGATGCAAGAATTACTCCGTGATGGTATCCCAGCAAACCCGCGCCCCCGGTGATGATCGCAACCCGATCGTGCAAATCGAACAGTCTTGCGACCCGACTGGTTCTTGCATCAGTAATGGAAATATTCTTTGCCATCAGATTCTCCGCGTCTGGCCGCCATCCATAACGTAGCATCCCCCGGTGGCAAACTTCGCATTCGGGGAAACGAGATACGCGGCGAACCCGGCGACCTCCTCAGGAGTGGCAAACCGCTTTTGCGGCACTTCTGTCGCGATATAGCGCTCAACTTCCTCCCGGCGCTCCTTAAGATGACGTTCCCATGAGCCTCCAGGGAAGAGCACATTGCCAGGGGCGAGGCAGTTTACTCGAATTCCCCGTTCAGCTACAACGCGCGACAGATTCTTACTGTAGTTCGCAAGAGCAGCTTTGGCGGCAGAGTATGCCAGCGGAGCTGAAGTTGCCTCCAGCGCAACGATGGATCCGATAAAAAGTATGCTGCCGCCGCGCGGTTGCAGATAAGGAATGGCCGCTTGCGCGAGGCGCACGCTCCCAAAGAAATTCAGATTAAACAGCCTGTCCCACTCTTGCTGTTCTTGCTGCCAACCCGGCTTGCCCTTGCCGCTGCCCAGGTTGGCGATGAGGATATCAATGCCACCCCACATCCGATTCACGGTCGCGAACGCGGCGTGAATCACGGATGCATCGGTCAAATCTCCTGCAATGCCAAACACCTTGTCCCCAAACTTTGCCCGCAAATCCTGGCTGGCCTCGTTCAGAGCGGCGCTATCGCGTCCAGTAATGCAGACACGGCATCCCTCTTGAAGCAATGTAGACGCGATGGCCCTGCCAATCCCTCTTGAGGAACCGGCAACTAATGCCACACGATCGGTGAGTTGAAGGTCCATTTTTTATTTTTATGACGCGTAGCGGCGGACGAAGGCGATCTGCTCTTTGATCCAGTTCACTTCATCGCCATCCGTACCTCGCACCACCTGTAGCGTAAATCCGCCGGAATAGCCAATCCTGCGAATGCTCGCGAAGACATCATCAAAATCCGCGCTTCCTTTACCCAGTGGCTTGGTAGCTACTGCGCCACCCGGCAGACGTAGACGATCCTTGATATGAATACTGCCGATGCGATCGCCATAAGCGGCAAACTCTTCACTGCAAATGTAGCCCAGACCTGAACTGTTTCCCGTATCGTAGTTTACCTTGATGCGGGGATATGGAATACGCGCGAGAAAACACGCGAAGTCAGCGGGGCTGAAATCGGTCTCTAAATGTATTTCCATCCCACTTTCTTCCGCAAGCGGGAGCGCTCGTTCCAGAACCTGAATCACGATGTTCTTTTCCTCTTCAGTCCGGATCGACGAGGCATCCACGAAGGGAAGCACCAACCGCGAAGCTCTGATCTTTTTACCCCAGCGAAGCAAATCATAAAGTACGAGTTCCCGCTGCGCTCGTTGTTCTTCCGAGCAACGAACAAGCGGATAATCCATGAACCAGTCCCCACAAATAGCGGGCGTTTCGATGCCATGCTGCTTTTTTAGTGCATTTAATTCCGCGATGCCTTCTTCCGTGGCAATCGGATTGACGGATGCGCCATAATCGTCATAAATCCATTCAATATAGCTAACGCCGGCTGCTTGGGCCTGAACTATTTCCTGCCGCCAGGAATTTCGCGGGAAAGATTGAAAACGCCCATCCTCAGGCGGACTCAAACGCCCTTGCATGATTCCGAACACGGGCGGCATCGCCTCTCCTAACCGGGCAGCGGCTCTACGATCATGTTGGCCAGAAACTCCTCGCGGGGAAGAAACGGGAACAAATCTTCGAGAGGCTTGGAAACGAACGAGCCATCCGGTTTCTGGTAAGACTGTAGCCGTGGCGCACGGACCTCATCGGGTAGCACGTCGACGTCGCAGACAACCGGCCCCTTCATTTCCAGAACCCGGTGAACGTCGGCACGAAGATTCTTCTGGTCCTTGATCGTAGTGGCGCTCAGACCAAACGCCGTTCCCACTTGAGTCAGACTGGGGATGGTGAGGCCATTGCTTTTATCGGAACCCAGCTTCGCCTCTCCAAAATAAGCTTTCTGCGAGGCGCGAATTGAGGAATAACCATCGTTGTTCAACACGAAGAATTTGATTGGCAGCTGCAAGCGGCGAATGGTTTCCAATTCCTGAATGTTAAACATGAATCCACCATCGCCGTCCACCGCGATTACCTCACGGCCCGGATTGGCTGTGGCTACTGCGATTGCCATGGGGATGGCATAGCCCATTGCGCCAAGTCCAGCAGTGTGAAAAAGGCGTTGTGAATGCAGTGTTGGAAAGGCAAGCAGATAAATTTCAATGGCCGATCCAGAGTTTCCCACTACTAGTCGGTCTTTCGGTTTAACTTCGGTGCCGATCACCTCTGCGAGATTGAATACTGAAACTGGTCCGTCCGGTTTGCGGTGATCCTCTGTAACCACAGGATAACGAGTCTTCCAATCGGCGCAACGCGCATCCCAGGCAGAATGATCCGATAGCCGAATAGAATCTTTTTGACTTAAAAGCTCCGCCAGGAACTTCTTTGCATCCGACTGAATTGGTTGCTGCAAGTATGGATGGAGTTTCCTGAGTTCCGCCTCGTCAATATCCACGGCCGCCTTATGGGCGCCGCGAGCGAGGTTCTGGGGCGCGTATCCGGTAATGGCAAAGTCCAGCCGGACACCGATTGCCAGAAAAAAATCCGAATTCTGGAGGGCAAAGTTGGCTCCACGAGCCGCGACCGAACCCGGCCGGCCGACATAGAGAGGATCATTACTCGGAACCAGATCGGCTGCGCACCATGTGGCCACGGCGGGAATTCCAAGCAACGTCCGCAGTTGTTCAAATTCTCTCTCTGCGCGTGCGAGTCGTATGCCGTTCCCCGCGAAGAGCAACGGACGTTCAGCCTTATTCAACTCCTGAATCAGTCGTCTGACTTCTTCGCTTAGCAATGCGCCTGCGGGAGGCTCTTTCAACTCCGTTGGATCGAACCCCCGCAATGCCCGCTCCTCAATCGGTGATGCTTGGACATCGAGCGGGATATCG
>JBAUVJ010000568.1:0-1818 GCA_049583165.1 Candidatus Sulfotelmatobacter sp. | reverse complement strand
CAATTTTCTCGGCTTCGTGCAGCTTGCAGCCCTATGCATCCTGCTCAGACAGTTTTGAGATAGGTTCTAGTAGTGGTGCTCCTGCCGCTGCTGGGTCTGATTCTGTGGTATTTCCTCGGACCACGTGACGGCAGAGTGTAGGTTCGAACGCATGGGGACGAATCTGTAACTCGAGACCTCGAGCTGACCAATCACGGGTCTACGGAGGTGGTTGTCCTGACATCCGCTCCGCGAAAAACCAAAGTGCGGCTGCCAAACCGCGCAGGGATCTGGGGTCAGACACAGCTTTGTCATCCAGAACCTGCCTTTGCAATGGCAACGCTTGGCGGGCGTTCGGTGCGATTACCCAGCCGTACACATCCCATTGCTGCACAGAAGCAGCTCCAACGAGCTTTTCGGAAACCAAGCAATATTGATTCGAGTCATTCCGAACACGCGGTATCGAACGGACCAAGAGTATTACGGAGGACTTGCTTTGCTCAGACAGATACTGCGCGGGTAGATCAGCCGTAACCTCTCCCGTTACCAGTGCTTCCTTTCCATATCGGCTGTTGTGCACAACACTGCAGATACTGCGGGAACTCAGGCAGGCGCGGAACTGTGCAACGAGTGGTGTGGCATCGGGCTGGGACTCAGCCAGGTTGGCGAGCAGCGGACGGACCGCCCCATCGACCAAAGCCGATACCTGTTCACAGGCTCGAAGAGCCCCGCCATTGACGGGTCCGTGCAATGCGATGAGTGCGATACTCGTGACGGCGAGCGGAATGCGCATGCAGTGTCACCGTTGAGTTCGGTGGCTTTGACGGGATCACCACCCGGCTCTGGATCAGGAGCAGCTAATTCTGGAGGGCGCCACCGCGATATGCGAACAGAAGCCAAAGCGTCGCCCGATTGGAAGCCGGCGCCATTGATCGCTTTAGCAAGTGCCGCGGTACCCGTCCGTTTCGCTGCGTTTGACTCCCATCGGCCACAGTACGCCTGGGACGTGCCACCACGGCAAGGCCGTTGAAGGCGACGTGGTGGTGGTGATGGTCGCGGGCGCGCGCTGCCAAGCCAGCGTTCACCGGAGTTTAATGAGGAGTTGCTAAGGTCGCCGCGAAGGGGCGCGTAACCACCGCTGCATGCGGTCCGGAGCCCGTATGGATACGAAGACGCCCCAGGGAACGGTCCATCCTGCCTGGCTGGAGCTCATGCGCCGGACGCGAGGGAGTCGTTGATGTGCTTGAAGCGATCCAGATCGAGGAATAGCACCGCGAGCTTTCGCCGGTAACGGTAAGCCGCCGCGATTGCCTCGGTCAGTCTGCTGCTAAACAATATTCTGTTGGGCAAATCGGTGAGGGTGTCGTGCTGGGCAAGGTGTAGCATTTTGCTCGACATCGCCCGAGCTATGCTCACGTCGTGGAACACCATGACCGCGCCGGTCACCTGTCCGTCACGGTCGTGGATAGGTGCGGTGGAATCCTCGATAGCAGCTTCAAGTCCGTCGCGCCGCACCAGGACGCAGTTTGTGGAAAGGACTACGGTTTTGTTGTCCCGAATCGCCAGCGCTATCGGAATCGGGGCAGCCTTGCGAGTGGTGGCATCGATAATTCGAAACACCTCTGTAACCGGACGGCCGGCCGCCTCTTTCCGCGACCAACCCGTGAGGTTTTCAGCGACGGTATTGAGATAGGTCACCCGGGCCTCGACGTCGGTGCTCATGACCGCATCGCCGATGGAGTTGAGCGTGACCTGCGCGCGTTCTTGTTCGTTGAATAACGCTTCAGCGATCGCTGCGCGCTCGATCATGCTGCCCAGGGCTTTCGCCAACAGGTACGC
>JBAUVJ010000567.1:0-4435 GCA_049583165.1 Candidatus Sulfotelmatobacter sp. | reverse complement strand
CAACCGGAGTTATGGACATGCGGCCTGGGCTCGCGCTGTTTTCCCAGCTTTGGACGAGGATCCCAAACCGAATCGAACAATACAAATGTGATTCGGATGTGATGCCGGTCGGCGATTTCCAAAAACTGATCCATCCGATGAAGAAAGCCCTGAGCGTCCTGGTGCCACAGAAGATTGTGCAGAAATACCCGCATGGTATTCATGCCTAACGCCTGTGCCCAGCCTAGTTCGCGATCGATCGTTGGCAAATCGAAGGTATCGGGCTGCCACATTTCCAACTCGTTAATGGCAGTGCTGGGGATGAAGTTGCTGCCCACTAGCCACGGCTGTTGTGAATACCAGAGATTGGCGCGTGCGGTAGACCATTGCCCATCGGACGCCGACGTTGCGCAGAAACATGACAACAGAACGATTGTGAAAAGAACGACCCGCCGCGCGCATTTCTTTCGCCAGCTTTTTCGTCCGCTGGGACGTTTCTCCATCGACTGATATCCTCCCCCGGGTTCTCACCGGCATAAACTTGCAGGTCGAGCGCTGGGTTTACGTAAGAGTCAAGGTCAGCTTCGTAACCGAAGCTTGCGGGAAAGTATAGTCGAGTGTTGCGCCTTTGATTTCGAGCGGCTTGGTTTCCGGAACGACAACCTGTCTCTGTTCGAATGTATTGTGCGCATGAATGTCAGCGTTGGTAAGAACCGTCGCCGAGCCAGATTTCAAAGTGGCCCCGCGGATTACGATCTCGGCCTCGCGCGCGTCGCTGACGTGGGGGTTGACGACGGTCAAGATCAGTTCTTTGTCATGTAAAGAGGACGAACCCTTCAACCCCCAAAAGGACGCTGGCTTGCCGTCACGATCATAGTCAATCGTCGGCGCGGAAAAAATCGTACGCAGAGCCTGTCCGCCCTGGTGCGCGGCGTACATACTGAATACGTGGCCTACGGGCGTGACCACGAATCGGTCCTCGTGCGCCAGATATAGGCTGTTCAGGCAGTTGATCAACTGCGCGCAATTCGCCATCGCAATCTTTTCCGGATTGCGGTTGAATATATCCAGGGTCATTCCGCTGAACACGGCATCGCGCAGCGTCGGCATTTGCTCCAGTTGATCGCCCGGGGTCGCTTCACTTCCCGGACGGTACCACGGGCCCCATTCATCGACCACCAACTTCACCCAGTGTTCCGGGTCCTCCTCGCTCATGACCTGCCAATGGCCGTCAATCAGACCTTCCATACGGTCGCCCTCGCGCAACAACTCGTACCAATCCACGCTGTCGAACTTTAGAGCGTCGCCTTTTCCTTGAACCCAGTCCTTGGTGCGGCCGCGGCTCAGGTTCCATGCGTAGTGATGCAGCGCCCAGCCATAGACTTCGCGCAACTGGAAGCGCCCCTTGCGAACGATCTCCTCGAAGAAGCCGCGCGTCCACGACCAGTCGTCAACGTTGGGACCCGAACCGATGAAGGATAACTCGTGCCCGAAGCGCGGAACCCAGGTTGCGTAGCGCCGAAACTCCTCGGCATATTCCTGCGCCGTAAAATTTCCGCCGCAACCCCACGCCTCGTTCCCCACTCCCCAAAAACGAACGTTGAAGGGATCTTTGAAACCGGCGGCGGCACGGGAGTCAGCGAGCGTTGTACTTCCCCGCGGCGAGTTGCAGTACTCGACCCAGCGATAAAACTCTTCGGCGGGAAGGCTGCGCAGATTCGCCGCCAGGTATGGCTCGGCGCCAATCAGTTTGCAAAAATGCGCGAACTCATTGGTGCCGAATTCATTAGGATCGTAGCGATGGCTGGGGGCCGCGCTACTCTCCCCCGCCGCCCAAAAATTAGTCCGGCGCGGCCTCTTGTCAGCCGGACCAATACCATCGCGCCAGTCATAACTATCGGCGAAACATCCGCCGGGGAAGCGGACGACCGGCGCCTTGATCTTGCGCATCTCTTCGACCAGTTCCTTGCGAATGCCATCGATGTTTGGAACCTTGGAGTTCGGGCCGACCCAAACGCCGTCATAGATCACGCCGCTCAGATTCTCGGTAAAGTGCCCATACAAGTTGGGAGAAATTGTGCCTAGGGGTTCACCGGTGAGAACCTCGATCCGGGAATCGACAACCGTGGATTGCGCCCAGGTAAATCGCGAGAAAGCATGAGCGGCGAGAAGCGCCCCGCTGCCAACCAAACTGTCGCGCAGGAACTGACGACGACTCATATTCCGGTCTCCTTAGAATGCGGGATATAGTAAACGTTTGCTGTCCAGGACGCCATAGCTTCCATGACTGGTCTCATGTTCGCCTCAACGCGGGGTTGAAAAACCAGCGGCCGAGAACGGAGAAATCGAGCGCCGTGGCGATTCTGCCTAGCCTCTGGCCATAAATGTCCCTCATGTGCGCTCCAAAGCGGGTTATTTTCGGAATCCCGTAATCCATATTGACAATGCAACACGCATTTGTCATAGTCTCAAAGCGGTTAGACGAAATGAGTTTTCTTGGGTATTTTATGCGCTTAACAACACGGCGGAGCCGGTGAGCAAAAACAACTTTCTCTTCCATTCTTTGGCGTTGCCACCGCAGCAGGGTGGCAAGCTTGTGCATTTGCCTCGTCACGATGCGGGCTGGGATTGGATGAGCTTTTTTGTTCACCGCCTGCTACCGGGAGAAGTGTTACGAGGCCGCACCACCAATGAGGAAGCCGTATTTGTGATTCTTGGAGGTACGTGCGCTGCGGATTGGGGACAGGGTGCGAAGCAGATCGGAAGACGCAAAAATGTTTTCGACGGTTTTCCCTACGCGTTGTATTTGCCCGCTGGAAACGAGGCAGTCTTCACTGCGGAGACCGTTTGCGAAATTGCGGAGTGCCGCGCGCCTTCCGAGGCGAAATTCGAGTGTCGGTTGATCACTCCCGAGGATGTAGTCAGCGGCTTGCGGGGCGGCGGGAATGCGTCACGCCAAATCGTCGACATCATAGGGCCTGCATTCCCTGCCGACAAACTTATGGTGATCGAGGTTTATACGCCGGGCGGAAATTGGTCCAGCTATCCTCCACACAAGCACGACGTGCACAATCCCCCGGCCGAGGTTGATTTGGACGAGATTTATTACTACCGAATTGGTCAAGCGGAGGGCTTCGCGTTCCAGCATTTGTATTCTGGTAGTCACGCCGGCGAGCAGACGCTCAAGCCGAGAGACGGTGACACGATCCTGGTCCACAGTGGCTATCATCCGGTGGTCGCGGGCCCGGGATACGACGTTTATTACCTGAATTTTCTTGCGGGATCTTCTCGCGCTCTTGCGGTTACGGAGGATCCCAACCACGTCTGGATTCGTTCGACATGGAAGGAAACTGATCCTCGTTTGCCGCTTGTCAAGTGACCATCTCCGGTCTCGGAGAAAGATAACCATGCGGACGATCTACTATCTCCCATCGAAATCTCTAGCGGGATTCGGACAACGCGTCCGCGTGTCTCGAGTGCGAGTTCTTTGGTCTATCCGATATTATAATCGCTTAGAATTGGATGCGATGACAGAACAGAATTCAGGGACCCGACTTCGCATTGCATTAGGCGAAAAGCAAAGCGATCTGGACTGGCAACCCTCTCTCGGAAACGCCCCCTATGGCGGTTGCGCTCGCTTCCCTTCGGGTCAACCGCGGAATAAACTGCTCCCAGGCAATCCAGCGCTCCGGCGAGGCACTTCTCTATGACAGTACGGATGACCGCGGCCCAGGCCACCATCGCGTTCCTCAAGAACCAGTTCTCCGAGAGAGACGGAAAGAAGTATCAATTCTTCGGAGGGTGCCTGGGAATCTTCGGACATGGGAATGTTGCAGGCATCGGCCAGGCCCTGGAGCAGGATCCGGGGCTACGCTACTACCTTTTTCGCAACGAGCAGGCAATAGTGCACGCGGCAACGGGCTTTGCCAAGGCTACTTTTCGGATGCGGACACTGGTTTGTACGACTTCGATCGGACCGGGCGCTACCAACATGGTCACGGGCGCAGCCACCGCTACCATCAACCGATTGCCGGTTCTCTTGCTGCCGGGGGATGTTTTTGCGCGCCGCAACGTCGCCCCCGTATTGCAGCAACTGGAATCCTCTCGAACGCAAGACATTTCCGCAAACGATTGCTTCAAGCCTGTCTCGCGCTATTGGGACCGCATCCAGCGGCCGGAACAATTGCTGACTTCCCTTCCCGAAGCCATGCGCGTCTTGACCTCTCCCGCTGCGACCGGCGCGGTCACGATCGGCTTTCCCCAGGATGTTCAGGCAGAAGCGTTCGATTTTCCCGAAGAGTTTTTCAGAAAAAGGGTTTGGATCATTCCCCGCACCCGCTGCGATAAGAATCTTCTGAACGAAGCAGCCGCTTGGATTCGAGCCGCAAAGAAAGCATTGATTGTCGCTGGCGGAGGCGTTCTCTATTCTGAGGCATCCGACGCGCTCTCAAAATTT
>JBAUVJ010000566.1:0-3181 GCA_049583165.1 Candidatus Sulfotelmatobacter sp. | reverse complement strand
AACTACGAATTCGTTTCCTGCCTCAATGGCAATTCGCAGTGACGACACGTGGCTATTTGTGACCAACGTTAACCAGGCCGATCTCTCGGAATATGCCATCACGCCCTCGACCGGCCAGTTAACACCGCAACCGCCAGTGGAGACCGATAACAATCCGTGGGGAGTGGCGGTGAAGTAGAGCAGTGAAATAGAAACGCCCGTCCGCCGCTGGAGCAGAGCTTAAGTCGGAATCCTCAAAATCAGGTAGGCGCCCACGAGGGCGAAAATCAGATCCGGCGACCACGCTGCCAATGCCGGCGGAAGCTGGCTGAGGTCCCCCATAGCCTCGAACAAACGCGATACCACCGTGTAGACCACGGCGATTCCCACGGCCACGGCAATACCTGTGATTGCGCCTTTCTTGGCCGCTGACAGCGAAAATGGGATGGCGAGCACCGCCATAATCAGCGTGATCAAGGGAAACGAAAGTTTCTCGTTGAGTTGTACGCGGAGCCGCACTACGTCGAAGCCGCTTTGCTGAAGGTCGCGGATGTAGCGCCGCAATTCCTCGTAGTTCATTTCGGAATACTGCTTTACTTCCTTCTTGAAGTAAGACGGAGCCTCGCTGAGTTCGGGGAAGGTGGAGACCTCGAAGGTGCGGTAGCCGTTGGCGGCGATCGCGGAGCCTTGCAGAGAGCGCTGCCACCCCTGTTCGAAGATCCAGCGATTTAAATTGTCGGCCCAGTGCGCACGATCGGCGTGGATGCGTTGTGTGATGGCAAAGCTGCCGGGATCGATTCGAAAGACAGTGATATTGCCGAACTGGTCGCGATCGGGATCGAAGAACTGGTAGTAATAAATATCGTTGTGCTGGCCGAAAATCCACTTGCGGTCGGGGCGTAAATAGGTTTGCGCGGGCTTGCCCTTGATCTGATTGTGCAGCGCTTCCTGGCGCTGGTTAGTGCGGGGAAGATAAAACTGGTCGGCAAAAAACAATCCCGTGGCCAGCACGGCGGCCGCAGCCAGCACCGGCATCACGATGCGATAGATGCTGGTCCCGGTGGCCTTGATAGCGGTGATCTCGTTGGAGCGGTTCATCAGGCCAAAAGTGATGAGCACGGCCAACAGCATGATCCACGGAGCAACATTGTAAAGCAGGTACGGAGCGACGTTGAGAAGGTACTCCGCGACCACGATGGCGGGAGTTTGATTGCGAAGGATATCGCCGAGCAATTCGAACAGAGTGAAGACCAGCAGCAGGACAAGGAACGAAGAGAGAATCATCCCAAGGTAGACGAAGAAATCGCGCAGCACGTAATCGTCGAGCAAAGTTGGAAAGCTTGCGCTGAAGACGCGGCGGCGGGTCGAGACGCGCTCGAAGGCGGTCGCACTGTCGCGGCGTCCAAGGCGGAATTGGGGGACACGGCCGTTCGAGCGATGGCTGTCGCGTTCGCGCTTGCCCCAAAAGCGCAACGCGGAAAACGTAAGGGGCCGCCGTTCGGCTTGCCATAACAGAATTGCCCCGGCGGCAAAGAATGCGATGTTTGCCAGCCACGCGCCGAACATGGGTCCGACCTTGCCTTGCCGCGCCAGAGAAACTCCGATCAACGAGACGAAGTAATAAATGAAAACCAGCGCGATGGTGAGTACGAATCCGCCGGATTTGCCGCTCTTCTTCGAAGAGAGGCCCAACGGGATGCCGACCATCGCCAACACCAGACAGGCGGTGGGAAGCGCGAAGCGGCGATGAAACTCGATAAGATACCAGCGCGCGGAGACGGGATCGACTCGGGCGGCATAGGCGCGCAGGGCTGAAGTGCTTATGAGCCCGACCGGCACTTGCTCATCCGCTTTGTTTTCCGTAGAGGGGAGATCGAGTGGCAGATCAGTCTGCTGGAAAGTGGAAATCTGGTAGTGGTCGGCGAGCTTGGGATCGGTCTCGTGCGTGGCACCGTCGATCAGATGGAGATGTAAACGGTCTTGCCCCTCGGGGACGAGGATGCCTTCATGAGCCAGCGTGATCCGCGGATTCGCGGCGTCGGAAATGTCGGCGAGAAACACGCCCTTCCACACCGCCGCACCCTGAGCCGTGTGCACGTCCTGTACGTAGAGCACGATCTTGGGGAAGCCTTCGTAAAAAACTCTGGGCTGCACTTCAAACGAAACCTGCGAGCCTTTGAGTTGATCCTCAAGATGCCCCAGGGAGGCGAGCGAATATGGGGCCAGGTAGAGTCCGTTGCCCAGAGCCAGAAGCCAAGCGCCGACGACGAAGATTGCCAGTACGCGGCCAAAGCTCCACACGCCCATGCCGCTGGCGCGCATGGCGGTGATTTCGCTATCGGCGGCGAGGCGGCTGAGTCCGATGAGAATCCCGACAAGAACGCTCATCGGAATGGTGTAGGTAAGGGCGAGCGGGACGGTGTAAAAGAAAATCTCGGCAACGCTGGGCAGCGGCGCGCTGGCCCGGACCACGAGTTCGAGAATGCGTCCCAGATCGCGCGTGAAGAGCACGAACGTGAAGATGGCGGCGCCGATCAGGGCGTGCGAGGTGACTTCCCGGAGGATGTAGCGGGTAAGAATTCGCATGTTCAGGCCGGACAGCAGATCCTTCACTTCGTTCAGGATTTCGGCTGCGGGCTCCCGCTCCGCTCACGCCCGCAAACCGCCTCAACTTCACGGAGAATGTAGCGGGTAAGGATCCGCATGAGAGCTGCGCTGAGGGCAGGATAGCATGGGTGATCTTCAGCACAGATCAGCTGATCGTCCGCGTTTGCAGGCCGCGTGCCTGGCTGTGCATTTCTTCGTGAAAAAAACTTTGGTTGAGCTCCCTGGGATGGGTTCGTTTTGACTGCAATCGGGCTAAAACTGAGGTTTACCCACCCCCTCCCCCTCCCCTACCCACCTCTGAAAGTCTTGCTGGGCGCGGGTTTCAAAAATGTGGTCCGCAAAATCTAGATGTCAAAGAGCTTAGATATCAAAATCTAAGAAGCAAAGGGCTTAAGGGCATGACGATCCGGGCTGACCGACTGTCACGGCCTCGACCATGATTACGCAGTTTGATTTTGGGGACAAGGTTAGATGTCACACGGGTGTGTGGATTTCTTGAGTTTTTCGTTAGGGACGAGAGTTGCGAAGATCGCTTGGCGAACCTTTTGGGTTGAGAGCATCATGGCCCACGCTTGCAAAGGGCACAAGGATGAGC
>JBAUVJ010000565.1:0-8087 GCA_049583165.1 Candidatus Sulfotelmatobacter sp. | reverse complement strand
GGTTATATCTACTCCGGCCACGTGGCGGGCGCGGTTTTTGCCGGATTGGAAATTCCCGAACTCTGCCTTGTGATGTGCCCGAACCACACGGGCGTGGGCCGGCCTCTGGCAATCGTGAGCGAAGGCTCATGGGAGAGTCCACTCGGAAGCGTTCCGATTGACAGCAATTTCGCCGCCGCTCTCAAGCAACGGTGCACGCTTCTGGAAGAGGATTCAACCGCGCATCGTTCCGAGCATGCCGCGGAAGTTGAGTTGCCCTTCCTGCAAATCTGCCAATCTAACCTGAAGTTTGTGCCTATCGCTCTGGGCACGGGGCAACTTGGACCGCTCGAAGAATTGGGGCTTGCGCTCGCGGAGGCCATTGCCCGACAGACTCAGCCGGTACTTATCGTCGCCTCCAGTGACATGAATCATTATGAATCCGACGCTGTCACGCGGGTGAAAGACGCGATCGCGATCGAGCCCATTCTTCGCCTCGACGCCCGAGCCCTGCACGAAGTGGTGACTCAACAGCACATCAGCATGTGTGGTTTTGGTCCAGCCGTGGCCATGCTGACCGCAGCAAAAAAGCTTGGCGCGACTAGCGCCGAACTCCTAAAGTACGCGACATCGGGAGATATTTCCGGCGACCGCGACGCGGTGGTGGGCTATGCGGGGATTGTGGCTCGCTAACTATCTCTGCGATCGACTTTAAGCAGCAGTATCCAACGAAGCGAACAGGGTTTGGGGCATCGATGTCGGCATCGCTACCGCCGCAATGTCTTCGACCGGTGCAGCGTGAATATCTTGCTCTGCGTTGGCTTGCAGTTTTTCTCGCAATTCTTGTACTCGCACTTGCCGTTCGTAACACTCCCTCAACTTGTCATCGGTCAGTCCGAGCGGTGAATTCAGGGCTTCCATCTGCTGGCCGAGCAAATACAGCATCTCTCGCCGCACTGCCCCGATGTCTTCGGCTTCTGCTTGCATCGCGGTCATCCTCTATAAGTCGCTTCGAGGATTACAGTAGAAGGGAGCGCCAGCCGATCGTATCCAGTCAATGCTGTATTTAGTAGGGCCCGACCCTCCATTTAAAACTGAAAAAGGGCGGCCTATTGGCCGCCCTTAACCTGCAATCGGTATTATTTACCGGTGTCCGCCGGCTGCGCCGGATGACGCGTGTCCGCCTGCCGCTGGCGCTGCTGCCGCTGATGCTGAACGACTCGCGGCACCTGCGCTCGCTGCATTCCCTCCGACATAGCCGAAACCGCCACTACGCGCGGCAAACTGAGGAGCCGCTTCCACGCGCACCGAACCGGTCTTTGCGACCTGGCTGCTCAAATGGCGCAGATTATCCACTGATCCTCGCGAGATGCCCAACCCCGCTGACCCGCGGTTCACGGTGAGATTCTCCGCAAGACTATTCACGAATGTCGATCCGCCTCTGCCTACAACCACGGCATTTACGCCACTCTTTGGCGCCACTGGAGCCTGGAAACTTGCCGCGCCCACGTAGTGAACGCCGCCATGCCAGGTATTAAATCCACCGGGCTGCCATCCCCAGCCTAATCCTGGGGCGAAAACCCAGTTCCCGTAGTAGTAAGGCATCCAGCCCCAGGGATACGCCGAGGCCCACATATATCCCATGCCCGGATACCACGACCACGCCCCGTCCATGTAGGGATTCCAACCCGCCCCAGTGAAGTACGGCTGCCACAACATGCCATACCCCGGGAAGTTCGAGTAGCTGCCGTAATAGCTTAGATCGCTGTATCCGTAGCCATACGGTGTGGCGTTGTTTTTGGCGTAATCGTCATGATACGAGACAGACTGCTTGTCCCACTCGTCATAGGGACTCTCGTTCACGCTCTTTGCCACCGTCGACCGGTCATTGTCGTTGATGTCGAAGGCGACCATTTTCTTCTTGTCAACCTTCACCGTACCGGCTGGGCCCACCACTTCGACTTCGTTCTTGAAACTGGCAACTTCAGCGACATTCGAAGAAGCGGCCACACGGAAGTGCGCTGCCTGGGTAAGAACCATCTTTTCCTGTGAGAACTTCAGCGTGAGTTCATCGCCGCTCTTGCCCAGCCAGTTCACATACACCCGGCCGTCCGCAAGGTTCACTGCAGAGATTCTCTTGCCCGAGTCCGCTAACCCCAGCGTGCCGAACTCAACGGTGGTGTTGGGGGTAACACGTAGCGTGCTGCCATCCTCGAATTCGATCTCAGCGCGGCCGTTGTCTCGGGTACGCAGTTGCGTCCCCTGGGTGATGGGCAGGTTGAGAAATGCATTCTCAAATCCCAGTCCCGTATTTTTATCAATTTGCACCTTACCCTGCACGTCGCTCAAGCGGACGATGCGGGCTTGCGACTCAGCCGCGGCGGGCAGTGCACAAAGCGCGCACACCATGGCCGTTAATATCATCGAGTGAAATCGTGGCTTGTACATAATCAGCCCCCAAAGTACCAGATGCTCACCCGCCCATTAGAACACGGCTTTGAGGTAGTCATGACAACCAAATTTTCGGACTGGCGGATCATCACCTGGCCGGCTTGCCGCCCCCCATTTGCAGCAATTCCTTCGCCCGCGCCCGCACTACGTTAATCACCGACGTATCCTCAACAATGCCCTGGAGGACGGCCGCGATGCCCTGGATCTCGCTGAGTTCGTTGTTTTTGGCCTGCTCTTCCATGTGCTTCAACTCGTCGTCCAGAGCCAGTTTCTGATAGCGGTGGTAATAATCCAGCCGGCGTCCGTAGTCGAGCGTACCCTCAATGCTCTCGAAAAGTGTGGTTAACTGCCGGACGGGCTCAAGGTTCGAATAGTTGTAGCGCGCCGTCACTGATCGCTGCCCGTCCTGATAGCTCAGGGTTTTCTCCCCCGTAAAAGCCAGCTTGTGATTGCCCGAGTCGATGTTCCCAGAGAAGTACTTCGCCGCTTTCGCCAACTCGAAGATGCGCTGGCGATTGCCGGGGGTAACACCGAACTCTGCCCGATAGGTCTGATCCTCTGAATCTTCAATCTTGACCGTGCACTCGTAGTTGGCATGGCCATTCGCATCCACTGCAATCGTGTAATGCGAAGGCTCGGAGTTGGGAAAGTCCAGAGTGAACGTCACAACGGAACTGGACGCCGCTTCGCTGCTTGCTGCCTGTTGCGGCGCCGCCAACGTGCACAAGCCGACGACAACCAGCATTGCACTTCCGAGGCGCAGCCACCGGATTACAGGTTTTGTCGAAAATGCTCGCCTCTCGGAGGCGCGAATCAGGCACGCTTTCATCATCGTGCCACGGCTCTCTGCCGTTCCAGCGTCGCGGCCGTATGTAGGTGGCAAATTGCGATGGCCAAGGCATCCGAGGCATCCATCGGCTTCGGAGGCTCGGCTAAACTGAGCAAGCGCGTCACCATGTGTTGCACCTGCTGCTTTTCTGCCCGCCCGTAGCCCACTACCGACGACTTGATGGTTAGCGGTGAGTACTCCGCCACTTCCAATCCTGCGGCCGCGGCGGCCAGCATCGCGACCCCCCGCACCTGGCCCAACTTCAGCGCCGACTTCACATTCAGGGCATAAAAAATACCTTCAATCGCAACTTCATCCGGACGGTGTTCAACAATGACGGCTCCGAGTTCCGTGTAGATCCGCGACAACCGCTGGGCCAGGGGATCACGCGGAGAAAGCTTGATCGCCCCGCACGTAAGGCACACTAACCGCCCGCTGGAGTCCATCTGCACCACGCCGTACCCGGTGTACTCCCCACCGCAATCGATGCCCAGTACTCGCATGCTGAATGCAAGTCTATCGCGGAAATGGCGCGGTTCCTAGAGAAGGAATTCGCTTCGCCACCACACGGGCGATCTAACAACATTTCGGACGGCGCATCTTAGACTCGTCGAGCTCATGCCGAAACGCGGCGTACGATTCGGGCGATGAAACCATTCCAACGCGGCCCAGAAAGCGCGAATATGCGGCTTCGTCAAAAATCTCCCGGAGAACGGCGTGGATTATCCTGAAAAACTTCGCCGTGAAAACTGGAATTGCTTTTAACCGGCGGTTCATCCTTGCTCCTGAGCAAGCCGTGTCATGACAAACGGCGTTTCCTTCACTCGCGCTTCTCTGGTTCCAGCCAGAATTCCGATCCACTGTCGCGACGATTCCAAAAGGACCAGCGTGATCATCAATACCAATACTCCGGTCACCGCCGCGTCGAGCCGATTGTTGAAGATCACGCGCGCAGTCGCGGCCGTCATTGAGGTCGGCCCTGTAGCTAACGCCCGCGCTTGCGCCAGAAATCCTACTCGCGGATTCGGGTCGAACATCTTGTGCCATGAAGCTGTGAACGTCACTGCCACCAGCCAGGCGAGCGGCAGCAGCGTTACCGCGGCATACTTTGCTCGATGCATCTTGATGATGATCGTCGTTGCCACGCATAGCGCAACTGTCGCCAGCAATTGATTGGAGATTCCAAACAGCGGCCACAAGGAATTGATTCCACCCAGCGGATCTTTTACTCCCTGCCACAGAAAATATCCCCAGGAGCTCACGATCAACGCGCTGGTCGCCAGAATCGACGGATACCAACTCGTCCGCCCCAAAGGCTTGTAAACATGCCCGAGCGCATCTTGCAGCATGAACCGCGCCACACGTGTGCCCGCATCGAGAATGGTCAATATGAACAGCGCTTCAAACATGATGGCGAAGTGGTACCACAACGCCATCAGCGTTTCACCGCCCAGACTGTGCGAAAAGATATGCGCCATGCCCACGGCGAAGGCCGGCGCGCCGCCCGTCCGGTTGAAGAGCGTCTGCTCGCCCACGGCGTGAGCCAGGGTTTCCATGTCCGTGGCAGTCACTGGAAATCCCCAACTGGAAATCGTCGCTGCCGCCGTAGCCGGCGCCTGGCCCACGATTCCCGCCGGACTGTTAATTGCGAAATACGCCCCCGGCTGCATCACGCAGGCTGCAATGATTGCCATGACTGCTACGGCAGATTCCGCCATCATGGCGCCGTAACCCACCATGCGCGCTTCGGTTTCCCGAGAAATCATCTTGGGAGTGGTTCCGCTGGAAATGAGCGCGTGGAACCCGCTGATCGCTCCGCACGCGATAGTGATGAATGCAAAAGGAAATATCTTGCCGGCGAATACCGGACCGGTTCCATCGACAAAGCGCGTCAGCGCCGGCATGCGCAGCGTGGGATGCAACGCCACAATTCCCACTGCCAGCAGTGCGATCGTCCCCAGCTTCACGAAAGTGCTGAGGTAATCGCGCGGCGCCAGCAGCAACCACACCGGCAATGCAGACGCGGCAAATCCGTAAACCATAATCAGAATCGCCAGGGCGGGCGCGCTGAACGTGAACAATTTTGCCAGCCCCGCATTCTGCGATACGTACTGGCCACCCCAAATCGCCGCCAGCACCAGAACAAACCCCAGGGCGGAGACTTCCAGCACTTTCCCCGGACGAATCCGCCGAAGATAGACGCCCATCAATAACGCAACCGGCATGGTCATCGCGATGGTGAACGTACCCCAGGGACTTGCCTTGAGAGCATTCACCACAATCAGCGCCGCCACGCCCAGCAGAATGATCAGAATCGCAATCACGGCCACATAGGCTACGAATCCGCCGACGCGCCCGATCTCGTCCTTCGCCATCTCGGTCAACGACTTCCCGTCGCGGCGCACTGAAAACAGCAGAATCACGAAGTCCTGCACGCATCCTGCAAATACTGCGCCCGCAAGCACCCACATCGTTCCCGGCAAATAACCGAATTGCGCAGCCAGCACCGGCCCCACCAGCGGACCGGGCCCCGCAATGGCCGCAAAGTGATGCCCAAAGACAACCCATTTATTGGTGAGAAGAAAGTCGCGTCCGTTTTCCAGGCGCTCGGCTGGAGTGGCGCGCAAACCATTGAGCACAAGAATTTTCGTCGCGATGAATTTGCTGTAAAAGCGATAACCCAGCGCGTAACAGCAGGTCGCCGCAACTACCAGCCAGAGGGCGTTGATCGGTTCGCCGCGATGCAGTGCGATCGCGCCTAGCGCTACGGCCCCGAGCGCTGCAACCGTTGCCCACACCAGAAACGCAAACGTTTTATTCATCTTCGATCCAGTGGAGCATTGTGCCGAAACCTGGGCTTGCCACGCAACACGCAGGACGATTTAGAATTGTGAAGGTAGCGCGCCGAGGCGCAGCACCCAACCAATCGAGGCGATTGTGTCCGATCCACTGTATCTCAGTCTTTGGTTCTCTGATTTTTCCGGCCCGGAGATGTTGCCGCATGCTTTTTCTGTGTTGCGGCAGTTCCCTTTCTCGACCCAGCGTCCGGGCGTTACCTATTTCGCTCTGCATCCGGTTTCGTGGAACGAAGCGACCGTGCTGGAACGGCGGTTTCCCGGCGGCATCGATCCCGGACAGGCCACGCTGATCGCCGCTGAATCGGTTCACGACGATTATGCATATGTCTTTGAGGCCCACTGGGATCTGTGGACGCCAGACGAATCGACTGCGAATTGGGTGCTCGAGCCCGCGACCGTGAAGGTCATCGTTCAAGGGGAGGAGTTCGACGCGGGAGCCTACCGGCAGACGGGGCACGTTGAAATAGATCTTGGCCTGGATTCGTTCTTTCTGCAGCCTGAGACTTCTCTCAACGAGCAGACTCGTGACAAGATTCGCGATAACGTTGCCAAGCTTGTGGAGTTCTCCACCAACGTGGAGAAGAACAGCGGGGCAAACACGCGGCTATTGTGGTCGGAGTCGGAAGAGAGCCTGGCGCAGAAACTGATCGCTCGACTACAGAAAGTGCAGTAGGCAACCGGTCAAACGCAAAGGACGCTGAGGCCTGAGAAATTCTCAGATCCGCAACGTCCTTATACGATTTTATTTCGTTCGGTCGCCTTCGACTTTCAGCTTGTCCGCGGCGGCAGCTTGAGCCGCCGCCAACCGCGCCGTAAGGACTCGGAAGGGCGAGCAGGAAACATAGTTCAATCCCACCTGATGGCAGAATTCCACCGACGATGGTTCGCCGCCGTGCTCGCCGCAGATTCCCACCTTCAACGTGGGCCGAGTCTTTCGCCCGCGCTCGGTGGCGATCTTCACCAACTGGCCCACGCCTTCACGATCCAGCGCGGCGAAGGGATCCTGCTTCAGAATCCCTTCCTCTATATAGGTTGGCAGAATCTTATTCACGTCGTCTCGCGAAAAGCCGAACGTGGTTTGCGTCAGATCGTTGGTGCCGAAGGAGAAGAACTCGGCCTCCTTGGCTATCTCGTCGGCCACCAGTGCCGCGCGCGGCAACTCGATCATCGTGCCCACCATGTAGTCGATCTTCGTTCCCTTCTCTTTGAAGACGTCTTCGGAGACCCGCCGCACGATTGCTGCCTGGTTCGCCATTTCCTTCAGCGTAGCCACGAGCGGAATCATAACTTCAGGAAACACCTTCACGCCTTTCTTTGAAACCTCAACTGCGGCTTCAAAAATCGCGCGCGCCTGCATCTCCGTAATCTCCGGATAAGTGATGCCGAGGCGGCATCCTCGATGCCCGAGCATGGGATTAAACTCGTGCAGCTGTTCCACGCGTTTTAAAAGTGCGGGCAACAATTTCTTCAAATCGCCCGCCGCTTTCGCACCGTAGTCGCGATAGGTTCTCACCATCTCCTTCTTACGTTTGGCATCTGAAGAGGAAAGCAGCGCGATATCAACCATCAAATCTTCACGCCGCGGCAGAAACTCATGCAGCGGCGGGTCGAGCGTGCGGATCGTAACAGGCAGACCGTCCATCGCCTTGAAAACTCCGGCAAAGTCTTTGCGCTGCATGGGGAGCAGCTTCTTCAGTGCGGTCCGTCGATCTTTCTCGTTCTCCGCGAGAATCATGGCGCGCATGTGCGGAATTTTTTCTTCGCCAAAGAACATATGTTCGGTGCGGCAGAGGCCTATTCCTTCCGCTCCAAATGTCCGAGCCTGAATCGCATCCCGCGGAATATCCGCGTTGGCGCGTACTTTCATCGTGCGATAGGGATCGGCCCATTGCATGAATTTTTGCAGCTCAGGATCGTCCGGCGAGGGGTCCAGCGTATTCAGCTTGCCCTTGATCACGCGGCCGGTCGTG
>JBAUVJ010000564.1:0-4753 GCA_049583165.1 Candidatus Sulfotelmatobacter sp. | reverse complement strand
GATGAACACCACCCTTATGGAAACCGTCCCGAAGCATCTCATGGGACGAGTTCAGAACACATTCTATTTCTGGGGAACCTCTTTGCAACTCGTGCTCGCGCTGGGCGTCGGAGCAGTTGCGCACAACGTCAGCTTGGTGGCCGCATTCGCCATTCTGGCCTGCGTCTACGGGCTGGCTTTTGTCGCTGCCAGTTGGCCTGTGTCGACGGCCGCTGCGGTGGAGGAAGTTGTAAGCTAAGTCAGAACTAAGAAGTCAGAAGTAAAATCGACAGTGTGTTGCGCCGGTGCTTCTTACTTCTGCATTCTTACTTCTGACTTCTGCATTCCTGTTATTCTTTCCCATTCCGAGGAATACTTATGTCTGATCTGCAAGGCCGTAACGCCGTTGTCTTCGGAGTCGCCAACAAGCGCTCAATCGCCTGGTCCATCGCCCAGGGCCTGCACGCCGCCGGCATGAAGCTCGCCATCACCTACCAAAACGAGCGCCTGGAGCAGGAAGCGAAAGACCTGATCCTCTCCCTGCCCGGAGCCGAAGGCTACATGTGCGACGTCAGCAAGGACGAAGAAATTGCCCACCTCTTCGCGACTCTAAAAGAGCGCTACGGCAAACTTCACGCGGTTGTGCATTCCGTCGCCTACGCTCCCGCCGACGAACTCAAGGGCGACTTCATCAACACCACGCGCGAGGGTTTTCGCGTGGCAATGGATGTGAGTGTGTATTCTCTGGTCGCGGTCGCCCGCGCCGCTGAGCCGCTCATGGAAGATGGCGGATCGATCCTCACCATGACTTACTATGCTTCCGAAAAAGTCGTGCCGCGCTACAACGTGATGGCAGTAGCCAAAGCCGGCCTCGAATGCTCGGTGCGTTATCTCGCCTACGAATTAGGGAAAAAGAAAATCCGCGTCAACGCCATCTCCGCAGGACCGATCAAAACCCTCGCCGCGCGGGGCATCGCCGGCTTCGGCGACATGCTGAAGGGCCACGAGGAACGCGCCCCACTGGGCCGCCGCGTGGAAGTCGAGGAAGTCGGCTCGACCGGAGTCTTCCTCGCCTCTGACGCCAGCAGTGGCATTACCGGCGAAGTCATCTACGTCGACTGCGGCTACAACATCATGGGGTTTTGAACCGGATCGAATTAAGCCAACCGTGGAAGAGCGGCCCTGCAGCTTGCCCTGAGCCCGGCGAAGGGGCCGCGTAAAACATCGAGAATTCGCCGGGCTTCAGCCCTGTGGTCGTTCTTTACCGCGGGAACAAACTGCGCATGGGATAATTGAGTTGATGCAGACCAGGCACCTGATCTTCGCGCTTTTCGCGGTCGCCATTCTCTTCTCGATGGCGCATGAATGGAGCATTCCGGCTTCTTGTGCCCGGGTAGCCCTCATGCCGGCCGCAAACCGCCAACCAGCACGCTAGTGACAACCTTGATCCTTCTCTCACTCTCGCCCTCCAGCTCCAAAGCAATCTCCACATCTCGCTCTTCAAGCAATCGTGAAAATTTCTCTCCCCACTCAATCAGCAGAATGCTGTTCTCGGCCCGCAGGTCATCGAGCCCCAGCGTTTCCAATTCGCGCTGCGTATCGATACGGTAAAGATCGATGTGATAAAGATTGGCGCGTGGTCCGCGATATTCATGCACCAGCGTGAACGTGGGACTGGTGACATCTTCTTCCGCCGCGGCGTCGAAGGCGGCCGCGATTCCCTTGACCAGCGTGGTTTTCCCCGCGCCCAGGTCGCCGCGCAAAAGCACGAGCTTGGGTGGCGCCAGCAACTCCGCCAGCGTGCGCCCGAAGGCAATCGTTTCCTCAGCCGAGTGTGTGGTGATCTCCCGCGTCATCTCCTGAATCCTGGTCCCGGCGGACCGTCCAAAACCAGAATCAGTATATCGAGAGAGCTGAAGCAAACACCCGTGCTGCTTCACATTGCGGCGCGTGTCAGAATCAAATCGTCTTCGGCAACTGGAACACTGACGACTTCAGTCCCAACAGATTCCGATCCGCCACATGATCAAGCGATGTGCGCAGGCGGCGGTGGTCGTCATCCTCGAGGGCAACGAAGCGGAACGGTTGCAGCACCCCGGAAGCCGTCCTTCGCATGGGAGTCAGTATTTCAGCCATGCCATGGACGGGCCCGGATTGCGTCTGAAATGCGAGTTCCACGAAAGAGCCGTTTCCCAGAGGATGCTGCAATTGCAACAGTCCGCCAGTCACGGAAATGTTTTGTAGTTTAGCTCTTATACGCCGGCCATCTTCTAAACGAATCGCAGCCAGAACGGAATCTCCAAGCTGGACCCGGGCCGCGCGCCTCGATGGGTGCGGTTGGGGGAAGTGGGTCATAACGAGCTTCACTATGTCATGCCATCCGTACAGGTAACAGGTTACGGAAGCAGAATGGCCGGATTCCCGCTACAGGCGCGAGGTTTGGGCGTAACATCTGCAATGCCATACGGATAGAAAGCAGTAACTGATAGATTAATGTCCCAAAGGACTATAGTTGGAGCGCGTCGATTTCGGTGGTCCACTGACGACAGATTCCTACAATTAGATGGTCTTTGGGGCTTTAGAGGACATATGCGCAATTTCTCGTCTTTGATTTTTTGCTTCATACTCCTGCCGTTCGTCGTCGCTTACTGCCCAGGCCAAACTGCTCCGGCGGGGACCGCGCCTCCGCTCCGTGTCGGTATCGTGGGCTTGGTTCACGGCCATGTTCAGGGCTTCCTCGAGCATTCGCTCCACAACCCAGAAATCGAGATCGTCGGCATCGCTGATCCAGACCAGGCTCTCGGTTTGCGGTACGCGACGCGCTACGGCTTCAACAAGGACTTGCTGTTTTCCGGCCTCGAAGAAATGCTCGAACGCACGCACCCGCAAGCTGTGCTCGTCTACACCAATACTTACGACCATCGGCACGTCGTGGAAGTCTGCGCCCGGCATGCTGTTCACGTCATGATGGAAAAGCCTTTGGCGGTGAGTTTTGAGGACGCACTGGCTATCGAGAAAGCCGCACACGCCGGCAAGATTCAAGTTCTCGTCAACTATGAAACCACGTGGTACCCCAGCAACCGAGCCGCATACGATTTGGTGCATGAGAAGGCGCTCGGTGACATCCGCAAAGTTGTCATCCACGATGGTCACAGTGGCCCCAAGGAAATTGGTGTGGGCCCTGAGTTCTTGAGTTGGCTTACAGATCCCAAACTAGATGGCGCAGGCGCTCTCTTCGATTTCGGATGCTACGGCGCCGATCTAATGACTTGGCTCATGAACGGAGAACGTCCACAGACGGTCACCGCCATCACCCAGCAGATCAAGCCCGAAATCTATCCGCGAGTGGACGATGAGGCGACGATCATTCTGACCTACCCCAAGGCGCAAGCCATCGTGCAAGCCTCGTGGAACTGGCCTTTCGATCGCAAAGACATGGAAGTCTACGGGCAAACGGGATATGCAATCACGGTGAAGCGAGATGACATTCGCGTGCGGCGCGCGGGCGGCCAGGAAGAACAAGTCGCCGCCAAACCGCTTCCTGCTCCATACGACAACTCGATATCTTTTCTACGGGCCGTGGTATTGAACGGCATGAATCCAGATGGGCTCTCGTCCCTTCAGACTAATGTCACTGTGACGGAAATTCTCGACGCTGCGCGGCGTTCCGCGGCTTCAGGTAAGACGATTCGCCTGCCGGCCTCGAGATGACAACGGAATCATGCGCGTACTCAACCACCCCAAGAGACTAGCTTTTCCTCGACGGCATTTTGCGTGCGTCGAAAAGCCTGAGGCAGTCCCTTAAGAAGATCGGTCGCGACCAGAGAATGTTCGCCCACACTCTCCCGCATCACATCTCCGGCGAGTCCATGCAGATGGACCGCGGCAAGTACAGCCGTGAAGGTGTCCTTGGTGTGCTGCGCAATCATGCCAGCAACCATACCCGTGAGAATGTCTCCCGTGCCGCCGGTGGCCATTCCCGGATTCCCGGTTGTGTTCACCCAGGCCTCACCATCAGGTCGCACGACCAGCGTCCGATGCCCTTTGAGCACCACAATCAGTTCGTGCTCGCGCGCGAATTTTCGCGCCACACCCAATCGATCTGCCTGAACTTCGGCAATGCTCAATCCCGTCAACCGCGCCATCTCCCCCGGATGCGGAGTAATCACTAGCGTTCTTCCTTTTCCATTCAAGTCAGTGGTTTGGCCTTCAAACGCATTCAGTCCATCAGCATCCACCACAAGGGGAAGTTGTAGTTTCGTGACCAGCGTTCGCACGAGCTCCGAGGTTTGCCGATGCCGCGAAATTCCCGGCCCTATCGCAACCACGCTCTTGCCTTTAGCCAATTCCTCGATTCGTTCCTGCGCGCTCGCTGAAATCGTTCCTGCCTTCGTTTCTGGTAAAGGCTCGGTCATCAACTCCGGATGAAATCCCGCGACGGTTCCGAGTACCGACTTTGCTGTCGCGATAGTCGATAGTCCGGCGCCTGCGCGCAGCGCCGCCATCCCCGCCATCGCCACCGACCCGGACTTCCCCAGCGCGCCTCCCACTACAAGAACATGTCCGTAGCTGCCCTTGTTTGACTCCGCCGGACGCGGCGCGACCGCGGACGCTATGTCGTGGGCAGTGATCACGTTCAGTTGCAGCTTCGAGACAATCGCTTCTTCCGGAGAGCCAATATCAGCCACGAGGGTTGGCCCTGCCGTGAGCGAACTAAACATATGCGCCGGACGTGGCGCTGTAAACGTAACGATCGCATCAGCACGGGCAATGA
>JBAUVJ010000563.1:0-10456 GCA_049583165.1 Candidatus Sulfotelmatobacter sp. | reverse complement strand
AGCTACACTCGACTGGACAGCCGAGGGCGGCTGTCCCCACATGGTTTATTTCGCGCCAATCATCGGGGATTTTCTGGAAAACAATCCCCAGCAGAATCTGGGGGGCGATGAAGATTCCGTCGCTGAAGGCGGCGATGCGTTCGACGCTTTGTCCGGCAACGCGATTGTAGAGAGAGTGCATCCAACCCGGAGTTTAGCAGGGCGGGAGAGTCAGAGGCTTTCACCACAAGGTCAAAGGCTTTTAACCACAGGGGGAACACAGAGGCGCACAGGGTAACACTGAGACGGTTCGGGCTGGAGTAGGCTTGGGGAGATGGGTCATTTGAATAGTGGCAAGGGATGCGCTGCGGCGAGGGTGGTGCGCGGGGCGATGCTGGTGTGCGCGCTCTTGATGGTTGGAAGATGGGCGCCGGGGCAGTCGCAATCTCAGCCGACGAATCCTCCGGATACGGCGGGACAGACACCGGCAAAAGAGGTGCCGGATTCGCCCGGGGCAACGAAGAGCGATGAAAATCCGAATCCGGTGCAGCAGGTGGAGGACAAGACGAAGCAGGCTGTCGACGTGACCAAGGATGCGGCGACGGCGGGGTTGATCAAGGCTCGCGATTGGGAGTCAGGGTGGATCGCGGGAGTTTATGTGGGCAAGAACCGCAAGTTAGTGACGCTGACCGCGGAACAGCGAAGAGAAATTTATTTGAAGCAGACGCTAACCACTCCCGAGGCTTACATGAAGCGCATGTTTGCCGCGGCGATTGATCAGGCGCGGGGAACTCCCTACCAGTGGCAGGGTGGAATTGGAGGTTATGGCGAGCGGTGGGCGTCGCGCGAGGGACAATTTATCACGGCGAACACGCTGGCGGCGCTGGGCAATGCGAAGCTGGGATATGAAGTGCGCTACGACAAGTGCAAGTGCGACGGTCTGTGGCCGCGGACGCGGCATGCGTTCATCCGGAATCTGCTGACTTACGATCGCAGCGAGGAGCATTTGCGGCCGCAGTGGGCGCTGTATGGCGGAGCGTTCGGCGGAGGGATGGTTTCGACTGCGTGGAAGCCGGGATCGCATAATCCTTTTGCCGAGGGCGGCCAGGCGGTGGCGGAGCAAGTGGGGTGGGGAACGTTGCTGAATTTCTTTACGGAGTTTTCGAGGGAGATTAATCGGAAGCAGGGAGTGGAGTAAGTGGGACCTGACTATTCGCGAGCGGGCAAGAGCGCCCAACGATTACGCCGCAGAATTACTCATCTTGTGGGTTGCCAGACATACGCGCCTTTAGTATTGATATATCCTCTCTTTCCTGCGACTTCGACTTCTGCGACCCCATCCCCGAATTCCCCCGCATTGTCGAAAGCGGGCACGATCACGACTGTCCCTTGCTTATCAATATAGCCCCACTTCTCACCTATCTGGACGGGCGCGAAACCTTCTGAAAATGCGCTGGTATCGTCAAAACGAGCGGGGATTATGACGCGGCCCGTTTTGTCAATAAAGCCCCATTTGCCATGGATCTGTACAGCAGCCATATCCTCGGAAAACCAAAATTCCTGCCGAAATTTCGGTCGAATCACAAAATTTCCTTGGTGGTCGATGAATCCCCAGTGTTCGCTGTCGACCGCTGTAGCTGCCAGTCCGTCCCGAAAACCATACGTCACGTAAAATTCTTCAGGTATAACGAGCTTGCCCTTCGTATCGACGAAACCCCATTTGTAATCATTCGAAACAGCACCCAATTCCTCACCGAACTGCTCGGCTTGCGCATATTTGCCCGCAATCTGGTATTCGCCGGAGAGGTCTATGTATCCCCGCGATTCATGCTCGCCACGCGCGGCCAAGCCGTCATGAAAAGCCGAAGCCAGAATGTCTCCAGGAGGGATCACGAGCGCGCCAGAACGGGAGATGAATCCCCACTTGTCATTCTTGCGAACCGCCGCTAATCCCTCAGAAAACTCCCTTGCATCGTCAAATTGAGGCGGGATAAAGGTTGTCCCGGCTTCGTCAATATAACCCCAAGACCCATCGATTGAAACCGCCGCTAGGCCCTCCGAAAAAATGTGCGCATCGTCGAACTGAAAGGGGATGACGACTTTGCCATTCTTGTCGATGAAGCCGTATTTGCCGTGCTTCGCAGCAACGAACAGACCGGACTGCTTGGCTAGTTCGTAATTCGCGGGTCGGATCGTCGCATAGCTGTTCGCATTCGCGTGCCTGGTCAACACGGCCAGTAGTGCAACGATAGCGACCCAATAGCGCATCATTTGTGCCCTAGGGTATTATCCAGCGATTCCGGCCACCCGCCATACCTTACTTTAGGTCAGTCGTAGTAATTGGGCGAGGGCTCTTCAGACTCTCCTTGAAGCCGTCTCGATCCTGACCTTTCCGCCTGGGAGGCGAAAACGCGGGCGGGGGCGCCCGCGCCACACGGTCAAAACAACTATTGCAACAATCCTCCGTTGGTAGGTGGTTCTTCCTCCGGCGCTAACACTACGGCCGCGGCTACTTTGTCGCCGGGTTCCATGTGGAGGAGGCGGACGCCCTGGGCGTTGCGGCCGGATTCGCGGATGGTTTTGGAATCCATGCGGATGATTTTGCCGTAGTGGCTGATGAGCATGACTTGGGAATTCTCATCAACCAGGGCGATGGCGACGACTTTGCCGACGCGTTCGGTGGTTTTGACATTGATGACGCCTTTGCCGGCGCGATTAGTGAGGCGGTATTCGTCTGCGGGAGTGCGCTTGCCGTAGCCGTTTTCGGTGACGGAGAGGATGAGGTTGCCTTTTTGAGTGAGGTCGATCACCTCATCACTGGCAGCGGCTAAAGCCGCGTCATCTTGTTCACCTTTCGCGGCGCTTAAGCGCCGCTCTTCCACGTCACTTCCTGACTTCGCGGCGCTACGCGACTTCGTTGCGCTTCCCGTCTTCGCGTCACTTGCCGAATCCACGTCACTTCCCGATTCCTCCGCAGAACCCGCAGCAGGTGCTCCTACCGGTTTTTCGCCGGGCTTGGGAGTGACTGTCATTCCTACTACGTAGTCGCCTTCGTCCAGGTTGATGCCGTTGACGCCGTAGGCGGCGCGGCCCATGGGGCGAACGTGATTTTCATCGAAGCGGACGGCCATGCCTTCATGCGAGGCGATGAAAACGATCTGGTTGCCGTTGGTGATGCGGGCGGCGACGAGTTCGTCTCCGGTTTCGATGTTGATGGCGTTGATGCCGTTGGAGCGGACGTGCATGAACTCGCGCAGTTCCGATTTTTTTACCAGGCCGTTGCGGGTGGCGAAGAAGATGTATTTGTTTTCTTCTTCGAGATTGCGGACGGCGAGCATGGTGCGGACGGTCTCGCCGGGTTGCAGTCCGATGAGGTTGCCGATGTGCTTGCCTTTTCCGGCGGCGCTGACGTCGGGAATTTCGTAGACCTTGAGCCAGTAGACACGGCCCTTGTTGGTGAAAATCAAAATGTAGGCATGGGTAGAGGCGATGAAGAGGTGCTCGACGAAATCCTCGTCACGCGTCTTCATGCCGGTGCGTCCGCTGCCACCGCGGCGCTGCATGCGGTAGGTGGAGATGGGCGTGCGCTTCATGTAGCCGGAGTGGCTGAAGGTGACCGCGACTTGTTCATCGGCGATAAGATCTTCGAGGACGATTTCGGCGGCTTCGTCTTCGATGCGGGTGCGGCGCTCGTCACCGTAGAGCTCTTTTACTTCTTCGAGTTCCTTGATGATGACGGTGCGAAGTTTTTTCTCGGAGGCGAGAATCGATTCGTAGTCTTCGATCTTCTCGCGGACTTCTTTCAGCTCGTTGGAAATTTCGTCGATGGAAAGCTTGGTGAGGCGGTGGAGCTGGAGTTCGAGAATGGCTTCGGCCTGGCGCGTGGTGAACGGCTTTTCGGGATCGAGCTTGGGAGCGCGGCCGGTGGTGTTGATATCGATTTTCTTGCCGCCGAAATAGGCTACTAAATTTTCGCGGGCGTCGGCGCGGTTGGCGCTCGCGCGGATGATGGTGATGACGTTGTCGAGGTGATCGAGGGCGGTGCGATAGCCTTCGAGGATGTGTTCGCGGTCTTTTGCTTTCTGTAAAAGGAAAACGGTGCGGCGGCGGACGACTTCGACGCGATGATTGATGAAATGCTTGATGGCCTGAATCAGGCCCATTTCGCGGGGCTGTCCGTTGACCACCGCCAGCAGGATCATGGAAAAACCTTCCTGCATGGAGGTGTGTTTGAAGAGCTGATTGAGAACGATTTGGGGCTCGGCGCCGCGCTTGAGTTCGACCACGATGCGCATGCCGTCACGATCGCTCTCGTCGCGAATGTCGGAGATGTCTTCGATGTCCTTGTCGTTGACCAGTTGCGCGATGCGCTCGACCAGGCGCGCTTTGTTTACCTGATAAGGAATTTCGGTGACGATGATGGCCTGGCGATCTTTGTTGATGTTTTCGATGGCGGCTTTGGCGCGCATCATGAAGCGTCCGCGGCCAGTGCGGTAGGCTTCGAAAACGCCGGCGCGTCCGTGAATGATGCCGGCGGTGGGGAAATCGGGGCCCTGGACGAACTTTAGAATTTCGGCGAGCTGGGCGGTCGGGTCGTTGATCAGCGTGATGGTGGCGTCGACGATCTCGGTTAGATTGTGCGGCGGAATCTTTGTGGCCATGCCGACGGCGATTCCGTCGGAGCCGTTGATCAGCAGATTTGGAATGCGCGTGGGAAGAACGTCGGGTTCGACTTCGCTGCCGTCGTAGTTGGGGCGGAAGTCGACGGTTTCTTTGTCGAGATCTTCGAGCAGGGCGGTGGAAACCTGTGCGAGCTTGGCTTCGGTGTAGCGATCGGCCGCGGGAGGATCGCCATCGACGGAGCCGAAATTTCCCTGGCCAAAGATGAGCGGGTAACGCAGGCTCCAGGTTTGGGCGAGACGCACGAGAGCGTCATAGACGGCGAGGTTGCCATGGGGATGGTACTTGCCCATGACGTCTCCGACGATGCGGGCGCACTTGCGGGTGGCGCGATTGGGATAGAGTCCCATCTGCTGCATGGTGTAGAGAATGCGGCGGTGCACGGGCTTGAGTCCGTCGCGGACATCGGGCAGAGCGCGGCCGATGATGACCGACATGGAATAATCGAGATACGACTTGCGCATCTCGTCTTCAATGTTGACGGGCTGAATGTGGAGAGCGCCGGGGCTGCCATCGCCTGGAGGCGTGGGAGGAGTCAGAGGGAGTTCGGGATTTTGATCGTCAGGCATGATTTTAGCAATTGGCAGTTAGCAATTAGCCGTTGGCTTTTCGGGAGTTGTTAGTCTCCTTGGCAATCTCGTGAACCGCAAAAATTAGCGCTAAACGGTTGCATTCACAGGCGGTTAGTTAGATTTCAGCGTAAGGGTTATTGTATCACGATTGGCGGGGGTGAGAGTGTATCGACCAGGTGCCGTGCGAGGAATTTTGGTGCCGTCCCTAACGGGACTTGTTCCCGTAAATTAAATCCTACCCGGCACTTACGTGCCGGGCTATTGTATGCCGCCCCTCCGGGGCTAAGGGCAGACGCTGGCGGAGTAAATCGAATGGGCTTGGAGTAATTCTATGTTCAGGACTCGACTTAAGGGAGAGATTGTGGCCGAATTTTTGCCGGCTGCGCGGGCGCGTAAGAAAGCACGCGTCATTATTTTGTGCGATGGGATGCCTTCGATTCCCCGGAAGCAGGGGCTTTGCGAGTTTTTGGCGGCGAAGGGATTCTGGGTGGTGTATCCGCGATATCGGGGAGCGTGGGAGAGCGATGGGGAATTTTTGGAGCGGTCGCCGGATGAAGACAGTCTTGATGTGATTGACGAAGTGCCGAAGGGGATCGAGGAGATTGATTTCCGGCGGCGATTTGATTTGACGCCGGATGAAATTTTCGTGATCGGAGGAAGCTTTGGTGGGGCGGCGGCGATTCTGGCGTCGCTCGATCCACGAGTGAAGAAGGTGGTGGCGAATTGTCCGGTCACGGATTGGGCGATTCTAGATCGCGCGGAGAAAATGGAGACTTCTTCCGAGAACTACGCGGGATATATTCGCGAGGCGTTTGGGCGCGGGTACCGGCTTTCGGATACGAACTGGGAGAAGTTGCGGAGCGGGACTTTTTATAGTCCTTGGCATCGCAGGGCGGAGATCGATGCGTCGAAGGTGATGATTTTCCATGCGAAGGACGATCCGCATGTGCCTTATGAGGGCAGCGTGAAGTTTGCGGAGGAGACGGGAGTGAGTTTGAAGTCGGTGAAGCGGGGCGGGCATTTGAGGACAGAGAATGTGGTGCGGAGGTATTGGGAGGGGATTAGGAAGTTTTTTGATGCGACGCGTCGTAAGTGATGTGCGGCGCTAGTCTCGAAAAATGATGCGGGTCATTTTCGTCGCGCCGACGAGGGAGTTGTCGAGCTTCGCTCGATTGAAAGGCCTCATCTCTCCAGGAACGCCTTGGAATTCACGTCGTAGCGCACGAGCTTCAGGACAGCCCCAGATTTTTTCCATACGAACGATTCAGCGGCGTTGCCCTGATCAAATGTGCTTTGGTAGTTGACCTTGATGAACGTGCCATTGGTAGTGGCATTCACCATAATGTTGGCGCGGGTGAAATCGTGCGAGGCGCCTAGTTTTGAATGGACTCCGGCCAGAAATTTTGTCAGCTCGTCAGGGCTTTCTGAGTTCTGAAAGGCCTCGTCAGACTCGTGGACAATGTCGCTGTAGGCTTCCGAGTCTAGTTGCGCGTGGAAGTGACGCACAGCATCATCGGAAAGGCTGGCGCCCGCCTTCATTCCGGATCCGCATTGCCACATAAAATAAGCGAGCAGCAGGGCGGTGGCAAGAAGCGACCATTTTACGAGTATCCCCTTGCGCTTTGTCTGGGCGGGAGGATTGTCGGGCTGAGGAACTCCGGTGGTTACATATTGTTCCATTGTTGACTCCAGAGCGGCATTCTAGCCGCATGCGGATATCTAAATACGTTACTTTTGTCATCCGATAAGGGGGCGGTCTGGTGCGCTTGGCTGGGACAGCGGCGGGACGGTTATCTGATAAAGGCACTTGTGACGACATCGAATGGTCGAGCTTCGCTCGAACGGACAGCCGAGGGCGGCTGTCCCTACACTTAGGGGCGGGTGATGACTTCGTTGGGGGATGCGGGGAGTACGAATTTTATGTTGCGGTCGGCGTTGGCCTGGAGGGTTTGATTCAAGTTCAGGGTGGAGAGGCCGATTTTTTTGGTCCAGTAGCCGTCGGTGTAGTAGTCGCCGCGGGCGTAGAGGATGCCGTCGGCGATGGTGTAATCGCGGACTTCTTCGTTGTGTCCGTCGCGAAAGATGAGGACGACCGGAGGCAGAACGGGCGCGGGAGATGCGGCGGCGATCAGCGGGGGCTGAGGGGCGACCGGTCGAGTTGAGTTGCCGGCATTACTGGACGCGAGTGGAAGGGCGTCGCCATCGGCTGCTGCGCTGTTGACGCGAACGTAGCGACCGTTCTGGAGTTCGATCATCAACGGCTGGGAGGGGGAAGAATCACGGCTCTCCAGCGTGGCGGCGGACCCCATGGAATTCGGGCCGGAGTTGGACATTTCGCGAAGGGCTTCCATCAGGAACGGTGGTGGTTGTGATGCGACGGGATAGCCGGAAGAATAGATGTCATCGGGATCGAAGGAGTCGCCGAAAAACGGGAAGGGCAGCGAAGAGTAGGGCGAGGCATACGGAGAAGCGTATGGAGAAGATCTGCGGGAGGAGAATCGGTATCCGCTGCGCGCGAAGGCGAGATTGCCAGCGGGCGAGTGAGAATGCGGGAGAGCGGCGTGCGCCGGGGCTGCGGCGTGGGAGACTGCGCGCTGGGAGACTGCGGATGGCGCGAGCGTTAACAGAACGCAAAAAATTAGCAGCGTGCCGAGAAGAAGACCGCAAGAATTTCCTGCGAGATTTGTTTTGCTGGAGGCGGTTCGCGGGCGAGGGCGCCCGCCCCACACAAAACCGGTGATGAGAGGGTGTGGGCGCATGGTCAGTTGGCCTGGGCTGTGGGCGGCAGTTGAAAGGTGACGCCGCGATCGTCGTTTTGCTTCTGGGTGGCGAGGAGATCGAGATCGGCCAGCGCGATTTTGCGGGGATGGCCAGGAGTCAGGTCGTAGAGAGTTGGACTGACGATGGCATAGTTGCTGACCTCGAGCTGATGACCATCTTTGAAAATGAGGACGGTGGGCGGCGCAGGTGGTTCGGGAGCGGGATCGGACTGCGCTGACGCGCTCTCTGCCGGTCCGGTGTAGGACGGTGGGATATAGGAATCCTGGCCTGATCCGCGGCGGTCAAAAATCGTCGGGCCTCCCTGATATTCGGCATCGTCATTATTGTTGTTGTCGTCGTCATCCGGAGCGGCGGTCTCGCTGGTATCGACGGCGTAGGGCCCGGGCACGCCGTAGATATATGGATAGTAGGCAACGCCGTTGGCGGTGTGATGCGGGTGATGGTGCGCGTCATTATTATTATTATTATTGTGATTGTTAAAAGCTCCGGGGTTGTGCCAGCTTCCAGAGTTCTGCGAGATTCCTGTGGAGTGCGCGAAATTGCTGGAATAGCTGACGCCTGTCGGGGGCGCGACGCTACCGGTAAACGGCGCGACAGCGCCAGTGGGCGGCGCGGCGCTGGCCGCGTGACCGGAGTTGGAAGAGCCCGCACTGATTTGGGCTGGGCTGCCTGAGACTAAGAGGAAGGGAAGCAGGAAAGTGCCAAATAGCGCGAGCGAAGCCGGAATCGAGCGTCGCGAGGAACAATCCACGCTCTTATGATACTCCAAGGTAAACGTCATGGCGCACCTCAAAAATGCACGTAAAAACAAGACTTCCTACATATTTTAGATCGTTGGGGATGGGGCCGGGATGCGGGGGAATTGTAGAGAATTGTGAGCGTTACCTTAATTCGTGGTCATCCCCGAGGAACTCGAAACAGGGCCGAAAGACTCCAGAAGACGTAGGCTCCGACCAAGGCCCAGGTGCAGGCCACGACGATGGAGCGGTAGGGAGTTTCCGCGAGGTCGGCGAGGATGCCGGAGACGAAGATCAGGAGGAACGGGACGGAAGCGAGCAGAAATCCCGCACCGGCGAGGTGAGGATGGGCGATGCCGAGAGCGATGAAGAACATCCCAACGAGTAGCGGGGCGGTATTGCCGAAGTAGCGGGTGCGCGGCCATGTGCAGTAAACGCCGATTGCAACCGGCATAAGCAAGGCGAAAGCAGGGCAGGCGCGCAGAATTTGCAGAGCAGCTGCGCGATAGACGGCGGGCACAGTGAAACCGCGCCAGGTTGCTCCCCAGAAAGAAGCGTGGCGCATGCCTTCGACGAAGGCGTGGGGATGAAAGAAATAAATGGCGAAGAGGATGAGGATGGCGACGAGACATGCGGCGGCCCAAATGGCAAGGGCGGCGGCGCGGCGGATGGGCGCGAGGTAAAGCATGAAGGCGAGCGCGATGGGGAGGATGATGATGGTGGAGAATTGGGATCCGACGGCGATGGCCAGGGAGACGCCGAGCAATACGATGCGTCGCCAGTTCCAGAGAATTACTTCGCGCGGGGCATAGAGCGTGTGGGCGACGGCGATGGCGGTGAAGATTGCGCCGAACGATCCCCAGGCGGCGAGGATTTCAGGTTCGGCGTGCCAGACGGCAGTGGCTTGAAGGATGGCGGGAGAAAAGCAGTAGAGAGTGAGGGCGAGAAATCCGCCGGGATTGCCGCAGAGACGGCGGGAGACATACCAGAGCGAGGCTCCGAGGAAGACTCCGAAGGCGAGGAACGGAAGGCGCGGAAGCCAGGGCGAGTAAGATTCAGGCGTGGCGAAGGCGCGCGGCCACGCGAGCAGGGGCGCGGCGGTTACCAGAGAGAGCAGCGGGGAGTGCTCGGTATCGAAGTTATCGGCGTCGGGTGAAACTTCCATGGGAAGCGAGCCGGGAGAATCGGGGAAGGGCGCACCAGCGATTCCTTCGCCATGGATCTGCCGCCAGCCGGCGGCGATGCGAACTTGCTCGGACGCGCCGGGGGAGACGGCCGCGGGAGATTCTGGGACATGCAATTCGCCATGTTGCAATTCGCTATGAGCTAGTTCGCGGCGAACCAGCCAGAGTGCTTGCGCCAGAAAGATCAGGAGAAGAGCTCCGGCGAGAAACTGGGGGCGGCCGAAGCGTTGGCGCGTGAAAAATTGGGGCATAAGCGTAAGCCGAGTGTTTTACCATGAGCGGGGGAGTTTGGGGAAACTGTGCGCCTATCCGCCGAGTTCGGTGGAGGGGCTGTCGAGCTTCGCTCGACTGGACAGCCGGGGGTGGCTGTCCCCACACGAGCAACTTGATGAATATTTTGAACAATGAGCGAAGGGCTGAAGCGCCGGGACCGGAGTTTGCGGTGCAACCGTCGTATGTACGGACGGTGTTTCTTGGGCCGGATGGATTGCGGGCGGGGTGGGGGCTGGCGTTTTATGTGGCG
>JBAUVJ010000562.1:0-18127 GCA_049583165.1 Candidatus Sulfotelmatobacter sp. | reverse complement strand
CGATATCGGCGACTGGAATTTCGGCGGGAAGGTAAAACATATCGTCCAGGCTCTCGCGCGGCCAGTCGGCATCGCGCAGCTTTTCCGAAGTCACGAGAAAAACCCGGCAGCCCATGCGCTTGCACTCGCGCATAAACTCCTGCCCTTTTTCATAAGTCGTGATACAGAGCACGGTGAGCGGACGCGATTCCGGCATGGAATGGCTCAGGTTCAGGGGTAAGAGAATACCACGGCCCGATTGTGACCTATAACGCATATTTCGATTGGTAAGGTCTGCGAAATGAAGTTCGAGAAATCCGATTGTCCATACAGTCTTGTCCTTCTTGACGAGAGGTTCTCCAATGGAGCATTATGCGCGCTGCTCTTATGGCCGTTATGCTGCCATAACTTCTTGGGAGGCTTTTATGTCCACGCAAACTCGACTGGAAAACAAAGCCCGAAGTTTCGGTCAAAACATTGAAAGTGACCTCGCATCCAGATTCTTGCGTGTCGTCGAAGTTGCGGCTATTGCCTCGGCCCGCACCATGGGCCAGGGCGAGCGCAAGCTCTCTGATCATGTGGCGACCGAGGCGATGCGGCAGACCATGGACTCCATTCCCATGCGCGGCATCATCGTGATCGGCGAGGGGGAACGGGACGAGGCTCCCATGCTTTACATCGGCGAAAAAGTTGGCGCGGAATTTCCCGACGGACGCGAAGTGCCAGAGGTCGATATCGCCGTCGATCCGCTCGAAGGCACGAATCTATGCGCCACGGGCGCGCCCGGTTCGATTACCGTCCTCGCCGCTTCCGAGCGCGGAGGACTGCTCAACGCTCCCGATTGCTACATGGAAAAAATTGTGGTGGGGCCTTCCTGCAAAAACGCGGTCGAACTGGACGCGCCGGTGGCCGACAATCTGAAGAACATTGCAAGAAGGCTGGAACGCGACGTAGAGGATCTCGTCATCATCGTGCTCGACCGGCCACGCCACGAAAAACTGATCGCCGATATCCGCGCCGCCGGCGCCCGCATTCGTCTAATCGGCGACGGCGACCTCTCGGCCGGTATCGCCGCCGCCGTGATCGGTACCGGTGTACATGCGGTAATGGGATCCGGCGGAGCGCCGGAAGGTGTGATCACCGCGGCCGCCATCCGCTGCCTCAACGGCTACATGCTGGGGCGTCTGGTCGTGAAGCCCGATCAGGAAGAGCGCTTGGCGCGCATGGGCGTCAAAGATAAAAACCGTATCTATGAAGCCGAAGACCTTGCTCCCGGCAAGCAACTCATCTTTGCCGCGACCGGCGTTACTGACGGCGCATTGCTCAAAGGCGTCCGTTTCTTCGGCGAAGGCACGCGAACTTCTTCGGTGATCCTCACTCAGCAAAGCGGCAAAGTCCGCTTCATCGAGAGTATTCATCTGGAGAAGGGCCCGGATGTGAAGGTGCGGTTCAACTAGAGTTCTATTTCAGATACTCTGACCCTTTCCTCAGATCCTCGGGAATATCCGGGAATGGCGGAAATTCCTGGGAAGGTCCCTTGAACAGGCTCACCGTCGCCTCTGCGCGAAGGTTGCCATCGTGAATCGCAATTTTGTGAGGGTTGCTCTTGGAATATCCCTCCCACAGCGACACACCGGCATACGCACCGTCTTTGCGCAGGATGTAGTAGGTCATGTCCATCAAGCGCAATTTGCTCATATCGCCGTTATAGTTCCTGACAATTCGCTTGAGCGCATCCATCCCGGCATCGTGCGGAGACATGCCGTGACGCATATTCTCAATAATCGTGTGTGCTCCCGCGACCTTGATATTTTCTTCGCCACTGCCGGTTGCCCCCGCCGAGCCTATGTCCTGATCGGTGTAGCAACCCGCGCCAATGATCGGTGAATCGCCGCAGCGACCGGGAAGCTTGAACGCCAGGCCGCTGGTCGTAGTGCATCCGGAAATTTCGCCCTTATCGCTTAACGCGGAACAATGGATGGTGCCGGTAGGCGGAAATAAAACCTTGCGCACCGCGGCCAATTGGAGTTCTGGCTCAATGCCAAGGTCCGCGGCGCGGGCTTGCAAGTTGTGGATTTTTTCCTGCCACAACTCGGATTGTGGTTTGTCTTGCGTCTCCGGCGCTTTCCAATGCGGATCGGATATGCCGGGCCCCCACCAGTCGTCTGTCGAATGAAACTCTTTCCACAATAGCCAAATTTTTCGCGCATGTTCAGTGAGCAAGTTTTCCCGGGGAAAGCCCACAGCCACGGCAAAACGCTCCGCGCCTTCTCCTACAAGCATCACGTGGCCAGTGTGCTCCATCACTGCTTTCGAAACCAGCGAGACGTTCTTGATGTTGCGCACCCCGCCGACTGAACCGGCGCGCCGCGTGGGTCCGTGCATGCAACAGGCATCCAGTTCCACCACGCCTTCCTCGTTGGGAATGCCGCCCAGGCCAACCGTGTCGTCGTTGGGATCGTCCTCCGGCCCCTTCACCACTTTCAGAGCCGCGTCCAGTGTGTCGCCGCCGCTTTTCAGGAAGGCATACGCACCCTCGAGATAGGCGTAGCCGTTGTGGGCGCAAACGATGATTGGCAGCTTGAGCGATCCAGACTGCGCGTCGACCCTCGGTTTCGCTTCTTCAGCCGCCGCTCGTTTTCCTATGCCAGCGGCAACTGCTCCCATCACAGATGTCTTCACGAAATCACGGCGTGAGAAAGTCAATGAGTCCTCCTGCTTTCCTGAAACCGGGAAGCATATCATGCGAACACAATAGTTTGTTTGGCCGTCATGAGTAATATTTCCGGGTAAGTTCCCAACTTCAGTCTCCGACTTGAGTGTCCGAAGATGGACAATGCTTTTCGAAAGCGATCATTGCGGAGGAACGCGACGTACCGTAAGTAATCTATAATGTGGTGCTTAATGTCGGCCCATATCGTGCTGATATGTGCGCAGGATGGAGGGGAGAAGTATGTCATTTTTTCGCGATCTGAAAGTTGCAGTCCACTCCCTGGCGCGTACCCGAGGGCTTGCGATCACCGTGATCCTTACGCTGGCGCTCGGTATCGGCGCCAATGCAGCCATTTTCACCTTGGTGCGAGGCGTCCTCCTCCGGCCACTCGTGAACCGGGATGAGGACCGGCTGGTTTATATCCAGCAGAGCGCGCGGGGCCTTGGCACGGACGATGTAACGTTTTCGGTGCCCGAAATTCAGGATCTCCGCGCACGCGTCAAAACCCTGAGCGCGTTCGGCGAGTTTTCCACCATCGGCTTTTCGATGGTTGGCCTCGGGGAACCGCGCGAAGTGCGTGGCGGCGTGGTCGATGGGTCGTACTTTGAAGTCATGGGCCTGCACCCGGTGCTCGGTCGTCTGCTCGATATGCGAGATGACGGCCCGGGCGCGGCCGGCGCAGTCGTACTCACTTACCGCTTCTGGAGCACCAAACTGAAGAGTGATCCTTCCGTCATTGGCAAGAGCGTCCGGCTCGACAGCATGGGCGCGCGCACCGCCACTGTGGTCGGCGTACTTGAACCCTCCCTGCCCTATCCAGCCGAAACCGAGATTATCGCCAACGTGGTGACCAGCCCGCATCATCTCTCCGCCACTATGGTCACCGGACGCGTCCATCGGATGACTGAACTTTTCGGCCGCTTAGCCCCCGGCGCGACTCTTGACCAGGCGCGTGCCGAGCTTAAGGCGGCCTATGCAGTCATGGTGAAAGAACACTCGGAAGCGTATTCACCGAAAGCGGACTTCCGCATCCAGGCCAGGCTGCTTCGCGATCAGATTACTGCGAGCGCCAGGACCGTGCTTCTGGTGCTGCTCGCGGCGTCGGCGCTCGTCTTCATCATCGCTTGTTCGAATGTCGCGAATCTTATTCTCGCGCGCAGTGTTCGCCGCGAAGGCGAGCTGGCGATTCGCGCGGCGCTTGGCGCAAGCAATGGCACCCTGCGCCGCATGCTGCTTGCTGAAAGCCTCCTGCTTTGCGGTGCCGGCGCCGCGCTCGGTGTGTTGATTGCGCACCCGCTGGTGGCCATCCTGGCCCGGTACGCCTCCCGCTTCTCCGTCCGCGCGCTCGATCTCACGGTCGATTCCAGCTTGCTCTGGGTGGGAGCAGCGCTGGCCATCGTCGCCGCAGTGATTTTGGCGTTTGTCCCGCGCTTGCCGTCATCCGGCGCGTCCAATGGAATCAGTCTGTCGAGTGGCAGCGTACGCATCACTGGAAACACCAGCCGTCGCCAGCGCGTCTTCGTCATCACGCAAGTCGCTGCGTCTTTCGTACTCCTGGTCGGCGCCAGCGTGCTCCTCAAAACGCTCCTCGCTCTACAGTACGCTCAGACTCGTCTCGACACAGACCATGTCCTCGCCTTGGACGTTCCCGTGATGTCCTACGGCAAGACTCCCGATCAAATCGCCGGCTTCTATCGTGAAGCAATTCGCCGCATCTCGGAGCTTCCCGGCGTGGAGAAAGTCGCCGTCAGCACCTTCATGCCCTGGCGCGACGCAGGCGGCTTCGGTCCCGGCATGCAATTCACCGCCGAGGGTTACGTCCGCGGCCCCGGGGAAGAAGATCCAAGGGCTAACTTCCGTGCTATCTCGCCCGGATTTTTCGCCGCGCTCGGCGTCCCGATTCTTGCCGGACGCGATTTTAACGATTCTGATCGCAAGGACTCCGAGCCGGTCGTCATCATCAGCCAGAGTGTTGCCCAGCGCATGTTCCCCAATCAGGATGCCGTCAATCGTCATCTCACGTGGACCGATCCCGTCATAAAGTTCATACCCGGCTTTAGCGCCGCCCCCTACCGCATCATTGGCGTTACCGCCGATGTCGATGACGAGCACGTCGTCCCCGGCCCCACCCTGACGATTTATCATCCCTTCGAAGTACTGATGTATGGCGGCAACATGTTCGTGCACACCCACTCCGATCCCTACGCCTTAGTGACACCAATTAGGCGGATTATTCGCGACATGTCCGCGGAACAACCGGTCGAGCACGCCGCCACCCTGCAAGATGTCCGCGCAGAAGTGCTTACCCCGGACCGTCTGAATTCGGTGGTCTCTGCTGTCTTCGCGGCCGTCGCGCTCATCATTGCCGTGGTCGGCGTTGCCGGTGTGCTGGCCTTCTCGGTCAGCTCCCGCACGCGCGAATTCGGCATCCGTCTTGCGCTGGGATCGCTGCCGAGTCATCTTCTAAAGGGCGTGATCGTAGAGGGCGTGGCGATGGCCGCGGCGGGCGTCCTCGCGGGCGCAGCGTTCGGATATATTCTGGCGCGTTTGGCGGGCAGTTATTTCCCCGACATGAAGATGCCGGACGCAGTGCCGGCGGTAGGTGCTGCATTAGTGATGCTAACGGCTGCGGTTGTCGCTTCCATGCTGCCGGCCACGCGCGCGTCGCGTGTCAATGTGGTGCAAGCGCTGCACTCGGACTGACACTGGGCGCGCAGGCAAGCATTTGGCGCGTTTCCAGTTAGGATCAGCTGGCAGCCACTCCGCGATATCGGCCGACGAGTCCCGGCTGCCGGCGCGGAGATTCTTTTCCGGCAACAGTGATCTCTCGAACCTTGTTTTGATCGGAACGGAAGCGCAAGAGAGCCGCGACATTGCCGACGCTGTCGAGCCCGGCATCGTCTTTTACATAGTAGAGTTCGATGTCGTGGCGGAGTACGCGGGGCAAGATCGCCTGCGCCACATCCACCACTTCGCGAGTTTCCCGCCCACACGCCGGACAAAAACTCACCAAGTGCGCGTCCAGGTGACCGCAACCGGTGCACTCTACGGCTTGCGCCGTATAGTTCTCTCCAATCAGCAAAGTCTGTACTTCGCCCAATTCCAGGGAGCGCAATACACGGCGCAATCCGGTAACCCCGCGGCCATTGCTGCGGGACTGGCTAACGGTTTCACGCACCAGCTCGCTGCAATGCTGCTTGCGCCATTCGGCGAAAATTAGCTCCCCTTGCGATCGGATTTCTTCGCGGCTCACATGCGCTACTTCGGCGGAAAATCGCCCCAGCAACCTCTGCGCGACATCGGGATGCAACTGCGGCTGGAACTGAGTCCAGTGCGCCTCCTGGCAGCCTAGAATCCATTTTTCGAAGGAACGTTTTTCCAGAGCATTTTTCAGAACCTCGGCGACCAGCTTGAAATGCTGGCGGGCCTCATCGGCGACGCGGCGCTCGGCGTGGCCTCCATCGTAACCGGCAAAGCCATCGCTGCGGCCACGGCGGGAAAGCGGATGAAAAAATCCTTCCCGTTCGGTCAACTCACCGAGACGCAGGTCGAACAAGCGCGCCCGGTGGCGGTCCGCAAGCACAACTCCCAGGCTGGGAAATGCTCCGAGCAACTGGACCAGCGGTTTCAGATGAAACCGGCGATCGAGCAGAAGTTGCGTGGCGTTGAGTTGTGGGGGCAAATCATACTCGCGCCAAAAGCCTTGTACGGCGCAGGCGAACACCGCTTTGGCGTGAGTGCCGTTGCCGCGTAGATCTCGCGATAAACGGGCAATGCGGTCGAGATCCGCGCGGGCCGACTCGCACTTACTCTTGCTCTCCAGTTGCCGCGTGGCTTCCCGCAACAGATCTTTGGTGACAATCGCTTCTTCTTTGTGGGCTTTATTGCGAGGCGCCGTTGGCTGAAAGTAAAAACTTACGGCGCAGCCTCCGCGATCTTCAAATTGCGCTAGTTCATGGACTTGTTCGCGAGTAATCATTCGCTGCTATTTCCTTTCGCTTGAAAATTGGATTTACGCGCTAGTGGCGAATCGCCCTTTGAATTGGCCAACAATTTGGGGCGATTTGCGAAGCTGATCGCGGGCGGCAGAAATAGAATGCAATACCCGATCCGGCGGAACGCCGGTGATGGCGGAAATTTCGTCAACTCCGAACCCTTCGATGGCGTGCAGTATGAAGGCCTCGCGGTGGTCGGAGTTCACGTCGCGCAGAGCGGTCGCGATCAAGCGCATCATCTCGACTGAACCGACGATCTGTTCGGGTGTTGCTACGCGATCGTCGGCGATGATGGTCTCTTCGGTGATGGCTTCGTCGGGCTGGTGGAATTGCAGGCCGGGCTCGTCGCTGCCCTTGACATTGGGCTTGCGGGCCGATTCTTCGAGCCGCACCGCTCCCCCATTCGTTCCCTCTGGGCGGGAGAGCTTGTCGAGGGAGTCCAACGCCAAGCGGTAGAGCCAGGGCTCCAGCGCCAGTCGCTCTGGCTTTTCGCACCCGTCGCCCAGCGCGGCCGCGATGGTTTCGTCGATCACTTCTTCTTTGCTGATCGAATCCGGCGTAACCTGCTCGGCGGTCTCGCGGAAGTAAAGCTCGCGTTCCACAAAACGCTCCAGGCGCGAAAGATTGATGTTGACATAAGAACGCACGTCCTCGCCCGAAACGGTTGCCGGAAAAACTACGGCCAGCGTGTCTTCGAAAGGCACGGAAACGTTGCGCCGCGATGGAGTGTCCTTCTGCCGGCGCGTCCACTTGTGGGCGGAGCGCAGCAGTTGTTTGTGCTTGTTGAGCTGTTGCAGCAGATCCTCAAATGCATTTTTCACTGCCGCTTCCGCGGTCGGGGCTTTGGTCTGCGCCGCCATCTGACCTGAAGGCAGGCGCAGGTTGAGGGAGACGCTAGTTCCTTCGCGCGCGGAGATCTCTTCCACCATGCCTTTCAGATGGACGAGCTCCGGCCGGAAAACCTGGAGCCGTTTTCGCAGTTTTTCGATTTGATGTTGGATGTCTTTTTCTACGGCGGGAGTTTTATGAAGCCGGTAACTGATATGGACGTTCATTAGCACCTCGAGCTTGCAAACGAAGGAGCGCAAACCAGTGCTTCTGACGCGATTGTACACCCGCTGATGCGGTGGAAAAGCGCGAATCGCACCATGAAAAGTTTAGGATTGTCGGATTTGGAACTTGTCGTCGAGCGAGAATATGTAACGCCAAACAATTCAAGGAAAACATTAAGCCAAAATTATTTGGCAGCTTGCCGCATCGCCAGATATCATCCGTGCACAATGAAACTGGCAAAGCCGTTACTCGTGCTTCTCTTCGTGGCTACACTCGCGGCTACCGCTTGTGCGCAAATATCGGCGTCGCAAGAAAAAGAAATTGAGACCGTTTATCCCGACGCGCATGCTTTGTATCTCGATCTGCATCAGAACCCGGAGCTCTCTTCGCGCGAAACCCAAACTGCGGCGAAGTTGGCGACTCGGCTGCGCAGCCTCGGCTATGAGGTTACAGAGCACGTCGGCGGTACGGGCATCGTTGCCATTATGAAGAACGGCGCAGGTCCCACGGTTATGCTGCGCACCGAACTCGACGCGCTGCCGGTGGAAGAGAAAACCGGACTTGCCTACGCGAGCAAGGTTCGCACCAAAGATGACACTGGTCGTGACGTGCCTGTGATGCATGCTTGCGGACACGATCTGCACATGGCGGCGATTGTAGCTACCGCTGCGATGATGGACCACAGCAAGGACACCTGGCACGGAACGCTTATGCTGATCGGCCAACCCGCGGAGGAAACCATCGCCGGCGCCAAGGCGATGCTCGACGACGGTCTGCTCAAGAGATTTCCCAAGCCGGATGTGGCTGTGGCCTTGCACGTGGAGAATGTACTTCCCGCGGGCGTGGTGGGAATTACGCCGGGAATTTACAACACGAATGCGGATTCGCTGCGAATCACCATCTACGGCAAAGGCGGGCATGGTTCGGCGCCTCAGTCGACGATCGACCCAATCGTGATTGCCGCTCGAACTATTGTGGCCTTGCAGACTATCGCTTCACGCGAAGTGAAGCCGCAGGAAATGGCCGTGGTCACGGTCGGCTATATTCACGCCGGCTCCAAGAACAACATTATTCCGGATCAAGCAGAGCTGGGTTTAACCGTGCGCACCAACAAGGACAAAGTGCGCAAGCAAGTGCTCGCAGCGATCGCGCGCATTACCAAAGCTGAAGCTGAAGCGGCGGATGCGCCGCGCCCACCTCTGATCGAGCACTATGAACAAGCGGACCTCGTCTACAACGACCCAGCCCTGGCGCAACGTTTGCGTGGCGTACTTGAATCGGCACTCGGAAAAGATCATGTTGTGTCCGAGGATCCGATCACTCCCTCGGAAGATTTTTCTTACTTCGTTGAGCAGGGAATTCCCGGCTTCTACTTCAGTCTCGGCGGAGCAGACCCGGAAAAGTTAGCGCAAGCAGTAGCAGCTGGAACGACTCTGCCATCGAACCATTCGCCGCTGTTCGCGCCTGATGTTGATCCCGCGCTGCACACGGCCATCAAGGCGGAAGTCGCAGTGCTGAGGAATCTGCTGAGTGGGTCCCCTCCACTGGCGGTTCATTGAGAGAGCATCAGTGATTTCCAAGCGTGGAGATATTTCCCAATCCTAGAAGGCGAGAATCTGCCGTAACAAGGGTCAGTCGTAGCTGTTGGGCTGTGGCAGCTAAGAAGCGATCTGTTGGATCGCTGTGGGTCCAGGGAAGTCGCCGCGCTGCTAAAGCTATGTCATGCGTCAGAGGCGCCTCAAGTAAGCCGGCCGTTGCCTCGGCAAGCCAGCTCTCAAGATCGTTTGGCAGTCGAATTCTGCCTTTCGCTCCGAGCGTAAGCGCTTCCCACGTGCTAACTGGAGAAAGCCAGCGCTCGTTGTGGGGGTTCCTGATCTCCTGCGCAGTCCTCTTTCCCAGCCGATCTGAAGCCAGAACGCTCCAGATCCATATGTGAGTGTCGAGGAGCAGCCTCAATCTCGCAATACCTCCCAATCGCTTTCATCGGTTGCAGGCGAGATGATGTCTGCCAGAATCTCCATTTTGCCCTTCATTGAGCCAAACCACTCGGTTTTAGGAGCGTCGGGCGATGCCGGCACAAGTTCTGCGATTGGTTTTCCAAAGCGGGTTATGCGAATCGGCTTCTTCGTTTTTTGTACCTGCTGACAAAGCGAGAGACACTTAGCTTTGAATTCGGAGATGGCAACCTGCTTCATGCAACTATTAGACCATGGTCCAAAATAATGGTCAAACGCGCGCGGACACGAATCTACGGTTAGGATTTTGTTGGTACGCTCGTCTCTAAGAAGGCCGCCATGGCGACCGCCCCGAATGTTCGAGGTGAAAATCTACGCGCTGATCTGATCCAGGATCGCTCGCGCTTCCGCAGCCGGATCGGCGGCTTCAGTGATTGGCCGTCCCACCACTATGTGGCTCGCTCCACCGTCGATGGCCTGCGCTGGCGTAACTACACGCACCTGATCTGCGTGGCCGGCGCCGGCAGGGCGCACGCCGGGAGTCACGATGGCGAAATCGTCTCCTAGTTCCGCACGCAGCATCGCCGCCTCACGGGCTGAGGCGACGATCCCGCGGCATCCATTACCAAGTGCCAGCTTGGCTAGGCGCAGCACCTCGTCTGCTACCGTTCCTTTAACCCCGATTTTTTCCAGATCGTTTTCATCCATGCTGGTGAGCACGGTCACTCCTAGGACGGTGAGGGCGGGATTCACCGCCCGCGCGGCCTCCGCTGCTGCACGCAGCATTTTGCCGCTGCCGGAAGCGTGCACCGTCAACATGTTCACTCCCAGCCGCGCGGCTTCATGCACCGCGGCCGCCACCGTGTTTGGGATATCGTGATATTTGAGGTCGAGAAAGACTCTCCGGCCTGCGTCCACCAGATCCCGCACCAGAGCCGGCCCTTCGGCGGTATAGAGCTGCATCCCGACCTTATAGGTCAATGCGAGATCGCCTACGTCCGCCACAATTTTCTGCGCAGCAGCCGCAGTGGAGACATCCAGCGCGATAATCAGCTTTTCGCGGGGATCGCCTACACGCCGATCATTCTTTCTGGAATTGTTTGGGTTTGCCTCGCTGCCGGGGACGAAGTGGGGCAGGGATGCCGTCATCCCCAGCAGTATAGAGGGTTTAGTGGATTTGCGCCACGGGGTGGTTATAAGCCACCGTCTGGTAGGCCTGACGTTGCTGCGCCCGTGGTTTCACCAGATCCAGGCGAACTCTCTGCAATCCGCGCTGGTCGAATTGAAGGGCGTGCGCCGCTCCATAAGACAAGTCGATTATCCGGCCGGGCACAATCGGGCCCCGGTCATTTACCTTAACCACCACCACTCTGCCGTTATGCAGATTGGTGACGCGCACGTAGCTTCCCAAGGGAAGCGTCGGGTGCGCGGCGGTCATATCGTACATGTCGTAGTCTTCGCCGCTGGCCGTCGGCTTGCCGTCAAAATACTCCCCGTACCAAGACGCCGTCCCAATTTGATACGGCTGGGTCTTAGCAATCTTTGGGTTGTCGGGCTTGATCTGGGCTGATCTACTTGGGGCTGAACTGGCCTCCGAGTTGTTCGGTCCCTGAGCTGCCCCTAGCCCGATGATCATTAACCCGATCATCAGTCCATGAGCTATACGTCTTCGCATTCAGTTCTCCTCGCATCTCAAAAAGTCGTCCTAGCTAGGCTCTTTCGTTAACGGTTTGTAAATGGTAGAGGCCTAGTGGCACCTTGTCAATCCGAAACTTTGCGGTCTATAGTGCTATGGTAGTAATCGATATCTTACGTAACTTGTTGTTAATCATAAGAGAAGCGGATGATGTCTATAGAAACAATGCAGTTAAGTGTTTATATAATGGTAAATACTTGATATCCCGCAGACCATGAATTATTTTCATCTCCAATCGATTCAGCAGCTTACGGGCAGTTCATTTATAAGTTGTTTATTGCCAGCGTTTTAGATACAAGGTTGCTTAGCTCCTGCGATTAATTTTTCGCTGGAATTGGTCGCCAAAGCCGGCAAATCATGCCTGAAACACCCCAAGTTGTTTTGACCATCGCCGGCTTCGACCCCTCCTCAGGGGCTGGAGTAACGGCCGATATCAAGACAATCGCTGCTCACGGTTGCTACGGCGTGGCCTGCATTACCGCCATCACCGTTCAATCGACCGCGGGCGTTCTCCGGGTAGAGCCTGTCGACCCGAACTTGGTCACTGAAACCCTCGACGAACTGGCCGCCGACATGCCAATTGCGGCTGTCCACATCGGAATGCTGGGTACGGCCAAAGTGGCCCGGGCAGTAGCAGACTTCCTCGCCCAGCGCACGGGAAAGTCTAAACTGCCCAACATCGTCCTCGACCCCATTCTTCAGTCGTCGTCCGGCGCCGAGCTGCTGGACGCACCCGGAATCAGAGTGCTGATCGAAAAGCTCATCCCGCAAGCCACGGTCATGACCCCGAACATCGAAGAGGCTGCTACGCTTACCGGCCTGAAGGTCACGAATCTCGACGAGATGCGGATCGCGGCTGCCAAACTTCATGAACTGGGTTCCTCGGCACTTGTCATTACCGGGGGTCATCTAGACAAAGCTATCGACCTTTTAAGCTTCACCAGCAAGCATGGCACGGAACAGGAGGTGTTCAAGGCGGAACGGCAACGCTCGAATTCCACCCACGGTACCGGTTGTGCCTTTGCCACGGCGCTGGCCTGCCATCTGGCCCTGGACCGCGGTCTGGCGGAAGCCACCCTGTTAGCCAAGACCTACATAACCGCCGCCATCGCCGCCGGACATCCACTGGGCCGTGGGACCGGTCCCGTCCATCACCTTTACCGCATGAACCAGCAGCGGCGCGCCGCAAGTTCAGGAAGCGAGTCCTAGATAGTAGCGCCGCAACTAGGCAAGCAAGCTCGGAACAGCTCGCAAGATAACGGAGCTAGTCGTTGTCGGAAGGCTTCTTGAGCAGAATTCCGGCCACAAACGAGGCGGTCGCGCCCAGCAGCCATTCAATCCGCCACATCTGGATCGCCTGGAACTCGGCGAGATTCGACGCCTTAAAGAACAGACTGATCCCGATGGCTCCTGTTACGCACCCCAACCCAACAATAAAGGCGACAAGAGACGCTGTGGGCAGGCCGACCCAGCGCTTGATCTCGTGGAAATGTAGATAGTGCAGCCAGGCGGGAAAGGGTATTGCACGCCAGGTATCTGCGGTCCAATTCAGCGCATTTCTCGCCCAAGGCACACTCCGGGCCCAGAGGCCTGCGATGACTTCGACCTCGCGGCTACGTTCGACAGGTAGAGCGGACACTAGTTCGCGGCGCAGCCCGCAAGTGTGGCAAAACTTGGCGGCAATCATGAACTCGCTGCCGCAACCGGCGCAAGCCTCTGCCATTTCCCGGCCAGCGGCAACCGGCGGCAAAACCTTTGCCAAAGGGTCCAACACACTCGGTGGGCTCCAAAATTCCTGCTGTACATCGCGAGCTACGTCTGCCATAACGAAGAGAAACCTTTAGAACGTTGTCCTTGCCAAGGCAAACGAACAGCCAAATTGAATTCAACACTAACCTGTTTTTTACTCAGCTACTTGCAAATTCTTGCCGACCCGAGAGTTGCAATCTCGCGCAATTATTACTCGAAGCCTCGGGTAAAGATGCCCCGATCACAGTCCTCGACGTAGGTGGCCCGGAGAAAATAGATCGCCGAAATTCTGGCATCAACTCGGAAGTATCATTACCTTCTCGCGTGTGGCTTCTTTGTGACCATGGGCTCGATCTTTCGTTCCGCCCGTTTTTCCGAGGAACTTTCTTTCGTGCCGCCTACTCTAATTAAATTCATTTAAACTAAGCTCAAAGGTCAGAATACTGGAATGCAGTTGAGTCCGAAATTCAAGAGAAGCTGCCTTTGCACCGTCGTATTCTGCGTTGTTGGCCTCTGCCTGTTGCCGCTAAAAGCTGGCGCGCAAACGCGCCCCGCAGTCAGTTCCACCAGTCTTTCCCCATCCGCGATCACTCTCGCCCGCGATCCTCTGCTCGATTCCGCTTCCGACCATTTCTACAACATGGATTACGAGCGCGCCGTGCAGGACTACCAAAAGTTTCTTGATCGCCATCCCAATGACCCCGCCGCAGTGAACCATCTGCTCTCCACGGTCCTCCTGCGGGAGCTTTACCGCATGGGTGCGATGAATACTGGCGAATATTCTAATGACAGTTTCATCGGCCAGGCGCATCGCACCGCCGATCCAAAGGTGAAGGAGCAGATCAAACAATTAGTGGAGCGCGCCGAGGGTCTCGAAGAACAGAAACTCAAAACCAATGCCAACAACGTGGATGCTCTCTATGCTCGTGGCGTGACCCGCGCGCAGTTCTCTCTCTACACCGCGCTGGTCGAACGCGCCTGGTTTTCCGCCCTGCGCAACGCCGTAGGGGCGCGCCGCGATCACGAACGTGTGCTCGAACTGGATCCCAATTACATTGATGCGAAGCTGGTGGTCGGCGCTCATAACTACGTGATGGGCAGCCTGCCCTGGAGCGTGAAGGTCGCCGTGGCCCTGGTAGGCCTCAGTGGGACTAAAGAAAAAGGTTTGCAGTATTTACACGAGGTCGCCAGCAGCAACTCCGAAAATAGCGTGGACGCAAAAGTCGTCCTCGCCTTGTTCCTCCGCCGTGAACACCGCTACGATGAGGCTGGCGCTTTCATGCACGATCTCGCCGTGCACTATCCCAGGAATTATTTGTTCCCGTTGGAGGAAGCCAACCTGCTCCGCTCCGCCGGTCATGTTGCCGAAGCCGCAGCCGATTATCGAAAAATCTGGCAAAATGGCCGGGAAGGGAAGTACGGCGCCCTGCACTATGAAATTTCCGCTTGGGGCTTGGGAGAATTGCTCCGGAGTCAAAAAGATTATTCCGGTGCCGCGGCTGCATATGAACTTGTCAGCCAGGTTTCCGACTCCGATCCCGAGACTCTGCAAAAGGCGAACCTGGCCGCGGGCGAAATGTACGACCTGCTTCAGAATCGCGACCTGGCCATGAAGAAATATCAGACGGTCCTCGCCGAAAACGCCAGCACTCCTCCCGCCGAGCAGGCCCGCAAACACATCAGAGAAGCTTACCGGGAGTAGGCGTCGCTCGAGCGATCCAAATTAGAAGAACCGCGTTGGTGCGGAAGACAGAACGCTGATAAAATAATCCGGTAAATCGAAAATCCATCCGGTACGGGGCTATAGCTCAGCTGGGAGAGCGCGTCGTTCGCAACGACGAGGCCGTCGGTTCGATCCCGACTAGCTCCACCAAATAAATACCCAGTAAAACAGGAGTTTCCGATGGGTACAAAAGAAAATATACCCAAAATGTACCCAAGCTCGTACAACGGTCCTGCGCTTTACTCCACGAACAAAGGCACTCCTCGGATTACTACCCCTACGGTGGCGAGATCAGCATCACCTATGGCGATCTCAACCGTTACAAGTTCACCGGCAAAGAACGCGACACCGAATCCGGACTGGATAACTTTGGGGCCAGGTTTTACGGATCGAATATCGGCAGGTTCATGACGCCCGACTGGGCCGCCAAACCGATCACTGTTCAGTCCCGCCAGTGTCGGGGAAATGATTAATCACGGGGGATTATACGTCGTTTTGGCGTCTCCGAATTTCTCTGACGCGACGAGGACGCGTTGTTCTCACTTGGTATTTGCCTCAGGCCCACCGTCCTCCAATCGCTCAATGAACCGTTTTGAGCCGCCGGGTTGTTTAGCTGTGGACTCCCGAGATCACGAACGTCAGGATTTGGGCAACACCTGCAGTCGTTAACCACATGGTGCGGGAAAAGACACTTCGCCACGTAATGCCCACAATCGAAGCGACTACGAAAAGGCTGAAAGAGTCGGGGTCGGAAGACCACGCTGTCTGGGATTCCGCCGCTTCCGTTCAAGTTCTGTGTCGATGAGTTCTCTATTAGGTCTTTTCGGGCCAGGCTGACGCCTGCGCTTGGACGAAAACAACATGCGGTATTTTCGTGTCGCCAGCATGCGGTGGAGGTGCGGCAGAGTCGAAGGCCTCAAAACGATTGCGGAACGTACAACGCGGGACGGGTTCACGAAAAGGTCGCACAGACCCGCGATCATATGCTCGGCGGCTCTGAGGTTAGGAGCACGATTGTGGCCGCGATTGAGAATCAATAGTTGATGTTTGACGAGCACCGACTCGGCAACGACGGAACGGAGGCCGCCCGGCCGACGCGTTCACGCAGTTGACATAGGGCCCAATTCGCGCAGAAGGCGATCGCACAGGCGGCGGGCAGTCGGATCTGAGCTGGCCGAGACGCTAGGCGATATCGGTCTCGACTGAAGTATGCCTAAGTTTAACTACTGTAATGTCGTCTGCTTGACCGAATTGCTGTGCGGCGCCAGCGATTTCATAGGCCGATCGAGTGCTAAGTGCCTTTGTCCGTTCAGCTCCCAACATCTCGCCCTTTGCATCTGTAGCCTCGACGACGCCGTCTGACAGCAGGGTAAGGCCGTCGCCGCGATTGAATTCAAAGTGCGATTCTGAATAAACCACGTCGGGGAACAAGCCCAGTGGAGGTCCTCCTTCGCTGGTGAACTCTTCGCCATTTTTATAGAACGCGCCATGACCCGCATTGGAAACCGTCATGTGTCCATTGGGACTGAGCTTTACGCAAAGGCAGGTGATGAATCCGCTTTCCTCCCCGCGGAGGATCTCACGGTTCAATCGATTAAGAAGTTGTGGAGGATCCGCGATCACAGCCGCGATCGCGTAGAGCGCGCCGATCGCGAACGCTCCGGTCATTGCAGCTCCTAAGCCCTTACCGCTAACATCTCCGATCACAACCAGAATGGACCCGTCGGTTTGAGGAAGGACCTGGTAAAAATCACCGCCCACCTCCCGCGCTGGAAAATAGGCCGTCTCAATCGCGTAAGCCGCCAGAGTCGGAAGCACGGATGGAACGAGGTGCCGCTGGACTTCGCGGCCCGCAGCCAATTCTGCTGCGGCCCGCGCCTGCTCGCGGCTCACACGGCTAAACCGGAAAAACATCACAACAGCGATGGAGAACAAAAACACGAGCGTCCCGACATCGACTAGTTGAAGGGTGATGGGACCGATCTGGATTGGTTCGACTAAGAAATTGAATGGTTGCCAACCCAGGGTGATCGATGCTGTTCCAAGGTCGAAGAGAGCAGTCGAAACGGCGGGAGCGAGGCTCGGAAGAATGAGCCATCCAGCCTCGCGATTGCGTTGGCGATACCACATGAACAACAGTACTGATAAGAGTAGCCCCACCGGAGCTGTCGCGGCCGCTTCAATCAACACATAAGTATCACTCCCAAACCAGCCGATCCAGGTCAGGACTGAAAGCGCCAGGGGCAGGATAAGAGACATTTCGTAGATTCGCCAAATCAGGCTCACGCGCCGGCCGGCGAAGCTGTATGTGAACTCGATCTGGGCTATAACCCATGCATAAATCAGAGGGTCGGCGACCAGGAAATTCGCAGATAGCGGAAGGAGGCCGCAGGATTGGAGTGTCGAAAGGGCATTGGATATCCCTACGATCAATAGGTACGACCCCAGAAAGATGTATTCCCGCGCGGTTCGTTGGATCTTGTACAGAGCTAAGCCACTCGTGCCAGCAACGCAAAGCAACAAGTTGATGAGAATCGAAGGCGCCAGGCCAGATAGCCGCTGACTCTCAATCGCCTGTCTCTCATATTCGATGGCGCTGGGAGAGCCCAGCGTCACATGGGTAAATTGGGGCATGTGCCAGGCAGCATAGCCCGGTGGAACTCGTGTCCTCAAAGCGATTTCGAGAATGCCATTGGCGGCACCCACTGGGAAAACGGCCTCGAGCGGCTGGTTAACCAGGAGAGATGAGCGGAGAGTGGGTCCCGGCACTCGGATTCCGTTGACGAATAACTCGTAGGTCCCATCGCCTCCGGCAAGCAACAAATGCAAATCGCCTTGACCTGGCCCGAAGTTTGCTTGACGCCGATACCAGTGCCAGCCCTGTTGAGCAGGGCCTTGATCGTCGAGATCGACCGGATTCCATCCGCTGTCATCGAAGTCAGGACGGGACCATTTCGTCTCGTCTCCGTCATGTTCGACCCAGCCCTGACTCAATTCGATCAGGCCTGAGGGTAATTTTGTCATCTCGGCAGGAGCTGCGGCCAGGGCTCGTGCGCACAATCCCAAGAACATAAGCGAAGACGCGAGCACCCGCCGCTTGCACCAGCTCATGCTGAACAGTGTCTGAAGCAATTCACGTGTCCTGCCCTCTCTCTTTGCGTTTTTGCAAGCAAAGTTATAGTCCCGGTGCTACCCGAGTAGAATGGGCAACAGTACTCCCAGACTCAGCGCAAAAAACCACAGTGCAGGCGCAGGCGTTCCTAC
>JBAUVJ010000561.1:0-6400 GCA_049583165.1 Candidatus Sulfotelmatobacter sp. | reverse complement strand
GGAGCGCAAGACCGGACGCAAGACCGAGAGCAAGATGAAGCGGCGAGCGAAACCCGCGCCGAAAAATGCTGCGAACAAGCAGTAAGCGCCGCACACGCGACTTCAGCGAACGCAAAAGACGGATGAACGTCCGTAACGCCCCAGCTGGCACAGAAGAGCCATGTCAAGTTTCGTGCACGAGCATAAGATCGCTTCATGACTTGGCAAGATCTTCAGGACGGGATTCTTCTCACGCTCGTCATTCGCTATGAAGAGGACGAGCATCAGTTCGTCACCTTGCCCCGGCAGGTCCTCGATTCTTCTTCCACTCGCGTCGCAGTCGCAGAATTGAGGAATGAAGGATTGGTGGAAGAACAGGTCCGCGGCGTGATTCGCCTCACCGCCCGCGGATACAAGAAGTACAAAACCACTCTTACCTACGCTTGCGCGTGTTAAACACTTGTCATCCTGAACAAGCGTTCTTTGCGCAGTGAAGGACCCGAGCGGGCCGCGCGTTGCGTCGCAGCCTGCCCTGAGAGAGCGGAAGCGACCGAAGGGTTTTCTGCGACGCATAAATAGCGCGTTTGGCCCGCTTCCTTGAGTTAGCAGCCTTTCCGTTCCCTACGCAACTTTGAGCCGTGCAATCACCGTCGTCCCGGTCCCCTCGGATTGAATCTCCAGACTGCCATCAAGTTGGCGCAACCGCTCCCGCATTCCGCCGAAGCCGATGCCCGCGCGCCCTGATTCAAGCAGCTCCCGCTGCCTCTCCTTCGGAATTCCCTTCCCGTTATCGCGCACCTGAACGGTGAGGCGATCCGTATCCTTGTACAGACCGATGGCGGCCGTAACGCTTCCGGAATGGCGATGGATGTTGGTCAGGCATTCCTGCACGATGCGGAAGATGGCGATTTCAACTTCGTCCGGAAGACGGCCGAAATCGGCTGGAATATCCAGATCCACTTTGATCTTGCTGCGTTCGGAAAAACCATCCACATACCAGCGCAGCGCGGAAACCAGCCCCGCCACATCGAGCAGCGGAGGATGTAGCAGGTGCGAAATGGTGCGAATCTCCCGTGAGACTTCCTCCACCAGCATTGCATTCTCGGAAACCGCCCGCGCTCCCGCCGTGTCGAGTTTATGAGATTGCGTTTGGACGATGCTGATGTTCATGCCGATAGCCGCCAGCAACTGGCCCACGCTGTCATGAAGTTCGCGCGCAATCCGCTTCCGTTCATCATCCTGCATGCGCTGAAAACGCGAAGCCAGGTCCACCTGCTCTTTCCGGCTGGTCAAGTCGGTTACCAGAACTCCGGTTGCCGTTTTATCCCGGGACAACAAACTGAGAGAGAGATGGGCAGAAATCGAACTCCCATCCGGGCGAAGCAGATGCACCTCGCCTTCGCTCGCTCCTGAACGCGCCGCGCTCAACAATTGCTGGCATGATGCTTTATCCTCCGCAGCCAGAAAGTTGACCAGAGGAAACCCGACCAGCGTTTCACGCGGTACACCCAACAACTGCGCCAAGGCATTGTTGCAATAGATAACGCAGCCCTTGGCGTCGAGCATGGCCGCGCCCTGCTGCATCCTCCCCACTAATGTGCTGTAAGGGAGGTCAGACCCTTCTAAAGTATAGACACGGTGACCTTCCACTTCCTGCACCACGAACGCGTCGACCGCGCCATCGCGAATCGCGCGCAGCGTCTCTTCCGCTTCCTCCATCAGTCGAACGTTGGCGTCAACTCCAGTCATCTCGTTTTCCATCTCAATTACTCCGTCACAAATTTTCGACCCTTTACTTTTCGGCCGAGGCCGGCCGTAACTGCAACCCAACCAGTGCCCGCTCGGTATCGCGAAGATCGCCTACAATTTTTCGCAGAGGCTGCGGCAACTTCCGCACCAGTGTTGGAATGGCGAGAATCTGGTCTCCCGAAGCCAGCTGTGGATGCTTCACCAGATCCACCACCTCAATATTGTATCGCCCCGCCAGATGGTCTTCGCAGATCTTCTTGAGGTTCGCGAAAGCGGCCACCGATCGCGGAGTCTGCCCCGCAACATAAAGCCGCAATTCCCAAACCTCGCCTGGCTCTTTTTCTTCCTCGGCAATCTCTTTGAGACTGAGTGGTTGCCGTGCGTTAGCGTTGACTGCTTTTTTCATACTCGCCCCTGTTTTCCTTTACCCGACCTTGTAACGTTCACGCTCTTATCCGCCCGGCGGCTTTGAGCCATATCTTCGCGTCCCTGCGCGATGATTTTTTCTCGTGAGATCTCCTCGGCGCCGGCCGCCGTGGCCTTTTCCTCCTCAATCTCGAACTCTTTTCGCAGCGCCAGGATGCGCGCTTCCAGCGCCTCCCGCTTCCGCACACGGTCACGGCGGGTGCGCTCGGTCTCCTGTTGGCGCTCCAAAGCAACAGCCTTCTCCCGCGCCTCCTGCGAAAGACGAGATGACCCCGTGAGCACGCCTTCCGGACCTACATATACATCCAGCAAATCCACTCCCTTGTCGGTCAGGAGAAATTCGCGGATTTGATTGGAGTGGGCCATACCGCGGGACTTGAGAACGTATAGACCGCGGTTTCGCTCGCCGCCCAGCTCAATGTCCCGCACAAAGAGCCACGTATCCACAATCGAAGAAATTTCCACTTCGGTTTTCTCGATCGCGTCTCCCCCCGAGGTCAAGTTGGTCAGGAAAGCAGTAACCCCTTTTGCCTTCAGAAAGTCGATCAGGCGAATCAGCATGATATGCGCATCGCGCTGATTGCCCGCCTGGATCAAGCTGCCAACAGGATCCATGACCACCACTCGAGGCTGAAACTCCTGGACAATCTTGTGGATGATCGCCAGGTGCATCTCCAGCCCAAAGAGCGTCGCCCGGCTGGAATGAAACCGCAGCAATTTCTTATTGGCCCACTGCTCAAGGTCCAGGCCGATCGACTGCATATTGCGAATGAGTTGTCCGGACGACTCCTCGAAAGAAAAATAAAGGCAGCGCTCGCCCCGGCCGCACGCAGCATTCACAAAGTGGGCCGCAAGACTGGTTTTCCCGGTTCCCGCAGTTCCGGAAACAAGCACCGTGCTCCCGCGGTAGAACCCCTGGCCGCCCAGCATCGTATCCAAACGAGGAATCCCGCTGGAAATATGCTCCTCGCTCACATCGTGGTTCAGGCCCAGAGAGGTAACCGGCAAGACGCTGAAACCATCCTCGTCGATGAGAAACGGATACTCGTTCGTTCCGTGGGCGGTGCCTCGATATTTCACGATGCGCAGGCGGCGCGTGGAAACCTGGTCGGTTACGCGGTGGTCGAGGAGAATGACGCAATCGGAAACGTACTCTTCCAGCCCGTGGCGTGTAAGCGCGCCTTCCCCGCGTTCCGCGGTGATAACCGCGGTCACTCCTTTGTCTTTCAACCAGCGAAACAGTCGGCGCAGTTCCGCGCGAAGGATGCCTTCGTTCTGCAACCCGGCGAACAAGTTCTCAATCGTGTCCAGAACCACTCGCTTCGCGCCAATTCCATCGATCGCGGCCGCCAGCCGTATGAAGAGACCTTCCAGATCGTAGTCGCCGGTTTCATCGATCTCGCTGCGCTCGATGCGCACAAAATCAATCGCTAATTTTTTTTCTTTCGCCAGTTCATCCAGATCGAAACCGAGCGAGCGGACATTCTGCGTGAGCTCCGCCGCCGTTTCTTCAAACGCCATGAAGACGCCCGGCTGGTTATATTCAGTCGCTCCCCGGACTAGGAACTCCATGGCCAGCAGAGTTTTGCCCGCGCCCGCGCTGCCGCACACCAGAGTGGGCCGGCCCGCGGGAAAACCGCCGCCGGTGATCTCGTCGAGCCCCTGAATGCCGGTGAGTGCTTTTGGCAGACTCCGACTGGCTGCTTTCTTTTCTGGTCTGCTCTGGGTTTTTCGGGTCGTCGCTTGCATTTTCTTACAATGCTTTTCTACAGCTCTCTCTCTGGCCTAATCCTTTCCGACCATAAACGGATCAGTATCATACCTGACAATTCCATTGCCGACTGTTTCTCATTCACATAGCCAGTTCTACAAATCGCAACCTTGCGCACGCGCTCGCTTCGGCCTGGATGGCAGGAACAATCGCAAATCTACTTAGTGAGCTTCCCGTAGGTCTATACAGTGAACCCTGTAGGCGAGGCTCTCCAAAACGATTAGAGCAATTTAATGAGTTGCCTTTCCCGAGAAGGCAGCGAGGGCGCATCACTAGGCCATGCGGTGTACAGCGAGAATAAATGAATCAGTTCGAGGTCGGGCTGGCCGAAGCCTTCGCGGCATTGTCCGGCTGAAAGCCAATTTTATCCAGCATCGGTTGAATCTCCGGATTCGACATAAATAGCTTCCAAATCAAACCAGTACGATAATTTTCCACCATCACCACGATCGGCCCCTGGTCGAGCCCCATGTAAACGGGCGAGAACCAGTTCTGCGTCAGATTGAAAGCATCGCGTGGGCCATACACTCCCCAAAGCCGGTCTCCCAGCTGGCGATAAAAAAACTTCAGCGCCGCCATCGACGCTTCCGGCGTGTACGGGAACGACGACAGCGCCCCCGTGGGAGTGATCGTGCCATTGTCCGTCGCGCGATCGGGAGCATGCGCCAGATAACCCAACTGATCGTCGCTCGCCGTCAGTCCCCAGTCATCCGGACCATAACCCTGAAAGTGGCCGGGATTGGATTCGCAATAAGCCTGATCGATGAGCGCGAAGTCGCGGTTATTGTTGAAATAATCGGTGTACTTGTCATGAATACCCTTGGGATCGAATCCCATGAACGAATACTGAGTAAAAAATAACGGTCCGCCGGTTCCAACTCCCACGTCGAGCTTGATTCCGAAATAAGTGTGCCCGTTTACGTACCGGTCTCCCTCGTTCGAACCCGACCACCCGCTGCGGTACGCAATTGCGGCCTCCGATTGTCCGGCCCATCCCGTGTAATAAAGGCTGGCTGGAACTCCATGCGTGGGCGACGCAATCGCCAACAAGTAGGTGATCATGGTTTCGTTGAATCCAGTGAGTCGGTGATCAATGAACCATGACCACTGCGGAGACCAATGCCACAACAGCGCGTTATTTTGCGGAGAGCGCCGGTACCAATCCCATTCAACGCCTTCCCAAAGTTTCGTAATCCGGTCATAGATACTTTTCCCCGCATCGCCATCGTCCTTGAAATATTGCCGGGCGGCAAGTAATCCTTGCATCAGGAACGACGTCTCCACCAGATCGCCGCCGTTGTCGAACATGCCAAACACCAGCATGGTCTGTGCTGTGTCGCCATTCAGGAAGTGCGCCCAGGCGCCGTGATAACGCGGCGTCTTTTCCAGAAAATCCAGGATCTTCGCCAGTCGCTCCATGCCCTCGTCGCGCGTGACGAAGCCGCGGTCCACGCCCACGATTAGCGCCATGATGCCGAATCCGCTAGCCCCGGTCGCAACAATTCGTTCATCCCCCGGAATGTTCTCAAGCGTCGCCCCCGCGATCGGATGAGCTCCGTCCCAGTAATAACGGAAGCATGCTTCCTGAAGCATGGTGAGCAACTCATCGTCGGATAACTCTCTGGTCGACGCGGTGGCCACCGCGGAAAAAGCGGACTGACGGTAAGATCGATCCACTGCCTTGACCCGATACGACGCCGTCACGCCCGAATGTCCAACAAAATCGGTGTAGCGATTGATGTCGGCGTTCTGAATCCCAATCGGCTGAAACTTGTGCTTTCCAATCGAGCGGTAGATGGCGTAGCTTTGCACGTCGCCATTCGCCTCCGGATCCCAACTGATGTCGATGTGGCGGTCGTAGCCTTTGGCCTGCACATTCTTCGGCGATCGAGGTGGAGTTCGCACCTCAGCCCCAACCGGAGTAGACGCACTTCTGTCGTCGATCTTAACTTCGTCAATGATCAGCGTGTGAGGCGCATCGTCCGCCACGCCCTGGCTGAAATAAATACTGTGAAGTTCCCGCGCCTGAAAGGGATGGATCGAGGCCGTTTCAAACTCGCTCAGCGGCATCCGGATTTGAAACCACCGTTTTGCCGGCACATCGCCGGAGAAGCCGTCGAGCTTCACCGGCACGGTGAAATTGTGCTCCTCATCTTCCAACTGCAGGACGGGCAAATCCGCCGCAGGAATCGCCTCCGCTGAGTAGCACCACATGTAGAGCGTGTCACCCCGGAAGTCCGTCAGTCGGTTGCGCATGCTCACCACGCGCAACTCAGTCTCCCAACTTCCGCCCGCCACCGAACGCCATTGCAATCGCAAAGCGTTCGGCGCAGTGAAGAAATTTTTCTTTTCGACAGGAAGCGCACCGGAGAGCAGCTCGATTGTGCTCGGAAATACCGCCCTCCCGCTGCTGTAATAGTAATAATCTGGCGTAATGCTGTTATCGAACACTACGTGGTTGTAGTAGTCCGTGGC
>JBAUVJ010000560.1:0-3627 GCA_049583165.1 Candidatus Sulfotelmatobacter sp. | reverse complement strand
GCAGGCATTCACCAGGGCGTTGAGCGACAGAGGATAGTAGTCGGGAGTAGTGATGTCTTTTTCAATGAGCGAACCGAGAACCCGGGTTTCAGTGTCAGTCAGGAGATCCACGAGCACCACCGTTGGGGAATTGGTTGAATGAGGATTGTACTGCACGTCAGAAGTGGGAAGATTTGCTCGCGCGTTCCTCACTCAGTTACAAATAATCATCCATGGATGCAAGACCCCGTGTTACCGCCGCCCGCGAACGTACTTCTACTTTGCTCTTCAATTCTTGGGCCAAGATTCGCACAGCGCAATTTTGGATGGTAGCGATTGCGCTGCTTCTGCGGGTGGGCTGGATCGTCGTGGGCGGGACCTACAAGAGCGCGACGGTCCAGCAAAAATTCGGCTTTGGGTGGGAGATGGGATACATTGGCGCGGCCATCGCGTCTGGACACGGCTTCAGCAATCCGTTCCTAACATCGACTGGCCCTACGGCGTGGGAACCGCCACTATATCCCTACCTGGTTGCAGGAGTTTTTCACACCTTTGGTATCTACTCGGAAGCGTCGGCTTTCGTGCTCCTCACCATCAATAGCATTTTCTCGGCGCTGACGTGCATTCCGATTTTCCTCATTGCCAGGCGGATTTTCAGTGAAAGAGTTGCGGTCGCCTCGGCGTGGACTTGGGCTCTTCTGCCTTACGCCATGACTTGGTGCACGCACTGGGTTTGGGAAACCAGCCTTTCAGCGTTTCTGCTTGGCGTCATCTTCTGGTGTGCTCTTACTCTGGAAGAAGGCGAAGGGCTAAAGCCGTGGCTGTGGTTTGGCCTGCTCTGGGGAGTCGCAGCCCTGAGCAGCCCAGCATTGCTGGCGTTTCTGCCAGCTTCAGGACTATGGGCCTGGTATCGTCGCTCTAAGAGGCGCAAGCCGTCACTGGTGGGCGTTGTGCTGGCGACCTCACTGTTTATTGCAATTGTCGCTCCTTGGACGGTACGCAACTATCAAACCTTCGGGAAGTTCATTTTTATTCGCGATAACTTTGGAGCGGAACTTCGCCTTGGCAACGGACCGCGCGCGGATGGCACCTGGATGGAGTACCTCCATCCCATACAAGATACCTACGCCATGCGGCAATATACGGCCATGGGCGAGTTGGGCTATATCAATGTTCGCAAGCGACAGGCGCTGGACTACATCAAGGCTGACTACGGACGATTTGCTGTTCTTTGTCTCAAGCGCTTCATCTACTTTTGGAACGGTCCGCCGAAGGAGGCGCGGATCTGGTGGCTGGCGGAGTCGCGGAACTCGATCTTTCTGGCGTCCTCAGTAATGATGTTCTGGGGCCTCGGGCGCGCGCTGCGCCAGCGGAGACCGGGAGCGTGGCTGCTGTTCTGGCTGATCCTGCTGTATCCGGCGGCTTACTATGTGGTGTTTCCCGGACAGCGTTACCGGCATCCGATTGAGCCAGAGATAACGATTCTGGGCGTATTTCTACTGAGTGAAGTGGATAGAAAGAGCCAGGCTGGTAGGAATGATCGGGACGGGGACTTAAGGGCTGAAGAGCGAAATCCTCTGGGCTCGTAAAAGGTGTGGCTGAACGCGCCATTCAACCTAGTTCGTCGGCGTTGCGTCCTGATGAGATAGAAATCCCATGTCTCGCAAAAGAAGCGAGACATGGGGCACCCAGCCGAATATATTTCTAGAACAGCGCGGTGGGGCGGCGCTTCCAGGATTTGCCTTTTTCTTTGGAGACATTTTCCATGTCGACGACATAGGCTCCGGCCTGGGTGAGAACGTGGTGCAGGTCGTTGCCGACGCTGATGAAGGTGAATCCTTTCTCCAGAAATTCGCCGACGCGCGAGGTGCCGAACAAGAACAGGCCAAGGATTACGTTGTTCTTGTGGGCGTGTTCGATCAATTTTTTCGTGGCGGCATCGAGTTCGGGAGAAGTGTACATATCGGGGAATTTGTATTTGTTGTAGAGGCCCATCGACATGCAAAGATCGTTTTGACCGAGGAAGAGGATATCGACGCCGGGAATGGCTGCGATCTCGGCGATGTTTTCGATGCAGGATGCGGTTTCAACTTGCAGGGCAACGATGCCGTCGTTGTTGAAGTTGCCTGCGTAGCCGAGGAGTCCGGCCTTGTTCATGCTGCGTTGCGGAAAGTAAACCGAGCGCGTTCCGACGGTGGGATATTTGGTGCAGCTGACGGCCTGGCGGGCTTCGTCGGCAGTGTTGATGTAGGGGACGAGGACGCCATCGGCGCCGAGATCGAGAGCCTGCTGGATGCCGGAGCGATCGTCGTACCCGCCGACGCGGACCAGGGACTTGGCGCCGCCGTTGGCGATGCCGCTGAGCATGGCGGAAAGTTTCTCGTAGTTCATGGGGCCGTGCTGAGTATCGACGAGGAGCCAGTCGTATCCGCTGTGCGCGAGTTGCTCGGCGACGGTGGGGCTGTGCGCATTGAGAAACAAACCCATCTTGGGCGATCCCTGGCGCAGTTGCTTTTTGAATTCGGAACCACTCACAGCGGATTCGGACATACGAGGTTCTCCTGAGAAGCAAGTTGAATTGTGTAGTGTAACCCAAAGGAGCGGGCTGGATGGGAAACACGGGGTCAAGTTATTTTGTCCCGTGGTATCAGGTTAGTTTGACGGCGAAGCGAGCCAAACGCGCGATTATTGCGTCGCAAAAAACGCGACGCAACGCGCGGCTCGCCCAGGTCCTTCGCCGCGCAAAAAACGCGCGCTCAGGATGACAATCGAACGCGCGCTTGAGGGCTGGTATAGTCTTGCGAGGAAGTTTGATGGTGACGCGTGGGAGTGCAAGGAGCGACGAATGCGGATGCTGCTGAACTGGATTTTGAGTGCGCTGGCGGTGTGGATTGTGTCGCGAGTGGTGCCGGGAATTTCTGTCAGCGGGCCGGTGGCGGCGCTGATTGCAGCGCTGGTGATTGGCTTCATCAATGCGACCGTTGGCGTGGTGCTGAAGATTCTGACTTTTCCGCTCACGCTGGTCACGCTGGGTCTGTTCTGGTTTGTGATTAATGCGTTGATGCTGGAGCTGGCGTCGGCGTTGCTGTCTCCGGGATTTCGCGTGCACGGATTTTTCGCGGCATTTGTGGGAGCGATTGTGTTGAGCCTGGTGAATATGGTGTTGAAGTGGCTGGTGCAGCCGGCGGAGGGACGTTAGGGATGGTTCACCCGACAGCAAGTCTCATTGGCCGATGACAAGTGAGCCCATCACGCTTTATCGTCCTGTTGGGCAAGCCGAACTCGAGTTGATCCGCGAATCTGGGTTCTGCAAATTCCCGCCACGATTACCGCAGCAGCCTTTTTTCTATCCGGTGCTGAATGAGACCTACGCGACGCAGATTGCCCGCGACTGGAACACGAAAGATGAGGGATCAGGTTTCACGGGGTATGTGTTGCGATTCAGAGTACGTCGCAAGTTTCTGAAAAACTATGAAGTGCGCGTAGTCGGGAGCGCGGAGCATCAGGAATACTGGATTCCCGCGGAGGATCTGGAGAGTTTGAACGAAAGCCTAGTCGGAAGTATCGAAGTGATTTCAGAGTTCCGGCGATGAGAATGAGAGCTCACCCCAGCGGCTAAAGCCTCACGGAATCCGGTGGTTTGACGGC
>JBAUVJ010000559.1:0-4351 GCA_049583165.1 Candidatus Sulfotelmatobacter sp. | reverse complement strand
CTTCGGTGCCGATATCAATCTCCAGCCGCAGAAGTTTGTCTGCTTTAGGGACTCTTTCGGCAACCTTCACGACGCCCACGCGTAATTCGACCTTGGCAAAGTCGTCGATGGAAATTTTTTCAGTTGTCACCGCCGGTGCCGCCGCCACAAGAACCTGTTGCGAAATGCTTGCGGTCGTGGCCGGAGCGGAAGTTTCTGCCACCGACGTTCCTCTTTGCTCCTCTTCCATCTTCTGCATCCTTTCGATCGCGCTCTTGTCGGCTCGTGGAAATACCGGTTGTATCTCGCCCAGTTTGGTTGCTAACGGCAGTTGTCCCCAAGTCAATTCGTTCAAAGCCAGCTTCTTGATGTCGCCCAAGCCCAACTGCACCCAGATTTTTGCAGTGGCATCGGGCATCACGGGATAAGCCAATGCAGTCGCAATACGCAACGCTTCCGCAGCCGTATAAAGCACCGTCGCCAAACGCGAGCGGCTATCTTCATCATGTTTCTCGCCCAACGCCCACGGCTCGTTTTCAACAATGTATTTATCCACCGCGGCCACCAGCGCCCACGCACTTTCCAGCGCGCGCGAAAATTGGAATTGATCAAACAGCGTTCCGAATTCGCGAATTGTCTTGCGTGCCGTCTCGGCGATCGCATCATCCGCGGCGGTTCTTGACGCCGCATTCGAGGGATAAGGTACCTCGCCTTTGAAATAGCGGTTGATCATGGTCAGCGTGCGGCTGGCCAGATTTCCCAGCCCATTCGCCAGGTCGGAGTTGTAGCGCTGCACTAGCGCGTCGAAGGAAAACGATCCATCCTGTCCGAATACGACTTCGCGGAGCAGAAAATAGCGCAGCGCATCGGCACCGAGCACGTCGAGAATGGTTTCCGTGCGGACGATGTTGCCGCGCGACTTCGACATCTTGCTCTCTTCAAAAAGAAGCCACCCGTGGGCCACGATGGCCTTCGGCACGGGCAGTCCCGCAGCCATGAGAAACGCTGGCCAATACACGCAATGAAAGCGCACGATTTCTTTTCCAATCATCTGCACATCGGCGGGCCAGAATTTCTTGAATGCCTCCTGCGCCCCGGCGTGAGAAGAGCCGTAGCCAATTGCGGTGATGTAGTTCGCAAGCGCATCCAGCCAAACGTAAATTACGTGCTTGGGATCGTCCGGAACCGGAATGCCCCAGGTAAACGTGGAACGGCTGATCGATAAGTCGCGCAGGCCCGAGCGCACGAAAGAAATCACTTCATTGCGCCGCGCTTCGGGACGGATGAGCTCCGGATTCTTGTAAAGCTCAAGCAGCTTCTCCTGAAACGCGGAGAGCTTGAAGAAGTAGTTCTCTTCATGCACGGTTTCGGTGATGCGCCCGCAGGTGGGGCAGGGATCGCCGGGTTGCGCGCCGTCAACGTAAAGCTCGTCCGATACGCAATATTGGCCGGTGTAAGTGCCCTTGTAGATGTAGCCGTTGTCACGAATGCGGCGGAAGAGTTCCTGCACGCGCTTCTTATGCCGGTCTTCCGTGGTGCGGATGAAATCGTCGTTCGAGATTCCCATCCGCTTCCAGAGCTGGCGGAACTCCGCCGAAATTTCGTCCGCATACTGTTGCGGAGTTTTTCCCGCAGCCTGCGCGGCACGCTCAATTTTCTGTCCGTGCTCATCGGAGCCGGTGAGAAAGAATGTCTCTGCACCCAACAATCGCTGCCGCCGGGCAATCGTGTCGCAGGCGATGGTCGTGTAAGCATGTCCGATGTGCGGACGCGCGTTCACGTAGTAAATGGGGGTTGTAATGTAAAACTTCTTGCTCATAGTTTGTTTCTTAACGAAGATCACAGAGCGTTGTCACCTGCACCTCTGTGCTCTCTGCGTTAAGGCTCTTCGCTCTTGCCAAGATACACACGAGCAGCTTCCTGCATCACCTGCTTCAACGGCACGTGATGCTCCGTAGCGATCCGCTTACAATCTTCGTATTCTGGAGCGTAGTTGGTCACTGCTCCATTCATGCTGGCGATTTTCATCCGCACCGCGCCCCACGGCGTAGCTACACTTTCCCAGCGCCGAGCTAGAGTTTGCCGCATTTCATCGCGGCGTCTTACGCCTAAAGTGGTCGTCTCCGCAAAAATGAGTTGCGTCAGCCGGCTGGCGTCCTGAGGCTTGCACAGGATCGTCATCAGCATTCCCGGACGATTCTTTTTCATCTGCGCCGGCACGCCAAACACATCCAGAGCGCCTTCTTCGAAGAGCCGGTCCATCACGTAACCAAACACCTGCGGATTTAGATCGTCGAGATTCGCTTCCAACACCGTGACTGTTTCTGAAGCGATCTTTTCTGCCACAGCAAGCGAAGCAGACTCGCCAATGGTCAAACGCACAACATTCGGATGCCCGGGAAAATCCCGCGTTCCCGCGCCATAGCCCGATTTTTCAATCTTCATCGCGGGAAACTCTGCGAAGCGCGATGCCAATGTCTTAACGATCGCCGCGCCTGTTGGAGTGACCAGTTCTGCCTGGATATCCGACGAATATACCGGTGCGTTTTTCAGTAGTTCCACGGTGGCCGGAGCGGGAACTGGAAAGGTTCCATGTGCACACTTTACAGTCCCTCCGCCCACGTTCAAGGGTGAACAAATAATCTCGTCGACACCCAGTGCCTCGGCTCCCACAGCTGCGCACACGATATCGACCATGGCATCCACTGCGCCGACTTCGTGAAAGTGGATAGTTTCGACGGGAGTGTTATGAATCTTTGCTTCCGCCGCACCCAGCGCCTCGAAGATTGCAATCGCCGTTTTTTTTGCGCCGTTCGAAATCGTCGCCTCAGAAATGATCTTGCGAATCTCAGTCAGGCCACGGCCGTGTTCTTGTGAGTGCGAATGCTCATGCGAATGTAAATGCCCGTGCGGAAGCGAGGAACTCGCGTGCTCAACCCCGTGCGTATGTGAAGCCTCATGGTCGTGCGGATGCTGATGTTCGTGCTCGTGATGATCTGAGCTTTGCTTCTTCCCGTACTCCTCGCGCGGCAAATCCTTCTGGCCGTCTGCGTAAACATCGACCTTGGTTGCCGAAATCCCGCTGCGGACTACGCGCGAAATCTCCAGCCGCGCGCCAACTTCGAGTGCCGCAACCGCCTGCTCCAGCGTATTGCGCGGGACTCCGGCACCAATGAGCGCACCCAGGAACATGTCGCCGCTTATACCGGAAAAACACTCAAGGTAGGCAATACGCATAAAAATCAGACTGATTTTTCATCATAGGGAAGGCCGCATCTCGCGTCAAACATCCCGCGTCAAACCAGCGTTGGCCGCGCACTCTGCTAAAATCACTAGCTCTTCAACATCTTTAGAGGACTCCTTGTATCGTTATCTCGAACATCGTCTAGCCCAACGCGTCGCGGAGTTCCTGCGCGACCGCTATCCTGACGCAATTCTGCCCAAGGTTGTGCTTGAGCAGCCTCCGAAAGTCGAGCTTGGCGATTTTGCCATTCCAGTTTTCCCGTTTGCCAAGCCGCTGCGTACTGCCCCGTTGCGGATTGCTGAAGCTATCCGCGCTGAAATTGGTTCAATCGAGGGCATCGCGGAGATGCAGGTCGCGCCGCCCGGCTACCTGAACGTTAAGATCGACCGCGCTTGGATGGCCGCAGCTCTAGCCACCGACAAAAAGCCTGCCGCTCATATTCCCTCAGGAAAAATTCTGGTTGAGCACACGAGCATCAATCCGAACAAGGCCGCTCACATCGGACACTTGCGCAATGCCATTCTTGGCGACACTTTTGTAAGACTGCTGCGCTACGCCGGCAGGGAAGTCGATGTTCAAAATTACATCGACAATACTGGCGTGCAGGTTGCCGACGTAGTCGTTGGCTTCATCCACATTGAAAAAAAGTCGCGAGCGGAAATCGAAACCCTCGCCAGCCAGCCCCGCTTCGATTACTACTGTTGGGATCTCTACGCCCGCGTGTCGCAATGGTATGAGCAGGACAAGCAAAACGCGCAAGCACGGCGCGAAACGCTGCACGAGATCGAGAACGCCACTAGCGAAACAGCCGCCATCGCCGAGCTGATCTCGACTGCCGTCTTGCGGCGGCATCTCGAAACCATGGACCGCCTCGACGTCGAATACGACTTTCTGCCCCGCGAGAGCGAAATTCTGCACCTGCATTTTTGGGACGCGGCTTTTACCAAGCTCAAAGAGGCGGGAGTTCTGACTTACGAGAATGGAGGCAAGAATAAAGGTTGCTGGGTAATGCGCCGAGCGGGAAAGGGCTCAACCACAGGGGGCACAGAGGAATCACAGGAAATCTCCGAGGAAGATCAGAAAGTCATCGTCCGCTCTAACGGCACCGTTGGCTATGTCGGTAAAGAT
>JBAUVJ010000558.1:0-2146 GCA_049583165.1 Candidatus Sulfotelmatobacter sp. | reverse complement strand
GGATATCTCCGCGTTCGGATTCGACGACGACGTTTCGTTCACAAAATATTTAGTTAAAGACATCGGCGTCGCAGCAGTCCCAGGCTCGAGTTTTTATCGCGACGCGCGCGATGGAGCGCGGCAAGTGCGGTTCGCCTTCTGCAAGAAGTTAGAAACCCTGGACGCAGCCGCGGAAAAACTAACGAAATTGCAGCCTCGGAAATGAGCGCGAGCAAACTCGCAATTATTTTGTAACTACCCCGCACGCAATTCGATCGCCAGAATTTCCCGAAGGATCGGTTTTCATGTCATCCGCTTTCGCGTGGATCACGATTGCAGTGCCGCCATTGCTGAACAGCGAGTGCGCGCCATCGCCGAGCGTCACATCTTTATCCTCCACTGTCGTGTCGGCTTTACCCTTAACGTCAATGATGAAGTTCTGCATGTCGCCGGCATGGTGCCCTTCGGGATTTTCCAGCCCATGCTTTTTCCCATCAGGATTGAAATGCGTGCCGGCCGATTTGAAATCCGGAGCATCGCACTTGGGATTCTGATGAAAGTGGATGGCGTGCTCGCCGGGCGGAAGGTCGTGAAGGTGCAATTTAAGGCTGACGCCTGATCCTTGCGCCGACAAAATGACGGTGCCCACAGCTTTGCCTTGCGTGTCTTTGAGTTCGACTTTGGTTTTAGCCGCGCTGGGAAGAGCTGTCATCACCAGAACGGCGGCGAGAGTGACGAGCGACAATCCAAAATTTTTCATGCTGGGATTATAAAACCTACCCACAGCCTCTAGCTACTGCAACCATGCCGAATATGCCCACTTGTGCCATGTTCGATCCACAGGACCGGTGGAGTATACTTCGGAAAGTTTGAAATCTTTCCAGGGGAAGAGTGCAATCATGGCGTTGAATGCAGTCGAGCAGGTGGCAGATCAGGTTCCGGCAGACGATTTTCAGGCGCTGGAAGAGAAAATTTATCGCACTATCGAGATGTACAAAGCGGCGCGGCAGGCCCAGGCTACGGCGGAACGGGATGCGCAACGGGCACGGCAGCAGCTTGAGGAGCGCGAGGAGCAGTTGGTCACACTGCGGCGCGAGGCAGTGCAATTGCGAAAAGAACGGGAAGACATTCGCGCTCGGGTGGAAAAGATGTTGGAGCAGATCGAGACCATCGCAGAGGCGAGCTAGATGCCCTTTGCGGTGGACTGTAAATAAGTAGTACGGCACAAGTCTTCGGGAGTGGGGAGATTTATGGCGACGGCAGCCAAAAATTCGACAATGAAGGATGCGCAGAACGGCAGCGTGCGTGTGGAGATTTTTGACCAGGCCTACAATTTGCGCGGCTCCGATCCGGAATACATCCTGAAGCTGGCGGAATATGTGGATTCGAAGATGCGCGCCGTCGCCGAGGCCACGAATACCATCGACACCGTGCGCCTGGCTGTGCTCGCGGCGTTGAATATTGCCGACGAGTACCATCTTTTAAAGCGCAGGCAGGACAATGGAGCAACCGATTATCTGAAGCGGGCCCATCTATTAGCAGATGCGCTGGATGAAGTGCTCGACGACAACCGCAAGGCGGGATAAACTGCGGCGGCCGTATCCCTCACCGTTTTAGCACTGCTCTGCGGCACCGCATTCCCTCAGGAAACAACTCTCCAATCCCAATCCAATGTGGTGCCGGCAAGCCCATTTGTGAACCAAGCATTACTTTGGTTGCAAGCGGCGTGCCAACTTTTTGCGTTCTTCCACTTGCCAAGCGCTTCGCTTTTGCCTAGCATCCATCTTGAAAGCCGACCTGCGGGGTTGGTGATGGCGGTAACCGATTTTTGAACCAATGCTGAATGAACGGGAGCTCGACTCGAACTAGGATCCGGTGTGCAACGCTCCGCCATGCGGAGATGCCTAAAGGGTCTCGGAGGGTTCCCAACGTCTACCTGACGGTTCATTCTCGGCCCGTCACACGGCACAGTGGGTCGGCTTGATTTCTTGTAACGCGGGCGCCTTCGCCCGCGACTGTCGTCCAACCCCTTCGGCTGACGTGGAAGAGCGGAGCTTCAGCGCCGCGTAAAGAGTCGATAATCAACGGGCTTTAGCCCCCGTGAAGTGACCTCCCTGCTACACTGATTCCAGCACAAATTCCCCAATTCCTGCATCCAAATTTACTG
>JBAUVJ010000557.1:0-5662 GCA_049583165.1 Candidatus Sulfotelmatobacter sp. | reverse complement strand
TTTCGGTGGAACAAGAAGGCGAAGTAGAAAATGGAGACTCGATCGAACTTATCTCGCGCGACCGCGGTGGCATCACGATCGCCGAAATGAATCAGCTTTTCGTCCGCGACAGATACAATCGAGATCTATTGCAGAAGGCGATCGCCACAACGGCCTTACCGGAGGCGTGGCGTGAACACTTCCGCCCCAGGCTGAACGCCCATCCGTAACCACCTGGGGAAGCTCCGATTAATCCCGCTTCCAAATCACTTTGAAGGGGCATGGCTTGAAGCCATGCCGTTACAAACCCACCAGGCGCGCTCGGCTTTAGCCGCTGAGCGGCGCACTCTTCAAGCATCTTGCTTTTCCTAACCTGGGTCTGATCGGAGGCTCTCCAGCTGCACTTCGATTGCGAATTGAAGTTATCCCTTACAATTCTCGGTGGAATGATCCTGGACGCTCTCCATCGCATTGCCCATCAAGGCCAGTCGCTCTCGCGCGCCGAAGCGCGGCAGATGATGGCGGAAGTGCTTGCCGGAAATTGTACCGACGCGCAGATTGCGGCGCTGCTAATGGCTTTGCGGATGAAGACCGAGACGGTCGAGGAGATCGTCGGCTTCGCGGAAGCGATCCGCGCCGCAGCGACGCCCTTGCCTATTTCGACTGCCAAGTCGGATTCGCAATCCAGTGTGCTCGCCTTGAGCGGCACAGGCCGCGACGCGCTGTCCGAATCCTCGCTGGTCGAGTCTTCACTAGTTGACACCAGCGGCACTGGCGGCGATGCCTGCGGAACCTTCAACATTTCGACCGCTGCGGCATTCGTAACGGCGGGAGCGGGGGTGCGTGTCGCCAAGCACGGCAATCGCAGTATCAGCTCGAAGTGCGGCTCGGCCGACGTGATGGAAGCCCTCGGCGTGAACATCCAGTTATCTCCGGATCGCGCCGCGCGGTGCCTGCGCGAAGTCGGAATTTGTTTTCTGTACGCGCCCGATCTGCACTCTTCCATGAAGCAGGTGCAAAAAGTTCGTCGGGAACTGCGCCTGCGCACCATGTTCAACCTGCTCGGCCCGCTTACCAATCCTGCGCGTGCTTCTGGGCAAGTCGTGGGCGTATATGCGCTGGAGATGGTTGAAAAGCTCGCCGAAGCTCTCAGCATGCTAGGTCTGCATCGCGCGCTCGTGGTGCACGGCCTCGATGGCCTCGACGAAATCACCATCACCGGCCCCACGCGCATTGCCGAAGCTCGCGATGGAACGGTGCGCACATACGAAGTCGATCCCGAAGAATTCGGAATGAAGCGTGCCACACTCGCCGACATTTCTGGCGGAGATGCGATGGAAAACGCAATCATCGTGCGAGAAGTTTTGAACGGAAAGAGATCCGCGCGCCGCGATGTGGTTTTATTGAATGCCTCGGCCGCGCTGGTAGCCGCGGGGCGTGCCGATCATCTGCGCGATGCTGTGGCCCTTGCCATGCAATCAATCGATTCCGGCGCGGCCGCCGCAAAGCTGGCCGCATTGGCAAGTTTTACAAAAATGCATTCCTGATCCCAAAATAATTGTCATAGCGAGCGAAGCCAATTTGCTCTCAGTAACTCAAGGCTTCTGCGCAGGATCGGCAGTCACTTCCCCTGCTTCGACTTTGAACACATTATTTTTCATCTCGCTCTCGGGCACGCTGCCGTCATTGACCACAACCTCATCCGGCGGCTTCGAAATATCCACTCGAACCACGCCCTTGCTGCCGCCGCGCACCTCCAACCTCTTCGTCATTTCTCCTCCGGCGAATTTGACTATGATTGGAACCTCCGCGCCCGCCCGTCCCCGATTCTCCACCGTTACTGTGACCAGATATTCATCGTTCATGGTCTTGCGCGGAAAAACAGATTCGATTTTGAAATCGGGAAGCCCGCGGTCGCGGTACACCCAGTCGTCAAAGAACCACTCCAGATCGCGCTGCGTCTGCGCCTGGATCAACCGCGGCATGTAGGAAGGTTCTTTGTCATCCTCGGGACGGTAGGAGGCAAGCGCCTTCTTCAATGCTGCATCGCCGATCATGTCACGCAGCATCCACCACACGCACATCGCTTTGCTGCGGTAAAGTTCCTCGTCGGCGGTGTTCACTAAAGATGAAGACCGGTTCACTTCATCTTCCGATCGCGGCGGTGTTGTCTGCTTCGCTTTTTCATTCTCAGCCGCGGTCAGTGCTGCGCGATGCACGGCCAAGTAGTCGAGCGCAGCCTGGCGTCCGCTTTGATGCTCGAGGTACAGCGCCTGAGCGAAGTGAGCCACGCCTTCGTTGATCCATGGCCGTGGCGAGGAAAACGCCGCGTGAGTGAGTTGGTGTGCGGCGATCAATCCCATCAGCTTGGGGTCCGCATTTGCCAGCGGAGTGAGCAATAGCGAACCGCTCTCAAAAGCCGCCGCAGTTGGATCAACCAGATCGGCAGTTTCAGCTTTTCTGTGGATGGCTCCAAACCAATCCGTAATCAATCCGCTGGTCTTCTCGGCCGCATCTGCAAAGGCTTCAGCCGCAACTGCATGCTCGGGCAAATTGTAGACTGCTATTGCAGATCGATCCACAACTCCATAATTGGCTACAACAAACACTGGGATTGAAAGACCAAGCGGCTGATACGAGCACTTGGACGAGGAGAACTTAGAGCTTCCTTCCGGCGTAGCGACGTGCAGTTCATCTCCGCCACAGAGAGTGACGGGCGCCACGGCATCTTCTACGAGGTTTTGTGGTGCAAAACCAAAGATCATAGTGGACGCGGCTTCCCGCGCCTTCCATCTGCCGAGAACTTCGAAAAGATTTTCACTTTCTGAAAGGTCAGCCGCCTCGGTCGCAATCGGATACCAGGCCACATATCCTGCCCCGCGCACGGCGGTGAATTTCGCGCTGATCTCGTCCCAGTCAGAGCTCGTTGCCGCTTCTTCCGGTGCGCCAATCCGCGTGAGCCGCGTCGCATCCAGCACAATCACGCCTTCGTAAGCGATCTCTAGCTCGATTTTGCCTTTGGGTGCGACCGACTCCGGCAGGGTTACGACGGCCTCGGAAAGTGCCCCGGTGTGATCGATGTCAGAAGTGTAGGCCTGCGCCACAAACTGAAGCGGCTTGTCGCCTGCCTTGATGGAGCGCCAGTCCAGCGAAGAGGAAATCTGTAGTACGGCGATTTTCTGCGGCGTGGAGGAATCGTTTCTGAGAGTGATCTTGCCTCGAACGCCCAACCTCTGCTGCTCGGGCTCAACGCGGACATTCAGATCATAGCGGGTGAAAGTAAATGCTTCGCGATCCAGAGCAAAACAATTCGCCACAGAGGCACAGAGTACACAGAGAACAAAACATGGGGTCTTAAAGCGCGACTTCATTCCGCACCGGAAGCCTTCTCATGCGCGCGCCTCTGCCGCACAATTTCGTACATCACCACCGCTCCTGCCACCGATACATTCAGCGAAGGAACTTTTCCCAGCATCGGAATCGACACCAGGAAGTCACACTTCTTTTTCACCAGGTCGTGCAATCCCTTGCCCTCCGCGCCCAGAACCAGCGCGCAGTCCATGTTGTAGTCGAGGGCGTCATAGGTCTGCTTGCCGCGCTCATCCAGGCCGACGGTCCAGATATTTCGCTCTTTCAAATCTTCTATCGTTCGCGCAATATTCGTTACTCTGGCGATCGGCAAATGTTCACTGGCGCCAGCGGATGCTTTGGTCACCGTCCCGGTAACGGCGGTGGCGCGGCGCTCCGGAATGACCACGCCGTCGGCGCCGGCAGCATCGGCCGTGCGCAAGACCGCACCCAAATTATGCGGATCCTCGACCCCATCGAGCACGATGACAAGCGAATATCGTCCGCGTTTCGCGCCAACCACATCGTCAAGATCGCTATACTGCTTGGCCGACGTGACAGCCACCACTCCCTGGTGCGCCGCGTTGCCCGCCATCCGGTCGAGCTCCACCCGCGATAGAAATTTTACGGGCACGCCAAGTTTCCGGCATTCTTCGATCATCCGTTGCAGGCGAATGTCATGCCGCTCCTTCGCCATGCCGAGCCACTGAAAAGCCCGCCCGCGGGCCTTAAGCGCCTCAGAGACCGCATTGATGCCGTAGATATAGTTCATGGAGTTCAGTGTACCGAAAGAGTAGGGCGCGCAGCGCGGGCGCCCCCGCCCGCGTTCTTAAGGTGGGGGACGGACCTACTTCTGAACGAGGCTGAGAATCTCTGCTGGCTCCGGTCGCTCCGTATAATCTTCGTTCGCGAAAGCATAGACCACCCTGCCATCGCGATCGACGATGTACGTCGCCGGAATCGGCAATTCCCAACTATCATCACCGTTAACCAAAGGCAGGTTCACAAATGCACGTTGATAGACTGCCTTTTGCTCCTCGGGCATGCGATAGGTCAGACCGAACTGCCGCGCTACTGTGTTCCCAGCATCCGAGAGCAACGCGAAGCGCAGCTTGTGCTGGTCGTGCATGAAGAACGATTGCTTCACGGTCTGCGGAGAAACCGCCATGAGCGAACCGCCAGCCCGCTCAATCTCTGGCAGCAAGAGATTCATCGCCTCCATCTGTCCAACACAGAACGGGCACCACCGCCCGCGGATGAAACAGAGCACGAGACGTCCCCTCGCGAGCAAACTGGCGGAAGAGACGCTCTTGCCGTCGTGATCTGAAAGTTGGAAGGTTGGCATCTTCTCGCCGACAGGAAGAATATTCGCGGCTAGGCATTGTCGCTTTAGCTCCGCGACCGCCCGGACATGAACCGCCTGCGTCTCAGCCGGAACGTACTTGGCGATGAGTTCTTTGCGCTCGGCAAAAATTTCGCGCAATGGGCGGGCGTCAATGCCAGCGGTCGATTCTTCGAGGGCACGCCATTTCATGAACTAGGAAACTTTCTTTTCTGGGAGCGACCATTGATCAGCGTCCATCGCTGAAGTCTCGGGGTTGCTCGGATTTACTCGTATTATCAACTTACTGCCAACAGCGTAATGTGCAACGAAGTTTTCCGCTGAAGCAGTCATGATGAAGGGCTTAGTGCTCGTGTCGGCGTAAATCTCTTCTTGAAATCGATATCGGTAAGTTATTTCCGCCACTGCGCAGCCGAACCCGCTCGGACGACAGTTGGTTGACGTAACCTCGGCCTCCTCGTTGGGCCATGCTCTGGCGTGGCAGGCGCGGATGAATCGAATCATAAACCGGACCAAATATTCGACCCAAATGTCGAGAAAGAATCCTCCCACAGACTCCTCGTTCCAGAGATCCTACATCCCCGGCATCTTCATCCCCGCAAGCCGCCGCGCGAAGCTGGGCTTGCCCATCTGCTTGAACATTTTTTTCATTTGCGCGTATTGCCGCAGCAGGTTATTTACTTCCTGCACAGTTGTGCCGGAGCCGCGGGCGATGCGCTTGCGGCGGCTGCCGTTGATCACCTCATGATGATTGCGCTCGTGCGAGGTCATCGAGTTGATGATGGCTTCGACGCGGTTGATTTGTTTTTCGTCCACCTTGTCGGCGGCTTTTTGCAATCCGGAAAATGGCCCGATCGAGGGCATCATGCCCATCAGGTTTTTGATCGACCCCATCTTCTTCACTTGCCGCAACTGATCGCGAAAATCCTCCAGCGAAAAGCCGCCGCCGCTGAGGGCTTTGCTGGCCATCTCCTGCGCCTTTTTCTTGTCGAT
>JBAUVJ010000556.1:0-3737 GCA_049583165.1 Candidatus Sulfotelmatobacter sp. | reverse complement strand
GGATATCTGCTGGTTGCATTTGCGGCCGCGCCGGTACTTGGCATTTCCGCAGCCATGTTCTACCTGGCGGCGTACGCTGCGACGAACGTAGGCGCGTTTGCCGTAGTCAGCCATTTCGCCAATGCCGGCGAACGTTATGTGACGCTGGAGGATTATGAGGGACTGGGACGGAGTTCTCCACTTTTGGCGGCGACGCTTACCATTTTTCTTTTGTCGCTGATCGGCATCCCGATGACGGGCGGATTTTTCGCGAAGTTTTACGTGTTCAGCGCGGCGGTTAAGACCAATCTTATCTGGCTGACGATTGTCGGCGTGGTGAATAGCGGCGTGGGAGCTTATTATTATTTGCGGATCATCGTGGTGATGTACATGCGCGAGGTGCGGAAGGAAGTCCCGATTGCGCCCGTTCCTTTTGCACTGCGTGCCGGGCTGGTTTGCTGCGTAGCCGTAACTCTCTATCTTGGAATATTCCCCGATCGCCTGCTGAGGTTTGCACAGGATTCCGCGCGTGAGCTGGTGCAGAACCCGCGCCCCGGAACCCCTTCATCCGAGCCACTTTCGGCGCTGCACGAGCTTCCTTAACAAAAAAAGCAGTTCTTGTGGAAATTATCCATATGAGTGTTTGACAAGTGCCGCGCGCTACGGCATCATGGGTCCACTAGTTTCCGTTCTTTCCCTCGTGTGGGACAGACTTGCGGAGCGGAGGGAATATATGTCGAAATTTATTCGCAGATTGTGGATGGAAGAGTCGGGTCAGGATATCGCCGAATACGCGGTCATGCTCGCAGTGATCCTGGTTCTGGTGGTGGGGACGATCCGCCTGATCGGATCCAACGCCAATAACGTGTTTTCTAACACGGCCAGCTCGATTCAATAAGCAGGAACGGGTTGCGAAGCCGCATCGAGCAATACAGGACAGTAGGACGCAGGTGTTTGTTTATGACACGATTTACCTCATTTACCGGGCAGTTTCGCTACTACCGGAGTAGCGGCTGCGGCGGGACTTGCGGGGAGATCAAAGCAACCATGATCGACTAAGATTCAAGCAAGTTCAGCCAAAGGCCGCGATTCAAGATCGCGGCCTTTGCTTTTGCAGCGCACACTTTGCAGTACAGACTCAGGAGGCCGCGATGATCGTCAACATGTCAGAGAAAGCGAGTCAGCAAGAGATTGAGCACGTGATCGAGCGCATTCGTGAAGCGGGTTATCAACCTCACGTTACGCGTGGAGTGGAGCGCACCATCGTGGCCGCAGTGGGAAACGGACGACGCCATGAAATCGAGGCGCTGCTGGTGGCTCCGGGCGTAGAGAACGTGGTCGCTATTGCACAACCGTTCAAGCTGGTGAGCCGTCAGGTGAAGCCGGAGCGGACAGTGGTGAACGTGGGAGGAGCGGCGATTGGCGGCCCAGGAGTGGTGATCATGGCCGGACCGTGCTCGGTGGAATCCCGCGAACAGTTGCTGGACACAGCGCACGCGGTAAAGCGCGCGGGTGCGACCATGCTGCGCGGCGGGGCGTATAAACCGCGGACTTCGCCTTATGACTTCCAGGGATTGGGACTGGAGGCACTCAAAATTCTGCGGGAGGCGCGCGAGCAATGCGGATTGCCGGTGGTCACGGAGGTGATGAGCACGGAAGATGTGGATGTGATCTGCGAACATGTTGACATGCTGCAAGTGGGAGCGCGCAATATGCAGAACTTCGCGCTGTTGCGTCGGCTGGCCACGGTGAAGAAACCGGTGCTGTTGAAGCGGGGGCCATCGGCCACGGTGAAGGAATGGTTACTGGCCGCGGAATATTTGCTTTCCGGAGGAAACAGCGAAGTCGTACTGTGCGAGCGCGGCATAAAAACTTTCGAGACGGAGATGCGCAATACTTTCGATCTGGCTGCGGTAGCGCTGGCGCGCGATCTTTCTCATCTGCCGGTGATCGCCGATCCTTCGCATGGAACGGGAAAACAGAGCCTGATTGCCGCGGTATCGCGCGCGGCCGTTGCGGTGGGAGCCGATGGATTGATCATTGAAGTGCATCCCTGCCCGGAGCGGGCGTTGTCGGATGGAGCGCAGTCTCTCGACTTTGCCGGATTCGAAAAGGTGATGAGGGCCATCGCCGAGCCACTGCGGCGAGCGGCAGTGGTTCCGGACATGGCGCGGGCGTAGGACGAAATGGTTAGTTCGAAGGAGCGGCTTTCGGAACTTTGATCTGCATGGCGGGATCGCCAAACAGATTGTAGGTCTTGCGCACGGCGAGATTGCTGATGCCCGCCTTGGCTTTGAGAATCGCGTCACCCAACGCCGGTGGCGGCGAGCTCAGCGCGTCTTTCACGATCAGTTTATCGAGAATGGTCTGGGGCGCGGCCTGATTCAGACCGCTCGAGGAGAGCACTGCAACGGCGCCTCCGTTCGGGGCCAGCATCAGGGCAACCGACAATGGTTCTTCGTAAACATCCTGGAAGAATCCATTGAGGCAATCCATGATGAGGAAGACGGGCAAGGCATTTCCGTTTGCAAGAGAGCTGGCGGCGGTGCTGTCGAAGATGTCATCGCCGGACCACTCGTCTTCGGAACCATGGCCGGCGTAGTTCACCAGTAGTTGTCCTGAATTGATGGCGTCGAGGATTGACTGACGCGCGTCCGCCGCGCCCATGGTCGTAGTGAAGACATCCGTAGCTTTAAGCGCGGATGGCAGCTGGGCCTGGGCAATCTGACTGTCTTTGGTAAAGTTCTCAGTATCGTTTACGTCGGCGACCATCAGGGCTTGAGCAGTCCAGGGACCGTTGGTGGATTGGCCTTCGTAGGTCGCGATGCGACCGGCGAGAAGTGCGGCTTCCGCCGCGGTGCTTACGGGCAGACGACCGGTGGCGATGGTTGGCAGGCCAGTATTGTTGAAGTCAGAGAACCAGTCATCTGAAGCCGTCATGAGACCGGTGGTTGCGATTATTTCCGTGGGGACAAAGTCCAGGTCCCCGAAGCCAAGATAGTTGCGGGGATCGAGCGAGGCTCGGCCGTTCAGCAAAAGATATCGAGGCGCCGTGTGCCAAGCTTTGACCGCGGTCTGTAAAAAGCTGCGGATAGCCACGGGGCTGTGTTCGCCGAAGTTGAACTCGTCGTAGAGATCGTCAATCCAAACCACTGCGGACGTTTTTTGTTGCGCTTGATGCGCGAGGAGCAAGGGCTTCAGAGCGCTCGCGAAGGGCCGCGGAGAAATCATCACAATTTCAATGCCCGGTTGTGCGCTGTGCCAGGTGGTTGGATGATTCTTAACAATCTCAAACACTGAAGTGATCCGGTAATTGGCCAGCGCCAACAGAGTGTGCAACGCCGGGGCTGCGGGATTCGTGGTGGACCACGGCACTTGCACTGCCGCTGAGTAGCTGGTTGTCTTCGACGCGGCGTCCGGCGCGACCTGAGCGGCAAGCTGAACCGGCTGATCAGGATTCGTAATGTCGACGACGGTCACTCCGGGCTGAGTGAAGCCAGTAATTTTGACTTCTTCTCCGGGCTGGCCGGTGAAGGTCAGGATATCGGAATCGGCCTGGAAGGTGTGAGGATAGGTAATCTGGATCGACTGCACCAAGCTGAGATCGTACTCTCCGTTTTGCGCGGTCAAGGTGACGGTGTTCGCGGCGTTTTGCAAAACGCCAGGGGGAACTTCGATGGTGAATTTGCCCTGGGCTTGACCAGTGAAGGTGAGATCGCCCAGCGTCGTGCCGTTCAACGCAATGGTTACATCGTGGG
>JBAUVJ010000555.1:0-31065 GCA_049583165.1 Candidatus Sulfotelmatobacter sp. | reverse complement strand
TCGTTAGCGACCCTGTGGAGGATTGCGTATCGGTCAGTGCGCCTGTTGTATTTCTCGCCCATCAGTTAAGCCATCCGATAGCCGGAAAGCTTGGCTTCACTGGCGAGTTGCGGCTTTCGTTGCCTTGTTAGTTGGGCTTGGTCTGTGGACTATGGGATCGTTAGTAGCGGGCGAATGGGGAACCGTCAACCTGCACGATGCTCGGCATCGCCGCCTGCTGTCACGTTATGGAAAAACCCCACTGCCAGTACAAAGGGACGCCGCCGCATCCAGCAACGCACATGCTGGTCTGGTTTTTGCAGTCCGGGATTCAGATCAAGTGGTCATGCGCCGAGCAACAGGCTGAAGTTCGGCAGCCATCACGGCCACTGGATCACCGAGGTGCTCGGTTGGTGGGAGAACGACTAGGCTTCGTCGTCCTCGAATGGCTGGCGTCTGCGCATGTGTCTGCTGCCCGTTCCTCTGTGGCACCGCTTCACCTTCAGGCTCAAAGTGACAAAACTTGTTAGTAGTTAATCTTCTCGCCATTCCTCGCGTGCAAGCAGGAAATTACAGCGCGTCGAAAAGCCTCAAATAAGCTGCCCCGCCTAAACGCGCCCCGTGCGGTGTTCGCCTGAATCATCTCGGTTGAACTTGGCATCATAGTAGTGTGGACGCGAACTGATGCGCGTGCTCCGTCAAGTCCAATCGGAGACCTGAGCCAACGGTAAGCAAGAAATCCGGCGCGGCTCCTTAGAGAAAGTACGTGGGACTCACCCACATCACTTCTAAGGAGCCGCGTCTTTTTGTTTGGAGGAAAAATGAAATACGCGAGAACGCACCAACCGAAGCAAAGCAGAGTGGACGAGCGCAAGCCCGTTTAATGCGGAGGTCGGGTCACAACCCCCGGCAGCAGAGTAACGGAAGTATCACCCACATGTCTGGCATCCGCAAGATCGGCGAGACGAGGAAGAGATGGTATTGATTGAAGAGCGAAGAACAGCAAAGACTCTCGACACCCAGCGCTGGGCTGGAAATAGACGCGCCACGGACCCCAGAGCCGTGTGATGCTTCGATCCCAATCCCACCTGTCTCCGTCCAGTGCGGACTGTCGCTCCAGCAGTGGCATCTGACGGCAGCGATCACGATTCACAAGAATCGGCGGACGTTTAATCCGTTGCGCCGTGTCGCGATGCGCTTTATTCCTAACTCCGACGTGTCTCTGTGCCCGACCTGTGCCCGAAGTGTGACCGTTCCGATCTTGCAGGAGGAGGAGGCATAATGGCAGACGGGGACAAGTCGAAGCAATTCGTCGGTGTGCCGCGCCGTCTGTACAGGGTGAGTGAAGCGGCCTACTATCTTGGAATGAGCAAGTCTAAGGTGCGCCAACTTGCGTGGAATGGCAGTCTCCCTTTCGTGCAGGACGGTGAAAATACTCTGATGCTGTTTGATGTTCGCGACCTTGATCGCTGGATCGAATCCAACAAGGAAGTTATGCAATGAGACGAGAGCGGGGAACGGGGAGCATTTATCCGCGAGGCGGCGTTTGGTGGATCAAGTATTACAAGGGTGGAAGACCGATCCGCGAATCCAGTGAGAGCACGTCAAAGACGCGGGCGAATCGACTGCTTCAGACCAGACTAAGAGCGGTTGCGACTGGTGAGCCGTTTCGCCTTGGAATGGAAAAAATCAGGGTCTCCGAGTTAGCCGAGGATTTTCTTCAGGACTACCGGATAAATGGTCTCAAGTCGCTTAGCGACGCAGAAGCACGATGGAGACTGCATCTGCAAAGCTGGTTTGGTCACCTTAGAGCGGCATACGTTGGAACTGACACGATAAAAGCCTACATCGAGCAACGCCAAAAAGAGAGTGCGAGTAATGGGACGGTTAACCGTGAGTTAGCCGCATTGAAGCGTATGTTTTCGTTAGGCGTGAAGGCTGCCCCACCCAAGGTTTATCGCGTGCCTCCGATATCTAGACTGTAAAGAGAACAACGTCAGAAAGGGATTTGTCACGATTGAGCAGTATGCGAAGCTCGCCGATGCTTGCGCTGCTGTCGGGCTGTGGCTGCGAGCCATGCTTGAGGTCGGGTATACATTCGGTTGGCGCGTGTCCGAGGTCAAGAAGCTGACGGTTCGCCAAGTTGATCTGGGCAGCAGCCGAATTTTACTTGACCCCGGCACTACCAAGAATGATGACGGTCGGGTGGTGAGATTCAAGCCGGGATCAGTTCTTGCGAAACTCTTAGCAGCCTGCTGTCAGGGCAAGCAAGCGGATGAACGTGTATTTACACGAGAGGATGGGAGTCCGATTCAGGACTTCCGTACCGCATGGGCAAAGGTATGTTGTACTGCTGATCTAGGAAAAATGATCTGCCCACGGTGCAGTAAGGCAGTCGATAGTAATGGGCGCTGCTCGAAGTGCTCTGTCGAATGGAATGTCAAGGACCTGAAATACGTCGGTCTGATCTTCCATGACCTGCGTCGAAGTGCTGCTCGTAACGCCCGTGCAAGCGGCGTGGCAGAGGGCGTGATTATGAAGATGGGTGGATGGAAAACTCGCTCCGTTTTTGATCGTTATGCTATTGTTGCAGAGAGCGACATGGTGGACGCCATCGAACGAGTTGAAGCACTTAGGGCACAGATTGGGCACAATCGACCAGAGTTTGCCCAAAAAGAAGTGCAAGAACAGCGCACCAAAAAAGATTGTAACGTGCAGTAAATAAACAACTTGACAAATCCGAGCCGGGATGGCGGAACTGGCAGACGCAGCGGACTCAAAATCCGCCGACCTTCGGGTCTTGGGGGTTCGACTCCCCCTCCCGGCACCAACCCAAAAAGCCCACAGAATAAGCGGCTAGCCGGTGCCATCTCCCCGCATGAGATGCACCTCTGGAGCAGACGCAGCGGATTTCGCGCCATATATGGTCACGAAATGAAAATCTATCACATTTAAATCCGTGGGTTTATGGACACGTACTAAGTCGGCGAGGCTTACACATCAGTTACACATTTCGATGAGAACGGGAGCCGCTGGTAGCGATATCCCCGAGGTTTGAGCTGCTGATTCACGTAGGTGCCTTTGGAGTCGGCGGCGAGGAATGCGGTGTATTCCTCGGCGGGCACGTCAAAGTATTGATAGACATCGCCCGATTGGCGAAACTCCAGTTCCAGCATGCGTTCCTGGGCAGCGTAGCCGATGCTGGCGATACTGCTGGACTCTACCGGAACTCTCTGCATTCTCGAATGGAGCGCTTTCCGGGCGCTCTCTCTCCTTGGATGCGAAATCTCCGCTCCAAGTGGATTCCTATCTGACATGTCCACTTCTGCAGAATGACTTCCTGCTGTCTAATTGTCTAGATGGTCACAACCGGACGCTTACACACTTTCATCCACTGCGCCCCGAAGACCGCGAGAATTCGAGTCACGCCCACAAGCAAGATATTGGCGCAGCAACAAGACGGTCGCCGAAGGGGACCGGCCTTCCGCCATCGTAGAGAACCACTCCCAGCTTGAAGTTGTCGCCGCAGGCCTCCGCCAACTTTCGGAGTCCCTTGAAGTCGCCAGCATTCACGGTAGCGCTCGCCTTGACTTCGATGCCGACTAATGCGCCACTTCCCGTTTCAATCACAAGGTCAACCTCGTCCTGATCTTTGTCCCGGTAGTGGAATAAAGCACAGCTCTCGCCAAACCAAGACGCCTGTTTCAACACTTCAGAAAAAACAAACGTTTCCAGCAATGGTCCGAAGATCGAACGGTCTTTCGCTACCTGCTCTGCGCTAGCTCCTAAGAGTGCGCCCAGCAGGCCGGAGTCGAGGAAATGCAGCTTGGGCGTCTTTACCAAACGCTTCAACTGGTTCCGAAACCACGGTTCCACCCGACGAACGAGAAACAACTGCTCTAGGATGGCCACGTATTTCCTTGTGGTTTTGTCGTCAAACCCAACTTGGCCGCCTATCTGCGTGAAATTGGTGAGCTGGCCAGAATGGTGTGCAAGAACCTGTAGCAGACGCGGCATTTGGTCGAGTTTTTCCACGTCGGCAACCTCGCGTACATCCCGCTGCACGATGGCTCTTACATAATCACGTGCCCATGTCTGGCGTCGCTTTGGATCTTCGCGTCGCAGCATTTCGGGGTAGCCGCCAGTCAGCACGGCTTGTACTAGGTCTTTGCCGATCACTGGTTCCCCAGGTTTGCCAAGTTTGCTATCGAACGCCGCTTTGAGGAACCCAGGCTTCTTGCCTCGGATTTCAGCTCGCGAGAGGGGCAGAAGGCTCACGATCTCCATGCGGCCAGCTAAACTCTCCGAGACTTGGGGCAGAGTAAGAATATTGGCTGAACCTGTCAGTAAGAACCGACCGGCGCGGCGATCTTCATCCACTGACTTCTTGATGGCCCGGAGAAGGTCGGGCACTCGCTGTACTTCGTCAATGGTCGTTCGATCAAGAGCGCGCACCAACCCAGTGGGATCGCTGCGTGCCGCAGCCAACACTGTGTCGTCATCCATGGTGATGAATTCGCGTTTGCCCCCGACTAAATCGCGGACCAGCGTGGTCTTGCCGCACTGGCGCGGCCCGGTAACCATCACGACCGGCGTATCCTTGAGCGCGGTGGCCACCAGTTCGGCGGAAAAGCGAGGAAAGAGCGCGTGATCGGTATCGTCCATGCCGGGTGAAGGCTCCGTCTGATTCGGATTAATGTCCCGTCTATTTCGGATTATAGACTCGTCTGATCCGGAATGTAACGATGGACAGTACCGGGGCTCATTTTGGCGACTGCAGCGCCAATTCGATAGCCGATGGCACCGTAGCCATGTAGTCGCCGGGCGTACATTCGCGCCAGCATCAGCACCTGAGAATCGACATAGTCGTAGACGCGAACGACACGCTTAGCGTCGTGAAGCCGATGGAGACGCCCAACATACTGTTGCAACGTTCCCTTCCAGGAAATCGGCATCGCCAAGAACAAGGTGTCTAGACGAGCATCATCAAAGCCCTCGCCAATGTAACTGCCAGTTGCTAGGATGACTCTTGACTCGCTCTCCGGAACAGCCGCAATCGCCTCCGCAATCGTGCGGCGCTGTTTCTTGCCCATGCCGCCTTTTAGCACAAACACGTTACTCACTTTGCCAGAGAGCGCCGTCTCAAAGTACTTCAAGTGATTGGTCCTGCCGGTGAGAAGCAGCGGTGAGCGCCGGTCACCGACTGCGCGCAGCAGATCGTCAAGGATCATTTCATTGCGAGCACGGTCATCTGCAAGTGCAGCGTACACCTCCTGAATCGTTGTATCGATCCGCTCGGGCGGCATGCAAAACTCAGTCAACCGAGGAACCACTTCATGTTCGAACGGAGTGACTGCGGTCATCGAACGTGCGCTGAGCTTATGTCGTATCGGACCGCACTGCATGTAGATGATCGGGTGGTGTCCATCTTTGCGCTCAGGCGTTGCCGTCAGGCCGAGGACGTACCTCGCCTTTACTTGCTTCATCACCTGCTCAAAAGTGAATGCCGACAGATGGTGGCACTCATCAACAATGACTTGCCCGTACTCGGCGACGAAGTCTTTGACTCCCTCTCTGCCGTGGGTGCTTTGGATGATGGCGATATCCAGGGTGCCACTGCGTTCGCTTTTCCCGCCTCCAATCTGGCCGATTGATTTGTCCGTAAGATTGAGGAACATCGCCAATCTCGCGTGCCACTGATCTAACAATTGTTGGCGGTGAACCAGTACGAGAGTATTCACCCTTCGCGCCGCGATCAGCCATGCGGCCACTGCGGTCTTGCCAAAAGCAGTAGGAGCGCAGAGGATCCCCTCGTCGTGTTCAGCAATCATGGAAACAGCGTCCTCCTGCGACGGGCGCAATTGGCCGCAGAACTCCACGTCAATTGCATGTCCCGCGCACCGCTCGTCACGGATGTCTGGCTTGATGCGATGCGCTTCAAACAGTTCGATTACCTCGGCCAGACACCCACGCGGCAAAGCAATGTGGTTGGCGAGGTCCTCGCCGCACGCAATTACTCGCGGCTTGTTGAATGTGGGAAGCCGCATTGCTTGGGCCTTGTAAAATTCAGGATTCTGAAATGCGGCCAAACGAAGCAGACGGTTCAGCATCGCCGAAGGCAGCCCACTCTTCTCGATATACAGAAGGTTTGCGCGAACGATTTGAACCGCGAGTGGAAACGGTCCTGGTATTGGGCGGTCTATTCTCTTTTGTGACGGCGGCAGCGCCCAGGGATATTGCTCGGCGTCGTCCATAATGCTGATCCCGACACCGATGAGATCTCCTCGTTTTTGAGCCTCCCGCACGACTGCCTCGACAGCGTCCGCTGACATTCTTTCCACGCTCCCCAGAAATGCCCACTGGTCTGGGTACGGATGGAATTCTGAATCAACAAAGACACTGTTTCCTTCCGCGCGCGGAATCTTTTGCAGAGGTAGAGCGATCAGGTTGCCAAGACCTCCCTTAGGCATCGTGTCCTGATTAGGAAAGAATCGGTCGTAGGACTCCAGACCCAGTTGGTGCCGGAACTCCATGGTTCGAGTGAGAATTGCGCATCCTAGTTTTCGCGCAATGGTCGCGGGAATCGCTCGATTGAAGAATATCCAAACATGGCCGCCGTTCCCTGAACGAGAACGTTCCAAAACCGCTGGCACATTCATCTCACGACAAGCCACAAGGAACGCAGCGGCGTCCTTCTGCCAGGTCTTCTTATCGAAATCAACCGCCAGGAGCCAGCAAGTCTCGTCCGGCAAAAGCGGATAGATTCCGACCGTATGATCTCCGACAAGATGGCCTCGTACAACGTCTTGCGTTAGTGGCCTGAACTTTCTAGTCTGGCGATCAACCTTCTTGCGGTCCTTGTCTTTGGCCCGCAGATACGATTTCCAATCGCGATCTGCCCTCGGCATGTATCCGGATCGCCCGTCGGCGCTCTCCCAGCGAATGGCATACACATCGTCACGTCCACGGAAGAGACTGCGAAACAGCTCTATCCGCTGTTGCGCTGTACCCATTGCGGATCTGCGAACGTCCGGCGCTGTGCTTATGATCTGAGGACTCCGGCTGATGGGGCGAGGCTCAGGAATTCGTATACCGTGCTCGATCAAAAGGCCGCGCAGCTGACCATTTTCGGCACGCAGGCGTCGCACCTCCGCCACGGATGCCTCAAGGTTCGGAAACTCGTTGTCAGTTTTGCTCAAGTCAAAGACCTGCCGGCACTCCGACACTTGACCCCAAAATGATCGCACATCGCCGGCTTCCGCTTGCGCTGGCTTTCGCGTGTAGAGCCAAAGTGGGATGGCTCCTGGTCGTGGTAACCAAAAGCTCTAGCTAACCTTGGCTCGGGATTGCCACATAAACGAGGTTCCTCGAAACGCTTGGCAGCGGCGAGGAGAAATCTGCAGACAGGTGCACTGCGTGAAATTGCAAAATTGACAAGAATGCATAGGCAGACGAAGAAGGGAACTCTTGGTGCCGCTCTGACCAGTCAGATAAAAAACGCCCGGAAAGAGCAAGTCCCGCGAGCTTCTTCTTTGCGACATGACCGGTGGAAAACCTTCAAAACCGACACATTTGCTTACACACTTTCACGTCTTGTACAATGTAAACTATTTATTATCATAACTATACCGAGATACGCAGCGGACTCAAAATCCGCCGACCTTCGGGTCTTGGGGGTTCGACTCCCCCTCCCGGCACCACGCCCATAACTCTGTGATCGCGATCGTTCCGTAAGAGTTTCTGCGGGCTTCAAATTGTCCCGCCGGAGATTGACTCGCCAGAGAAAGTGCGCCGCAATCGTTGGGCTTTCTTCAGTAGTTGATCGGCAACGGTCTTGAGGTCAGTCATCTCTGTTGGCGTTGCCGTGCCCACATAATCCTTTACCAATTTTTCGCAGTGCGTGCGGACGTCGTCATAGGCCGCGGGATCCTGACCGCGAATCGCGAGCAGTTCCTTGAGCCAGCGCTTGCCGTAACCGGCGTGAAGAGTCTCATCGGCCCAATCGAAATCCATGTCATGTTCGCTCAGGGAATCGCCATAGGAATGAAACAGGCGCGCGCGCTCCGGTTTGTGGCGGATATTTTTGGTTTCGAAAAAGAAGAGCATACCCAGCAGATTGGTGGGGACGTCACCTGCACCCGCCGTCGTCGCGCTCTCATAAATGTAGGTGCCGAGGGGGATCTCGCTCGGATCGAACTTCCACGTCATCAGCCGCTCATAGCCCATGCGACAATGGCGCGATTCATCGTAGGTCCAACGCGCGGAGTTGTAGATCCACTCCCAGGGCAGTACATCGGCAAAGGCGCTCAATATCACGCCGCCGGCCTCGACGGCCCAAACCTCATTCACATGGCTGATGGCCGAGCGCAACTGTAATTGCATTCCTTCGCCATAGGGGTAAGACGGATCGAGAATATCCGGCCAATAAAATCGGCACGGCCAAAATCGCTCATCTCGCGCGGGATGCACTGGAATCGAATAAGCTCTCACCCCGGGCAGGGGCCCGGCCGGTGGCGCGCTAAGCGGTGGCTCCACTCCTACCCCGCCGATTGCAAAAAGCCGCTTTGCGACTTCATTCGCCCATGCCGTCGCCTCAGCGCGCGCTTCAGGATTCCGCGATAGAGTTGCGTCGATCCACGCTTCGAAAGCACTGATCTGCTCCACTTTTTCTGCCAATGCAAGCTTTAGAAATCTGTGTGTTGGGCCGTCGGCGATCAGGTCCGAGGCCTTCAGATAGGAATGGTAAGCATTCTGCATCTCCGGCAATAAAACTTTTCCCACGCATAGCAGGAATGCCGGAACCGAAGGAGAATTTTTCACCGTATTGAAGAGTTCGATCAGATCCTGATCGGTTCCTTCTTGTTCGAGAATGCGGCTGGGAAAACGAAGCTCGAAGACCCGCTCCCGCAAGGAGTTTGCGGTTTCCGCGCTCTGCCAGATAAAGCGAGCCAGGCTGGTTTTGATCTCCAGGGGCGCAATCGCCGGAATCCATGCCGCCTCGCTTACCAGAAGGGAACGCTCACAGAAAAAAAAGCGCTTGAGTAGCTGCGCCGTGTCGAATCGCATCCAGCGTGCCCGATGCTGCGGCGTCAACAAAAATTCAGATGCCTGTGACATGTTTCCCCTGGGTTAAACGAGCAATTGGCAGTTAGCAATGAGTTTGAACCCAACGGCCAAGCTAACTGCCAATTGCTAACTGCCGCGCCGCGTCAATCGATCACCATCAATTCTACGGCGGAACTCGGGAGGATACACATCTACCTCACAGCACATTGCTGATTGCCAGGGTGACGATTGCAATCATCAAGATGCCGAGTCCGAGGTTCAGTAACCGGCGCGCAGCTCGTGGAGCTCCTTTCCATTCTCCTCTCCACAATCCCCAAAGGTTGCCCACCGCGATGGAAAGAGAAATGAAAAGCGGCCAGCCCATAACAACCCCTAAACGTCCGAGTCTCGCTGCACCTGCGCCGTAGAAATAAAAACTGCCAATCCACATCGCGGCCATCAGGGCGCTCAATCCCAGATTTCGCGGCGTGGCACTACTAAAATACTTGGCTAACGCTTTTCGGCTGACCATCAGATAGAAGCAATAGACGAAATTCACCACAAATCCCAAGGTAAACAGGAGCGCCCAGACCGTGTTTCCGGAGGACGATGCCGAAACTCCCAGCTTCGCTGCGGCGCTGAATACATTTCCGCCGAAAGCCACGCCAACGTTCGGCAGGCACGAAAGCAGACCCGCAAGGATCGCGATCACCAGTCCGGCCTGGAACGAACTTGAATTTGTTTTCGCTGCGTTGTCGCCTGAGAAAGTTTTGCGTGAGCCTCCAATCGAGCACACAACAATGCCAAAGATCACCAGCGCGGTCCCGAATATGACCAGCATTTTTGCGGCAGGCATGATTGGAGGAGCGAAGAAGAGCAAGGGAATCATTGCGCCGAGACCAGCAATCAGCCCCATGATAATCGGATATCCCAACGCCATCCCGAGTTTGTCCATGCCCAGTCCAAACAAAACCGCGCCCAGACCCCAGCCCATTCCGAACAGGGCCAGCATGGCGAGGTCATGCGGTGGCGAGGCCGCATAGACCGCAAAAATATTTGGAACGAGCAGAAGGATAATGATCCAGTTCAATACAAACATGCCTAGCAGCGAGAACGTCGCCCAGGTGTGCTCCCATGACCACCCTTTCACCATCGTCATGGGAAGAACGAATGTCCCTTGAAGAAGGGCTGCCAGCAGCACCAGCAGAAACCCAAAAGAGAGCTGCATATTTTCTTGCCCGATTTCCTTGGCTGACTACGTTGAGGTCTTAAATTACTATGACAGCCAATTCGGCGGCGCCTGGCCTTGTTGCCGGAAGAACTGCAAGACTTCAGCGCGCGTTGGCAATGAAGGAATCACGCCTTCACGGGTCACAGCCAGGCCTCCGGTGACCACCGCGAGGCGCACGGCGTCTTCCAGTTTCGCGCCACAGGCCAGCGCCATCGCCAATCCTGCATTGAAAGAATCTCCCGCGCCGGTTGTATCTTCAGCTTGAACTTTTATCGCGGGAATGTGCAAAGAGGAAGTCGCGGTCACAATCAGCGCTCCCTTTTCTCCCAAAGTCATTACGACTTGCTTTACGCCGCTGCGAATGAGATCGCGAGCGACTGTCTCCGGTTCAATGGACGCATCAGGACCGCGCCCCGTCAATACCTTAGCTTCACTCTGATTGGGCGTGAGGATATCGATTGATTGCAATATTGATTGCGGCAAAATCCGAACTGGCGCGGGATTCAGAATCGTCACACACCCTTTTCCCGTCCGCGCGCCATCGCCGCTCCGGCCGCTTCCACTGGGATTTCAAGCTGCGTAAGTACTACCGCTGAGGATGTGAGAGCGTCGAGGGATTGCGAAACTTCCACAGCACTGAGCAGTTCATTCGCGCCCGGATCAATGGTGATGCAGTTGTTGCCCTTCGCATCCACGATGATGAAACCTACCCCGGTGGGTACATCGGAAATCTGCATCACCGAATCGACGTTGATTTTTTCCTCGCGATAAAGCCCCATCGCCATATCGCCGAAACTATCCCGCCCAATTTTGGCGACAAAACTTACTTGCGCTCCAAGGCGCGCGCAGGCCACGGCCTGATTCGAACCTTTGCCGCCAAAGTCCACGCGATAGCCCTTGGCCAGGAGGGTTTCGCCGGGGCTGGGCAGGCGATCCACTCTCATCGTCAAACCCGTAGCGTAACTGCCTACGACGGCGATTCGAGGGCCGGTCAACGATGGAGCTCCGCCATAGAGGTTGGGAAATTAAACCCCCGCAAGCTTACTACGGAGTCGGTCGTGGTCCGTCGCTGCACTCCGGGACGAGGAAGTGAGTTCCTTACTAACTCGACAAGCGCCCGATCAAGAGATCAAAGAATCGCGAAGAATCCAACTGCAACGCGACTCTGGTATTGGGAATGTATTTATCGCGCAGCACTGGAGAGATTTTGGTACCGGCCAACGTGGGCGCGGAGCCTCGAATCACCATGGCGGACTCGGCTTTCTTCTGCATCTCTGGAGTTCGTTTCAAATCACCCTGATTCGGACTGTAGCCCAAGGTTTGGCCGGCGGTTAATTCGCCGTTCACTTCGACATCCACGTAGTAGTTCTCAAACGTCAGGATTGACGGTTCGAGAAATGCGGCCAACGCCAGAGAATCGTGCATGTTCGGCCCGACCAGAAATCCTTGCGCGCGCGTATGTTCAATGGCTTTGCTCGCAATCTTGGCGGCAGCCTGGCTTACCGGACTCTTTCCCGCGCTGAGTTTGGCAACATGCTCTTCCGTCAGCGCGGTCTTGCGAGTTACATCGAGGCCAACCATGGTGATCGGAATTCCCGACTGAAAAACCATCCTGGCCGCTTCCGGATCGACGTAGATGTTGAATTCTGCCGCCGGCGTGATATTGCCTCCAGAGAGCGAACCACCCATCATCACCAATCCTCGAACCTTCGTGGCTAAATCTGAATCGCTGGCAAGCGCGGCTGCGATGTTGGTGAGAGGTCCGATGGTGATGAGCGTCACCTCACCGGGATATTTTCGAATAATCCGGCGAATGATTTCCGCCGCAGGTTCGGCAACGGGCTTGGTTGTAGGCTCAGGAAAAACTGCGCCTCCCAGTCCGTTTACGCCATGGGCGTAAGCGGCAGTCACCAGCCGCCTCACCAAAGGTGTTTTAGCTCCGGCGGCAACTGGAATGTCGGTACGCCCGGCGATCTCAACCATTCGTAATGCGTTGGGAAGAGTCACTTCCAAAGGCACATTTCCTGCCACTGGAGTGATGGCTTCGATCTTCAACTCAGGCGAACGCATCGCGAGCAACAAAGCGAAGGCATCATCGACTCCTGGATCGGTGTCAATGATGACGCGCGACTGCCCGCCCGCCCCATCGCGAGCCGCCAATTGCGAAAGCGGCGCCATGCCCGCGAGGCCGGACGCAGAAGCTGTGGCAAAGAGAGCGGCGGTGGAAGAAGTCACAAATTGCCGGCGGGTCACTGCCGGCGACAGACGTGAACTCATAGCATTACTCCGCAATAGGAATTTCAAAAGGAACTTTTTGTTCAAAATAAGCCGCTAATGCGCCCGCGGCTGCTGCGTCATCAACTTGATGTAGAGGTCGTAAAGCTTCTTCGTATCCACATCGAACTGCACGGTGGCTTTGTGCTCATAGGGAGGGACCGTAGCGTCCGCTGCCCAAAAGAGCGTCTCACCATAACTCGGGCCGTGGTCGATATCGATGTCGACGTAAAGTTCTTTCTGTCCGGTAATGATGGAGGGATCGATCAGCGCCGCTGCCGAGAGTTCGTCCCACATAAGGCCCGGCTCGGAATATTTGGTTAAGTATTGCGCGACCGGAGTATCGGCCTTGGCAATCGTGTCCTGAATATCTTTATCCAGCTTGGTCTTAACCGAGATGTCGATGGGGGTGATGGTGATCTTCTTCCAGGGCGCGCGCATGGAGATGCGCACCGCCTCGGGATCGAACCACCAGTTAAACTCGCGCCGGCCGTCAACGCGGCCAATGCCGCCGTTGTCGGCGTACATCCCGCTTCCCATCAAGACCAGTTCCTTAGCCAGCGTCGCAACCTCGGGATCGAGGCGCAATGCGAGAGCAATATTCGTCATCGGCCCGCCAGCCCAGATTACGACTTCGCCGGGATACTTGTGGACCATACGAACGATGAACTCGGCTGCGCTCTCAGTGATCGGCTTGATGTGGGGCTCGCCTTCAACCAGTGGGGGCACGACCAGCGGATCATGGTAGCCCGCCTTGTAGGCTTCCGGTACATGCGGGCGCTTGGAAAAATCGCTCCAGCAGCCTTTGTAACCGAGCTTGCCATATAAATTTTCCCAGCGTTCGGATTCCTCGCGCGAATTCAGCAGCGGAAACAGAGCGCCTTCGGCGACGGGAACATCCGTCCGGCCGGCAATCTCGAGCAAGCGCAGCGTGCGCTGGGTTTCCTCTTTCATCCATTGATCGCCACTCACTGTGGTGATACCGAGAACATCAAATTTGTCCGACTGCAAAAAGATCAACAACGATTGCATATCGGTAGTCGCCGGCCCGCGCGCGTCCTGATCGAGAATGATTTTTATTTTCTGCGCTTGAAGTTGAGCGGCGAGAGTCAGAGTAACGAAAGCTGCAAGCAAAGCAGCGAAGCTTCCTGGCTTCATGAACTTCCCTCGGGATCTTGTTTTGAACTTTTCTTGTTCTAACTTGCGTTCTACTTACCCTGAATTCTGGAAACGAACAGCTTCAGGAAGCGGTCTGCATCCACGTCCACGCAAACTTTGACGTTCGGTTGGACCTTGTCCATGCCCTCGATTTCATAGTGGTCGCCGTGGAGAACATTCCGTTCCACATAACCTTCGCGGTTGCCGACGGTTTCGCCGCGGGTAAATGCCCCCCGAGTTTCAACATCGACGTGCATTTCAGTGGTCTTGACCAGGCTGGGATCGATGGCGATAGCTACGGCGGACGGATCGTACATCGGAGATCCGGTGCCGCCATACTGCAAAGTCAGATCGACCAGATACTTGAGCACCGAGTGGATGAAGTCGTTGATTGGCCCGTGGGTTTTTTCGAGTTGGGCAAGATAAAAAGGCGTGAACAGCGCTTTGTTCCCGACTTCGAGGCCGGACATGGTAAGAGAATTCCATCCTGCTTGAAACACAATCTGCGCCGCTTCCGGATCGCTGTAAATATTGGCCTCGGCGGCGGCGTTGACGTTGCCTCCGCTGATCGAGCCGCCCATGATGATGACCTCCTTCACCAAGGAAACGATGGAGGGATCTTTCTCTACAGCCAGCGCAATGTTCGTAAGCGGGCCGACCGGAACAAGCGTGATCTCGTGCGGCGAAGCGTGCACGAGCTTGATGATGAGATCAGGACCGAAGTTCGGATCGACCTTGCATTTACTGGGCGGCAACTCGACGTTGCCCAATCCGTTCTTGCCATGCCAGAACTGGGCGGTCACCAACTTCTGAAAGAGGGGATGGTGCGCGCCGGCAGCTACTGGAATATCACAGCGATTCGCCAGTGAAACCATGCGCAGTGCGTTGTCCAGTCCCATCTCCAGCGTGACGTTGCCGGGAACGACGGTGATGGCGCGAACGTCCAGTTCCGGCGAATTCAAGGCCAGCATGATGGCGAGGGCGTCGTCGGTTCCTGGATCGGTGTCGATGATTACTTTCTTGGCCGCAACGGCGGGAAGTGCCAGCGCTGCGATCAGAAGGGCTACGGTTGTGAGGAAGGTGAAACGATGATGTTGAATACGAAGGGGGCCCGGGGTTACAACCACTGGAGTTGTCATTATCTGGAAAAGTTTCGGCGATGTAGCCTAGCGTTGCCGCCGATATGTGTCAAGTGCAATGCTGTCCGAATGAGATGAGAAATCCCGATTTGACAACCACCGGGAGCGAAACTAGACTCGTCGTTCTTTTTGATGGCCGCATACCTTACGCCACTCAGGTTATGGAGGCACGTGATTACTAAGAGCCTGCGTCGCATAAGAAAAATCCCATGCTTTCTTGCCGCGTGGCTGCTGCTTTGCGGGGTTTTAACCGCGCAGTCGGGAAAGATCAAAGTGATCGCGGATCAGGACAGCGCTGGGCCGCAGGGCACGAACTTTCTTTCCCTGCTTATGTTGTTGCGGGCGCCGCAGATCGACTTGCTGGGAATTACGACCGTGAGCGGCGACCAGTGGATGAAGCCGGCGACGGTATTCGCATTGTGGGCGACCGAACTTGCCGGCAGGACCGATGTTCCGGTGATCGCAGGTGCGGAGATGCCGTTGCTGAACACGCCCCGCGAGCAGGAAGCGCGGGAGGCTTTATACGGGTCCTACATCGGGTGGCATGGATCGTTCAACCCCGACGCTCCGAAGGCCGAACAGACGTGGGCGCCGCCGGGCGGCTTTCCGAGAATGAAGCCGAGGCCGGGGCGAGCTGCGGATTTCATTATCGACACGATTCGCGCGAATCCGGGTGAGGTGGTTTTGTATTGTGCCGGCCCCCTTACGAACATTGCGCTGGCGATAAGGATGGATCCGGAGATCGTGCCCCTAACAAAAGCGATTTACATCATGGGCGGAAGCAGCGGGGGCGGTGCGGAACTCAACTGGTGGTGGGACCCGGAAGCGGCTGCGATCACCATGCGCGCTCCGTGGAAGCAAATCGTCGTTTCCCCGTTTGAGGCCGGAGCGGAAGTCTGGTCCAGCAAAGAACTCATGCAGCGGGTGGTGCAGGCCGGCGGCCGTCTTTCGAATTATGTGAGAAGTTCCTATTTGGATTTTGTTCCTCCTGCGGGAACATCGCTTTGGTCGATGATGTGGGATGAGCTGCTGGTCGCCTCGCTGATCGATCCATCTGTCATCACGAAATCGGAAACGATGTACCTCGACGCGGACATTTCCCACGGACCCAGCTACGGGCATACCGTTGTCTGGAAGAAGCCGGAGGACGTTCCACGGTTTTTTCTTCCTTATAGCGGGCCGGGTGGGCCGGATCGCGGCAAATGGCTGGGACATTTGACGCCGCCGGCGCAGTTGCATCCGGCAAGCGTTCAGATGGAGGTCGACAAGGCCAAATTCGAGAAGATTTTTGTCGATCTGATGAGTCACTGAGCACACCAGATTGGTTCGACGAATCGTGTAAACCTTCTAATCTTCACGAAAACTCTTGACTGTGCTCGTTGTACGGATATATGGTCTCGCAACTGTGTTTTATGCAAGCATCGCAGCACCAAGTCGGCCGATCGTTCGAATGGAAGGGCGATCTTGACTTTGCGGTAACACAGCAGACCCCGGGGGAAATCCTACATGGCCAAACGCGCTCTTGTCGCGTTTTCGTTGTCACTCACTTTGTTCCTATGTCCTGCGCTTTTCGGGCAGACTACAGGCGGCATCTCAGGCACAGTTGCTGACAAAACAGGTTCGGTAATTTCAGGCGCGAGCGTGAAGGTTACCTCGCAGGCAACGGGAGTTGTCCGCGAGGCGAAGACCGACGACTCCGGCCACTACGTGGTCACGCTTTTGCCGGTGTCGATCTATACGATCGCCGTGGAGTATCAGGGCTTTCAGACGGCGCAGCAGAAGGACGTGAAGCTGCAGACGGACCAGCAGCTGGAGGTGAATTTCACCCTCGTTCCCGGCAACGTCACGCAAACCATTGACGTAAGCGCAAGCGAGGTGGCGGTGGAGACCACGACTCCAAGTCTTGGCCAGGTCATCACCTCGCAGCAGGTAGCCGAACTGCCGTTAAATGGCCGCGACTTCGTGCAACTGGCGACTTTGACTCCAGGCACGACCCAGGAAACTAATCCGAACAGCTTCTTTAATGGCGGTCCGAGCAGCGAAGTCTCGGCCCGTGGATCGTTTTCCCTTTCGGTTGGCGGCTCGCGCGCCAGCAGCACCGACTGGCTGTTGGATGGCAACGACAACAACGAGCTCACCGCGGGTGGAATCGCGATTTTGCCCTCCATCGACGCGATCCAGGAATTCAAGGTTCTCACCTACAACTATTCCGCTGAGTACGGCACCCGCGCGGGTCCAACCGTTCTGGTCACCACGAAATCCGGGTCGAACCAGTTTCACGGTTCTTTGTTTGAATTCTTTCGCAACACAGTGCTCGATGCAAAAACCTATGATTTCGGATCGGAGAAGCCGAAAGAACAATTTAACCTGAATCAATTTGGCGGTGCATTTGGTGGGCCCATCCAGAAAGACAAAACATTTTTCTTTCTCGACTACCAGGCCAAGCGCCAGCGGCACGGAACTCCATATGTTGGATTGGTTCCCACAGCTGCTTACAGGACGGGAGATTACTCGCTCGATCCTTACGGAAATCAGAACGCTACCCAAATCCTCGACCCATACACCGGAGCTGCGCTTCAGTGCGATGCTTCGCTCAATCCAATTCCGGCCGGTCCGACAGGCGCTCAAGCGGGAGGCGTCCAGAATTGCAACAAATTTCCGGCCAATATGATCGACCCCATCGGCCAGGCGATGATCAATCTCTTCCCTTTGCCGAATACTTCGAATCCGACAGAAGGATTCAACTATGCTGACGTTCCCGTCCGCAAGCTGAACGAAGGCGAATTCGACGTTCGCCTGGATCATAGCTTTTCCAGCAAAGACACGATGTTTGCCCGCTTCAGCTACGACCAGGCAGCGTCATTCATTCCGGGTGGGGCTCCGGGTTTCGCCGAGCAGAATGCCTTCGCGAGTACACAGAATATCGATAACCATGGGCGCAACGCGGCGATCTCCGAGACCCACATCTTCTCCGATCGCACCATCAATCAGTTCCAGTTCGGTTTTAACCGAATTTTCAACTTCATCTTGTCCTACGGCAACGGCACTTGCGAATCCGCCAAGCTGGGTATTCAGGGCGCAGATTTGGGCGGAGCCTGTGACAGCCTCACCGGACTGCCCGCGAGCCTGAATCAATCCTCTAGCTTTTGCATGAGTTGCGGGTTCACCTCCACTCAGTTGTTCGGAGGGTATTACAACCTGGGAGACCGCGGGTTCGCGCCATTTCAGGGCGGGACCAATGTTTTCTCCGTATCGGATGCGTTCAACATGACCCGCGGCAATCACTCCATCACCGTTGGCGGCGGCATCCGGGCTAATCAGATGAATGTGCAGACCAACGGCTTCCAGGATGGCTACTTCCTGCTCTTCGGCGGCTACACCAATGACGCTTCCGCTGACTTGCTGGTAGGGCAGGTTGGAGGAGCCATCCATGACCAAACGTTTAAGGGCGCAACCACAGGCCGCCGCTGGAAGTTGTTCCGTCCTTATGCTCAGGACGACTGGCGGGTTACAAAGAACTTGACTGCCAACATCGGATTAGCTTGGGCCTTCGTCACCCCAATCGTCGAAGCTGACAACCGTCAGGCAAATTTCGACTTTCAAAACGGTCAGTATCTAATCCCGGGAGTAAATTCAGACGCACAGGCAGGGGTTCAACTCGACAAAACTGCATTGGAGCCCAGGATTGGACTTTCATGGAAGCCCTTCGGGACGGACACAACTGCAATACGTGCCGGGTACTCCATCTTCCATGACTCTTCGTGGAATCAGGGCGCGCAGGGAACATGGCAAAATCCCCCGTTCTACGCAGAGAGCGACAACTTCAGCGGACTCTGCCCATTTGGAAATGCGACCTCCGCTAATCCAGAGAATTGCGGACTGGCAAGAAGCTTTCTGCCGGTGTTTACTGCTCCGCCCGATCCTTACCAGTTCCAGGGAACCATTCAGTCGCAGAACCTGAACTTCAAGCAGGGACAGGTGCAGCAATATAACTTGAATATTGAGCACCAGTTGCCGGGGAACGTAGTGCTGACGGCTGGCTACGCCGGATCGCGAAGCCATCACATCCTGGTGGACGGGGTAAATCTCAACGTCGCATCGCCTACCGCCTGCTTTCCCACAATCGGCGGAGCGGCCAATCCTCTGTACGATCCCAGCTACACGCTCGGTTGCGGAGTCGCTAACGTACCGTGGGGACCACCGACCTTCCCCAACGGGGCTCCGGTCATCGACAACATCACAAGCACCGGTTCTGCCCGCTACGATTCATTACAGATCAAGGCGGAAACCAAGAGCGCGAGGAATGGCATCTACGCTCTGCTCTCTTACACCTATTCTCGAACCACGGACTCGGGCTTTCCCGATGGAGTAGGAACGAGCACGGGAGCGACCTACTGGCCGCTGCCGGGAAACCAAAAGGCAGATTGGGCGCTGTCGCAGATCGATCTGAAGAACAACTTGAGCGCCAGCGTGATTTATGACCTGCCCTATGGGAAGGGACGGCGATTCGGCAACAATGGGAACGCAGTGCTCAACGGTGTCCTGGGAAATTGGGAAGTGGATGTGATCGAAAAAATCACATCGGGATTCCCCATATTCATCTTCAACAGCGACGACGAGTCCGGGGTCGGATTCAATTCTGGCGGCAACAACTACAACCGCCCGGACCAGATTTGCGATCCCAAGGCCGGCAGTCCGGCTTTGACCGAGTGGTTTAACACAAGCTGTTTTGCTCCGGCTGCCGCCGGCAAACTGGGTGATGCAAGCCGAACCCCGGCATACGGCCCGGATTTCGTGAACACAGATTTCTCGGCGATCAAGCATTTCACATTGCCGTATCGCGATGGCATGAAGCTCGACTTCCGGGCAGAGTTCTTCAATCTGTTTAATCATGTTCAGCTCGGACTACCGGGCGCGGATATCTCCACCCCTTCCACCTTCGGGGTGGTCAACAGCACCGTCAACAATCCACGTGTCATTCAGTTCGCTCTCAAGCTGAACTTCTGAGCGGGCTGGAGCCTATTGAAGAATGGGAAACTGACGAAGATTTTTAGCTAAAGTCTCGATTCAGTTTCCCATTTTCTCGTTGTGTAAGATCGCCATAAGAAAACATCGTCGTGAAAAATGCTGAACCACGGTGGCTGAATACGACACGCGCAGAGGCTTGTGATGAAAAAGCTAAAACTACGGTTTGTAATCTCCTTTCTGCTGATTGCGAGTAGCCTGGGGTTCGGAGAGCAGCGCCGAAAAGTGATCATCAATCAGGATTGTTCAGGGCCCGGCGGCAGCAATATGCAGACACTGTTGACGTTGATTCAATCCTCGCAAGTGGAGGTTCTTGGGATCACCGTGGTGAGCGGCAACCAGTGGCGCGATGAAGAGGTTGCGCACACCCTGCGACTGCTGGAACTGATTGGCCGCACCGATATTCCGGTCGTGCCTGGGGCCGTGTTTCCGCTGGTGCATCGCCGTAAGGAAGCTCAGTTGTGGCAGGACATGTATGGGAAAGTTGCATTCGCCGGCGCCTGGGACGATCGCTGGTGGCACGAACATGAGGTCATTCCGAAAATGCTCGAGGGTGAACCCACCACAAAGCCATCCGACGAGGACGCCGCGCACTTCCTCATTCGCATGGTGCACGAGTATCCGCACCAAGTAACCATCTATGAGGGTGGCCCCATGACGAATCTGGCGCTTGCCAACGCCATCGATCCCCATTTCGCCGAACTGGCCGAAGGATTAATTTTTATGGGCGGCAGCCTAAGCCCGCAGACCGACGATCCGGAGTTCATCAGCACCCCACGTCACGAATTTAATTTCTGGTTCGATCCAGAAGCTGCGAAGAGCGTGCTGCAAGCCCCGTGGAAGAAGATCGTTTGCACTCCGGTTGATATCTCCGTCAAAACCAGAATCACTGACGCCATGGTTGCGGAGATCAAGAAGAGCAACAATCCTGCGGCACAATACCTGGTGAAATTCTTTATGGCAGACCAGGGCGGCTCCTACATGTGGGACGAGCTGGCCGCCGCTGCATGGATCGATCCGACGCTGATCACTAAAAAAATAACCCGCTATATGAGCGTGGATATCGATCACGGCGCCGCCTACGGAAACACTTTGACGTGGGTGGACAAAGACAAGCCGAACCTAGGCGAGCGGTCAGTCGAAATCCAGATGGATTTGGATCTTGCGCGATTCAACAAAATGTTTGTGGAACTGATGAAGGCGCCGACCCCACAAGTCCATTGAGTTTCTGTTTTCTCGAGAATACAACCATGAATTCTCCCAGAAAAGTCTGGAGAGTTGTTGCCGCCGCCAGCTTGGTTTTTTTTCTGGTTCTGACAGCTTCTTCCGATGAATGGAAGGCCAGCCACGGACTTGTCTCCGTGAGTGGCGTGATGAATCTCACGGAACCGCCGCCGCCAAGCGAAGTATTTTTTTTCGGCCCTGATAGCCCTTCGAAAGCGGCCGAGTGGCTTGACGGTCTTAAGGCGTGGCGCGCAGATCGGCGGGTGCGACTGCGATACAACGGCCCCCAGTACGACCGGCCCGATCTGGAATGGACGCAACATGTCTTTTTGCAAGTGCAGGTTCTGATCTGGGATCGAAGCTTGTACGACCCTGAAAAGGGTGAATACACAGTCGACCGTTTCTTGCATGAGACCGAGCAAAGGGTGGGGAAAATTGATGCCGTACTCATCTGGCAGGTTTATCCAAATCTCGGAGTCGACGATCGCAATCAGTTCGATCTCTTGCAGGATCTTCCCCGCGGAGTGTCCGGTCTGCGCCACCTGGTTGAGCAATTTCACAGTCGCGGCGTAAAAGTTTTCTTTCCGTTTCTTGCCTGGGACACAGGCACTCGCGAGGAACCGAATCTCGCGACTGCAATTTCCCAGGAGCTAAAAGATATTGGAGCCGACGGAATTAACTTCGACACTCTGGAGACGGTTCCGGCGCAATTCCGGCAGGCCTCGGACGCGATAGGCGCACCCCTGGCCCTTGAGCCCCAATTTCAGCCGCGGGACGAATCCATTGCATGGACGAACCTTTCGTGGAACGACTGGGTAACGTGGGAAGGCAAGCAATATCCGTTCGTTCCCATGGTCAGCAAGAACAAGTGGTTGGAAACTCGTCACACCGCAATTGTGACCGACCGATTCACGCGCGACAAGACCGATAGCCTGCAACACGCTTTCTTCAATGGGCAGGGATATGCCGTGCTCGAAAATCTCTGGGGCTTCTGGTATGGCATGAATCCCAACGACGCTGAAGCGGTTCTGCGTTTCACTGCCATCGAGCGGGCGATGGCGGACAATCTGCGCAGTTCGGAGTGGCAGCCTCATGCCGCGACTGCGCAGGATGGAGTTTTCGCGAGCCGCTTTCCGAATCATTCCAGCACTCTGTGGACGATGGTAAACCGCAATGAGTACGACGTCTCCGGGCCCGAATTGCGCGTGCCAGTACATGCCGGCGTTCGCTTCTACGATCTCTGGCATGGGACTGAGCTCAAGCCATCGGTGCGAGGAAACGAGGCCATCTTAAGTTTTGAAATCGAAGGGCGGGGCTTTGGCGCTGTGTTGGCGACCGAAGAAGATCCGGCGGTCGGAAGGCTCAAAGACATTCTGGGGTTCATGGCCGAGCGTTCGCGGCGGCCACTGTCAAGTTTTTCGCGCGAGTGGAAAGCCGTGCCGCAGACGATGGTCGAGATCAAGGCCACAAAACCCGCCAGTACCGCACCTTCCGGCATGGTCATGATTCCAGGAGGTGACTACGATTTTCAAGTTCGCGGCATTGAGATTGAAGGCGGCAATGACCCTGGAGTCGATGTTCAGTATCCGTGGGAAGATTCCGCCCGCCGCTATCACGCTCACCCCATGCATGTGCCCGGATTTTATATGGACCGCACGCTGGTCACGAACGCCGAGTTCGCGAAGTTCTTGAGTGCGGCGAATTATCATCCGAAAGACGATCACAATTTTCTGCGAGATTGGAAAAATCACCACTATCCCCAGGGCTGGGACGACAAGCCCGTGACCTGGGTGTCGATTGAAGATGCGCGTGCTTACGCCGCGTGGGCGGGCAAGCGGCTTCCTCACGAATGGGAGTGGCAGTATGCAGCCCAATCGACTGATGGGCGGATATATCCCTGGGGAAACGATTGGAATTCAAAAGTCATGCCGGAAGCTGATCATGGCCGAACGATGTCTCCGCCAGCGAACGTGGCTTCGTTTCCGGCAGGTGCAAGTCCATTCGGCGTGCTCGACTTAATCGGAAATGTTTCGCAGTGGACCGACGAGTTTCGCGACGACCACACTCGTGCCGCGATTGTCCGAGGGGGCGCGGCGTACCAGCCGCGTGGATCGATCTGGTACTTCCCGCAAAGCTACCGTTTGGATGAGCACCAGAAGTACCTGCTAATGTCTCCTGGCCGCGACCGCGCCGGCACAATTGGATTTCGCTGCGTCGTGGACGCGCAGAACTGATACCTCCAGCGAGACGCAGTCCCCTCGTTTTATGCCGAGGCTGCGATGAACGGCTTCTGTGAGGAAGCCATAAGCTCTCGCAGTCGCCCCGTACCAGCCGGCTGCCAGCAGTTTTCACTCGCGTCGGCGCTCTGTGGATGCTCCAAGTACCGTGGAATTTGGCTTAGCTCGCTCGGATCGTTGAGCCCGATTCCAACTCCGAAGCGAATAAATTGCTCCACATAGCCGTACGGGGAGAATTCCAGCCACTTGCACAAGAAGCACGGGATGCCGCGGATTGCACATTCCGTCGTCACGGTGGAGAGTATCGTGATTCCAAACCACGCCTTTGCCAGAAGGTCCTCGGTGAGGGGGCCGTGCACCAGCTCGGTTACTCTCCTCTGCTCGGCGGAAAGTATCCGAAGCAGCGTTCTACTGCGTTCACGTTTGCTTTCCGCGGGATGTAGCTTCACGATCAACTTGCGCCCAGTGGATCGCGCGAGATCGGCCAGCGGAGGCAAAATGTCGCGGTAGAACTCTTCCGCTCGCCCACCCAGTACGTCACTCGCTTCCGAGAGGAAAAGAATATGCGGCTGAAATTGCTTGCGATTTGATTCGCTGTTCCTATTCCAATTTCGCGGAAGTGATGGAGCGGCGATCTCGACTCTCGCCGCGGGCACGCCGCACCTTCGCACAAGATAATCTTGCTCCATCTTTCCCTTCACCCAGATCGTGTCTCCGTAACTGCGCTTAAAAACATAACGGCCATCCAGCGCTCCATGATGGCAGGCAATGTTCGGTAATCCGCGCTCCCGCGCCAGGAGCAATGGAATTCGCGTGTAAGGATTGCTGTCGTCGGCACAGAGCACCGCCTGAACTGGTTCAGTATCGAGAACATTTCGCCAAGCGTCCCGAATCTCGAATCCATGCCGGAAATACCGCGAAAAGCTATCCAAATATTCGTTGCAGTTAAGGATCTCGAACTCCGCGATTCCCGTGAGCTCCTTCCGCAGAGATTGCCAGCGGTTCTCAAGCTCCGCATTTTCCTCGCTACGGTCACACAACGATGCGTAGGAAGCAAGCCTCGCGGCAACTACATTTCGCGGGAGATCTTCGATCCAGCCGCTTCGCCGCGTGGTGACTAATAAAAAGTTTTCTTGGGGAAAGGTGTTGGCATAGGCTACCCCAGTTCGCGAAACGTTTATGTATGCGGTGGGCAACAGAATCACGGATTGCTTGCAGGGCGTGCGTCTTCCCGCGAAGCGCCCACGGAACTGTTGTCCCGAATCATACTTATCCCAGAACACGTCGATGATCTGCTGCGTGGTAAGTCTCCAGGAAGCGCGGATGTAGTGCCTCAGCCCGCCTTTTCCGGCACCGCGACGCAAAGGAAAAACAGTCACTCGTTTCGGCAACAAATTCTGCAGAAGACCGGCATAAACACCAGGGCGCGAAACGTACAATTCATCCTCCGGCCCAAGCGTCTGGACGAAGCGCTGCAACAGGACCACGGCCTCCATTTCATCGTGCAGGAGCAGGGACATAATCTCCCACCAGTCCAGCCCGTGCGAGTCGATCAAACGGCCGCAACCTCGACCCAACAGGTCGCGCACCCGGCGGAAATCGTCGAAACCGTTTTGCAGAGAGGCGAGAGTGGTTACTGGACAGTGGAATTGTTGGGTCCAGCGGTCGTAGGTATTCGCTCCACCCAGCCCCAGATCGAGGATGTGGTCCCATCGCTGCCCAACCCACGCCCCGGCGTCGGCGGTATCGAGAGGATCGATGAGAAGGAATTTCACGGGGCTCACAGGGGTGTCAATCCGCCATCCATCATGAGGCATTGTACCGTGTTGGTCAGAGGGCAAGACTGATCCACCTGTTCTTCATTCTTTGTCTGGCTTGAATTTGAATCGCGTTTCTCGACGAGCGCTCTTCCTGATATCATTCTGCGACCCACACGCTTTTAATCGAGAGAAGACTTACCATGGGCTCGCAAGACCGCGCTGTTGCCTATCTATCCGCTGCCATGCCGGTAAATATGGGTGACTGGTGGTTCGATGTTGCGACCAGCGATCACTTCTGGATTCGGCGGCGCTTTGAAGTCATGAGGCGGCTGGCGGACCCGGCGGTGAGGACTGCGAAGCGCGCGGCTGAGATCGGCTGTGGCAACGGATTGGTGCAGAGGGGTATCGAGGATTGTTACGGGATTCCGGTCGCGGGGTTTGAGCTCAACGAGATCGCGCTGCAAAAGAATGTGAGCCGCATGAGTCCGCTGTATTGCTACAACATTCACCAGCGCAACGCGGAGTTCCGCGGCCATTTCGATCTACTATTGTTGTTCGACGTGCTGGAACATATTGAAGATGAGGACGCGTTTCTGCGGTCGGTGAAGTTTCATCTGGCGGAAGCGGGCACGCTGCTGATCAATGTTCCGGCGCACCAGTTCTTTTTCTCGGACTACGATTGCGCCGCCGGGCATGTTCGACGGTATTCGATCGATCAGTTGGCGAAAGTTGCAGAGCGAAATGGATTCAAAGCACGCGCTTTTACCTATTGGGGCTTGCCGCTGGTTCCGCTGCTGCTGTTGCGCAAGGCGATGAGCATGCAACGCAGCAATGGCAAGTCGGGATTCGATGCTCGGGGGAGTGCGATGAATGCCCTGCTGGGATTCGTCGCGCGGGCGGAGCCGCTTCCGCAGCGCGTTCTAGGCACGTCGGTTATGGCTGTACTGGAGAATAAGGGTTAGAGGCAGCCTCAGGTGAGTGAAATGAGCGAGCAGCCAAGCGTTTCGGTAGCGATTCCGGTTTACAACGAAGAGGCTGTAGTGCCGGAGTTGTTGCGGCGGACGCGGGCCGTGCTGGATGCAATGGCTGGTGGTCCGCACCAGATGGTGGTGGTAGATGACGGCAGTTCGGATGGCACTTGGGAGCTGCTGGAAAGAGCCGCGGAAAAAGACTCCAGGCTGGTGGTGGTTGAGCTGTCGCGAAATTTTGGGCATCAGACTGCGTTGGGGGCGGCGTTGGATTATGTTTCCGGTGACGTAACGGTGCTGATGGATGGGGACCTGCAGGATCCTCCCGAAGCGATCCCGGTTCTGGTCGATGCGTATAGGCAGGGATATGACGTGGTATACGTGAAGCGGATGAATCGAAAGGAAGCCTGGTGGCTGCGCGCCTGCTACTACCTTTTCTACCGGCTGCTGGCAGCGCTTTCGTCGATCGAGTTGCCGCTCGACGCGGGCGACTTCGGCCTCATGTCAAAGCGCGTGGTGCAGCAAATCCGGACGATGCCGGAACATCATCGCTACCTGCGCGGCATGAGGACATGGGTGGGATTTCGGCAGATCGGAGTGCCGGTGGAACGCGCGGCGCGGCGAGCGGGCCGCACCAAGTACAGCCCGCTGCGGTTGCTCAAGCTGGCGTCGGATGGGATCTTTGCTTTTTCCATCGTGCCCCTGCGAGCAGCGGCGATATTTGGGGCTTCGGCTACGGGGTTGTCCGTCTTGTATGCGATTTACTCGCTCTATGTGAAGTTCTGGTTGCATGCGCCGCAGGGTTTCACGGCGTTGATCCTAACGATCACGTTTCTTTCGGGTGTAAATCTTTTCTTTCTGGGAATCATTGGCGAATACGTAGGGCGGGTGTACGAAGAGGCGAAGGGGCGTCCGCACTACGTGGTGCGGAAAGTAGTGCGGCAGCGTGGAGCAGGCAGCCGCGCAACGACTTCGCTGGGTGAGGTAACGGAGGTTTTGGAGCGGACCGGAACCGGCTTATGACCGCTGCGGCGCGAAGGCAAAGAGAGACCGGTTCAGGAAAATGAAACAGTATTTCCGCTCCCTGCCGGCTATGTGGCTATCAAGAATCTTTTGGCTGGTCGCTGCCGTGGCTCTTCTCGTTCTTCTTTTGATTCTCCCTCGAAGTCCGCTGCCCTGGTGGGATGAGATTTTCTATGCTTCGGCAGCGCTGGCGGCGGCGCGGGGAGGCCCTCCGGTGGCAACCGTCATGGGCGCGTTCCCGCACACAATCCGGATCGATCTCCTGTACGGGCCCATAATTTCCTTTCTCGGTTCACTCGAAATAAGACTGTTTGGACTGTCGGCAACGAGTTGGAGGCTTTTGGGATTCGAGGGAGCGGTTGGGGCGGTTTTTTCCGCCGCGTGGGTGAGCCGACGATTGAATCGCTCTCCGGTAGCGACGGCAGCGGCGGCGATGCTGGTAGCGTTGTCTCACGGGATGGGAGCGCGGGCCACGAGCGGACGGCTTGACACCATTACCATCACGCTCGAACTTCTCACGCTCGGTTGCACGTTGAACGCGATGCGAGAGCAGGAGTCAAGGCGTTCCGCTTTTCTCTATGCCGCGCTTGCGGGTATTTTCTGCGGTCTAGCGGCGCTCAGCACGCCACGATCGTTTCCCTTCATACTGGGGATCTTCGTTGCCATAGGCGTGGAAGTCGCATTGGCTGGGAAGTGGGAGTTGGTTAGACGAGGCCTGGTCATCGGGACCGGTGCGCTTCTACCGGTATGGGGATGGACGCTTAGTCAAGGAACAACTCCTATTGGCTGGGTCCGGGCCGTTGCAGCCGCCAGCCGGGGCGACAAGCTGAATGTGTCTCCGCTGCTGCATGGCACTTGGCATTTTTTCGACGAACCACTGGTGCCTGTGCTTTCGGGGTTGCTTTTCCTTCTGGTGATGGTCGCGGTCTTCGGGGGTGCGATGGCTATCGCCCGGCGTACGATCGAAATAGAAGGGCACGAGACCGCATCCGGTCTTAGGCTGGCATCGATTGCGGTGCTGATTAACTATGCGGCCTTGTTTCTGCTGATCGCGCATTTCTGGGATTACGAGATATTTGTCATCCCTGTCCTGATACCTGTCCTGATAGCGTTGACGGCAAAAATCCTGCGAAGCAGCGATGCCCGTGCGGTTCGTGGGATCGTGTTGGGTACATGGATGGTGCTGGCAATCGTTCTGGTCGCATTCCGCTCGGGAAAAGTTGTGGCGTGGCTTGCCTCTTACCAGGAGCGCGATCCGCAGCCGTTGCAGAATTTTATTCGACGCACGGTGCCGGGCAATTCGCGAGTGTTTGGACCACTGGATCTTTATTTCTACGCGGTGCAGGGGGCCGGCTCGCACTATCTTTTTGTAAAGCCTCTCATCCCTAGTGGCCTGCTAAGCAAACTGGATCACGACCTCGACTGGGCGGAACAATTGAAGCAAGGTCAGACGGTTTATCTGGTCTGGCCGGAGGAGGATGCTCTTCCTCGCGGTCTCTCCTCCGGGAATTTGCGGCTGGAGGGGAGCTTTACGCCGCAGATGGGAAAAGAACCGCTGCGTTGGCGAAAAGCCGGGTGGGGTTCTGGTTATCCTCCTACAAATGTGTACCGGATTGTCGACGCGCAGCAGCCTGGGGAGAATTCCGCAAGATAGGTGAGAGCCTATCGATCGGTAAAATACTTGTAGGCGTGCCCGCGACGAACCATCGGCGATTCGATACAGCGCCACGAAAGTTTCGCCAGAGTCAGCGTTAGGGCCCAAGCCAGTAAAACAGACAATAGATCCAAAATAACCGAGCTCGTCCCATAAAGAGAGTGCACGATGGCGTGGCAAATCGTAATCACCGCAAGGTGGATGACGTAGATGCAATACGATATCCCGCCCAGCTTTCGCAACACGGTCAGGTCGCAGAAATGCGACCACCAGCCATGCGGTCGCGTTAAAGCCAGAAGGGTGACTGCCGTGAAAAACAGGTCTATGCAGGAGAGCGCCCATACGTGGATTGGGTATCCGGCGGGCGGGTTGGGCCAGAGGACAAGGCAAAGGACGCCGATAGAAAGAGCGCCGATGGTTGCATAAAGCCACTTGAGATTCTGCTTAATCCGTTCCGCCCAGCCTTCTTCGCGCAATGCAAGCGCCAGCAGAACACCCATGGCCAGCGCATCCGCCCGCAGGGGAGTTGCAGTATATTGGGCCGCATGGGTCCACCTGGAAAAAGCAATCCGCAGCACGGGCGACAACAGTATTGTCGCAATCAGCAACTGCACGAGCCCACGCTTGGGGAGAAAGCGCACAGCCAGCGGCATCAGCAGATAAAATTGTTCCTCCACCGCCAGCGACCACAATGGACCAAGCCACGCTGCCGATATTCCTTGCAGGCTCTTAGAAATCAGGTTCTGCGCAAAGAGTGCATAAACTACCACCGGTCTCCAGCCAGACCATGTCATCCTGATGGAAGCGGGCAGATGGCGAAAGGCGCCCAGTGCCAGGATTACGTACACACCGAGCCACAAATAGTAGAGCGGGAAGATACGGTGAAATCTGCGAAGATAAAATGTACGGAAATAGCTGGTGATGCCTTGCAGTCCAGCAGGATACCTCCGATAAGGAATCCTGAAAGCACGAAGAACAGGTCGACACCGTATCCCGCCAAACGTAAGCAGTCCTGAAGGTGGGAGAAGAGGCCAGGGCCCGGAGTCGAAATGGCAAATCCGTAGTGGAAGAGAATGACTAGCAGGATTGCGAGTCCGCGTAAGCCGTCTAGTTGCGGGATCCGCGCTTGCCTCGCTGGGAGCGGCTGCATCGCATTGGGCTTACGAACTGTAGCGGTTGCGGTCATCATTTGGGGAGCGGAGGAATAGATCGAATACCTTGACCAAAGCTAGGAGTATAACTGGCCGGTGCAGGTGGAGCGGCAGCCGTTTAGTGACTACATTTTCCAACTTTGAAATGACGCGGGCGCGGACCTCGCGCGGTACAATCGTTACTCAACTAGTGACTACATGTGGCACGGCCAGCTGGAACCTGTAAGCTGAAGGGCTGCTGCATTTGAGATTGCGAACGTAGATGAAATTTCAACCTCGATTTCTTCTTATCCCGCTCGCGATGGCCGGATTCTGTCTTCTCTTTCTCCAAGCGGAGCGTCGGCCGGGCGCTTTTGCGAATTCAACCTACCTGAGTGTAATTTTGGTGCTCGAGGTTGTGATTGCCTGCCTGTGGCGATTTGAAACAATTTTTTTCCCTGTGACGATGGCGTGTTTTTTTCTGCCCGCGACTGGACTTCCGCTCGCCACGGAGGCCTTTACACTGCGCTGGGTTTTTCTAGCGGTAGGCGCACTGGCCGGGTTCAGTATCTGGATGCGAACCAACCGGATGCGTCATTTTGCCTTGTTCCACCTGGTGGCATTGTTCTGCGTGAGTTCCGCAATAGCCTCGGCGAGCGCTTCGGCTTCGCCAAAGACGGGCTCGTTGAAAGCGGCGAGCCTGTTCCTGCTGTTTCTTTATGCTGGCACGGGAGGGCGAGTGGCGTTTGCAGGCAGAGAGAAGCTGTTCGTTCAGGCGATGGTACGCGCTTGCGAGATTATGGTTTTTTTTGTCTCGGCTTGCTATTTGGTTGGCTACCACATGTTCGGCAATCCCAATAACCTGGGCGCATTCATCGGCGTGGTGGCTACGCCCATTATGCTTTGGGCGGTTTTGATCGCCGAGGATCGGGGAGAACGGCAACGCCACTGCATCGCTTTGGGGCTCTGCGGGGTTTTACTTTATCTTTCCATCTGTCGCGCGGCGATCGTCGCCGACACGGTTCTCGCGGTTGGGCTTACCCTCGCCCTGCGTCGTCCAAAATTGCTGGTGAAGACCATTTTTGCCGGAGCTTTGCTGTTTGAGATCATGGCGGTTTGCAATCCCTCGCACATGGGAGAGTTTATCGACTCCATGACTGGGCGATTCATTTTCAAAATGTCGGGACAAACCAGCGGCCTTTTCGGATCGCGCCGGGG
>JBAUVJ010000554.1:0-9134 GCA_049583165.1 Candidatus Sulfotelmatobacter sp. | reverse complement strand
GGGTGAGTGTGAACCCGTGAACCCAGGAATGCAGGTACACAACTTGTTTTAGGGAGAACGCATGGATTCGGGACCGCTGGTACCCAACACAACAATCATTCGCGAGATGCAGCCGATAGGCGCGGATTTGAAATCCGCGGGCCCGCGCGTGTACCCCGAACTTCTCTCCCAGGAATCGGCTCTCGGCGAATATATTCGCGTGTTGGTGAAGCGGAAGTGGACCGTGATCGCCTGCCTGGTCACGATCTTCTCCCTGGTGGCGATCGCCAGCCTCAAGATGACGCCGGTCTACGAGGCAAGCGGCAGCATCGCCATCAACAAGCCGGATTCCGGATTGGTCAACTTCAATAACTCTCCAACTTTCAGCGTTGACTACTACGACCCTACGGAGATGGAGACTGAAGTAAAAATTCTGCAAAGCGATCTTCTGGCATTGCAGGTCGTCAAGGAACTTGCCCTGGATCGCCGGCCGGAGTTCGGCGGCCAGACCGCAGCATTGCCTTCCACACTTGATCTCGCACCCGATCCTCTGCAGGCCGATACGGGACGCACGACTTCTTTGCTCTCTGCCTTTCGGGGCAGCCTGAAGGTGGCGCTCGCACCCAACACTCACATCATTGAGGTTCACTACCGCAGTCCGGATAAGGACCTGGCCGCGAACGTGGTCAACACGTTGATGACCACTTATACGGAAAACAATTTTAAGTCGCGCTTCGACTCCACCATGCAGGCATCGGACTGGCTTTCCAAGCAACTGGTGGATTTGCAGATGAAGGTGGAGACGTCCCAGGAAAAATTGGTGCGCTACCAGAAAGAGCACGAAATTCTGGGTATCGACGACAAGCAGAACATTACAACTGCAAAGCTCGACGAACTAAACAAGGCATTGACCACCGCCGAATCCGAGCGCATGGACAAGGAATCCGTGTACCGGTTAGTGCAGGCGGGTGATACCGATACCATCGCCTCGGCAGCAACTGTTTTGGACTCCGCTGGAACCACATCCGCGTCGGGACTATTGGAAAGCCTTCGCGCTAAAGAAGCCGATCTGAAAATTCAAGCCGCCGATCTGAATACGCAGTTCGGGCCGGCATACCCGAAGCTCGCGCAAATCAACAACCAGCTCAAAGAAATCGACACACAACTGCTGGTGGAAACGAAAAAGGTCGCAAGCAAGATCAAGGGGCAATATATGGCGGCCGTGCAGCGTGAAACCATGCTGCATGATGCCCTTGAAAAACAGAAGCAAGAAGCAAATCGACTCAACGAGAGCGCCATCGAGTACAGCCTGCTGAAGCGCGATCTTGATACCAACCGTCAACTGTATGAAGGGCTGCTGGAGAAATTGAAGGAAGCCGGAGTTTCAGCCGGGCTTCGATCCAATAACTTCCGTATCATCGATGTCGCGCGCGTGCCCACAGGGCCCGTGGAACCGAACATCCCGCGCAATCTTTCTTTTGCTTTCATGCTGGGGTTAACTTCTGGCGTAGGACTCGCTTTCCTGCTGGAGGGTCTCGATAATACCGTTCGAACTACCGAACAGGCGCAAATGATTTCCGGCCTGGCGCCGTTGGGCATGATTCCTCTGGGGTCGAGGACGGCGCGCGAAGGGCCCAACTCAAAGCGGCTTGTAATCGCCTCTTCCAAGGAGGCGGTGGAACTGATCACGCAGGTCAGGCCGCAATCGCAGATGGCGGAATCTTATCGCGCGTTGCGAACTTCCCTTCTGCTCTCCAACCTCGGCGCCCCTCCAAAAGTGATTATGGTGACGAGCGCGCTGCCGCAGGAAGGTAAGACCACTACCAGCATTAATTGCGCGGTAGTGCTGGCTCAGAAAGGCATTCGCGTGCTGCTGATCGACGCCGATCTTCGGCGGCCCAGTATTCATAAGACTCTGGGCATGGGGCCTCGTAGTGGACTCAGCAATGTCCTGACCGGCAGCGCCACACTTGAACAGGTGATTACGCGCTCCACGATTCTGCCTAACTTGAACATATTGCCGGCGGGAACGCCGCCGCCGAATCCTGCTGAACTGCTGGCCTCCACGAATATGCGGGACGTTCTGGAGGAGCTGCGCGGGCAGTATGACCATATTGTCGTGGACACGCCGCCAACACTCTCAGTGACCGATGCGGTAGTTCTGTCACCGCGAGCCGACGCCATCGTTCTCGTGATCCGTTCGGGACAGACCACCAAGCAGGCGCTGCGACGGTCTCGCGATATTCTGATGCAAGTGAATGCGAAGGTTTCCGGCGTACTGTTGAATGCCGTCGACCTGAGTTCTCCCGATTACTATTACTACTACGAATACCAAGGGAAGTACGCGCGCTACTATCGCGACGATGCCGGACACGACGATGAAGATGGCGAAGGCGAGGAGACCGCCGAGACATCATCGAACAGCGCGTAGGCGGCGCGCAGCCGCTTCTCTGATTGGGATTCTTCTCTGATGGCAATTTTTCTCTAATAGCAAGTTAAGAAATTTTTTCATGGCAACTCAGCGAGCAGCTCCGGCATGGAAATAGCCCTCAACTCTGCACTGCGGAAGAGACTGGTCATTGGTGGGGCGGTGGTGTTGTGTCTTCTTTATCTGTTGCTGGCTGGGAGATTATTCGTCGCATCTTTGTTTGGCGAAAGAATCGAGTTCACGAGCCTGCGGCGTGCCGCTCTGATGGATCCGTGGAACGCAGATTACCGCAATAATCTGGGCCGCTATTACGCGCTGGTCGCCAGAGATCCGGGTGCGGCAATCGAACCGTACCGGGCTGCGGTACAACTCGATCCTCATTCGGCTCGTTACTGGTTCGACCTGGCCTCAGCCTATCAAGTGTTGGGAGACATCTCGAACCAGTCCGTGGCGCTGGAACATGCGATTGCAGCCGACCCCACTACCCCTGACGTCGCCTGGGAAGCGGCCAACTTTTATCTTGTGCAGGGCGATGATCAAAAAGCTTTACGAGAGTTTCGTGTGGTTCTGCAAAATGAACCGACGCTCGCCGATCCGGCCATGCAATTCTGCTGGCGAATCAATCCGGATGTCGATGTCCTTCTACGCGATGTTGTTCCGGCCAGGTCCGAGGCTTACCTTGCGTTTCTGAATCTGCTGATGCGTAAAGAAGAAACCGCCGGAACTGCCAAGGTTTGGGCGGCTCTGATGGCCACGCCGCAACCCTTCGAATTTCGCTATACCCTCGGATATCTTCAGTATCTGTTGAATCACAAGGACGTGGATCAGGCTCGTCTGGTGTGGCAGCAGGCAGCACCTCGTTTTGGTTTGTCGGCTTATCTCCCTTCGGGCCACAATCTTGTGGTCAATGGAGATTTCGGCCTCAACGTTCTGAACGGCGGCTTCGACTGGCAGTACGATAAGCAGCAGAGCGTCGCGCTCACTTTGGATCCCAGTGATTTCCACAGCGGACACCGTTCTCTGCTGATTACTTTCGACGGTCCCGGTGTGACCGATGCGGGCATCCGTCAGTTCATTGCCGTCCAGCCGAATACCTCTTACGAGTTTTCCGCGTACTACAAGAACGGAGAAATCGAGGGCGCGGGCGGGCCACATTTTACAATTCAGGATGCGTACACTCGGGCCGTCTTGTATGACAGCGATGAATTAAAAGAGGCAGGGTTCTGGAAGTCTGCCACCGGAGAATTCACGACCGGGGGAGATACGAAATTGGTGGTGCTGCACGTTCGACGCCTGCCGGAAGGTAGTCCGATCCGTGGTAAGCTCTGGGTCAACGATTTCCGTCTCGTGCCCAAGCGCCAGTAACTCTCCGAATCGGATGCATTCACACTCATGAGCACGATCAGCAGCACGGAATTCCATCGCCGCGAGCTCTCGGCAAAAGCCGAGAGAATCCTGTTGTACGGGGTCTTCGGCCTACTTTTGTTTGGACCGCTTGCGTTCGGCGCGGTAGAACCGTGGTCGATCTTCACGGTTGAAGTGGGCAGCACGGTCTTGTTTCTTTTCTGGATTGGCAAGCAAATCTTCGACGGCGAGATGAAGCTCCGATGGAATCCGCTGTTTCTTCCCATGGGGGTATTCGGCGCGCTGATTGGCGCGCAACTGGTCTTGCGCCAAACGGCGTATCCGCACGATACAGTTTCACTTGCGCTACAGTACGTTGCCTACGCGTTGCTGTGCCTTCTTGCAGGACAGACGCTCGTTCGCGGAGCGCAAGCGCGAAGCCTGGCGCTGATTTTTTCCGTGTATGGAGCTGCGCTCGCCGTCTTCGCGCTGCTCCAGGGTATTTCATCGAATGGCAAGCTCTACTGGATCCGGCAGCCGCGCTCCGGAGGCTGGATCTACGGTCCTTACGTGAATCACAACCACTACGCCGGCCTGATGGAAATGTTGGCGCCGATTCCGCTGGTGGTTTCGCTGACGCGGCTGGCGCCTCCCAAGGTGCGCGCAGTGGCTGGAGCGGCTGCGGCCGTGATGGTGGGAACGATTTTTCTTTCCGGATCGCGCGGCGGCATGCTGGCGATTTTCGCGGAACTTATCATCCTGTCGGCATTACTGGTGCAACAGAAGCGCGGCTGGCGGACCGCCGTTGGCATAGGCGTCTTCCTCACAATCGTGATCGGGCTATTTGTTTGGATTGGCGGCGACCAACTTATCAAACGCACTGCCAGCTTGGGCCCCGGGCACAGCGAACTCTCCGGCGACATTCGCTCCTACATCAACCGCGACGGTTTCCGCATGTTTCTCAAGAAGCCGGTTCTCGGCTGGGGGCTGGGATCGTTTCCTCTGGTGTATCCGCAGTTCCGAACCTTCTACACCAATTTCTTCGTCAATGAAGCGCACAACGATTACCTTCAACTGCTGGTAGAGCTGGGTCTACTGGGCTTCGGCACCATGGTCTGGTTTCTCGTGATGGTCTACAAAAGGGCGATCAGGAAAATCAAGCACTGGCCCACCGAGATGAGTGGCGCTTTGACTTTGGCTTGTGTATTAGGGTTGAGCGGTATCCTGGTTCACAGCGCGGTCGATTTCAATCTACAGATTCCGGCGAATGCTGCGCTTTTCTATGTGCTGTGCACAGTAGCGGCCGCAGAGCCGTTTGCGAAGCCAGCGCGCAAGCGGCGACCGGTGCGCCGCGAAGCTGTGGAGGAGGAGTTGGTCCCGCAGGAACCTCTGCAAAAACCGGCCACCAATTTCTGAAGGAACTAATTTTCTTCTAAATCTCGTTTAAGTAAACGCAGGAGTGTTTCAAGAAGCGCGCTCGGCAGTCGCCATCCTTCTCTGCCCCACAAACGCCTGCTGCCAGAGTTCCAGGGTGAGTAGACTCCACAGCTGAAGCGTGTATTCCCGTTCCCCTCGCTCATTCGCGCGAATCATTTCGGTAACGGCCGCGGCATCGAATAGCCCGCGCTGCCGAATGCGATCCTCGGAAAGCATGTCGTTCAACATGTCTTTCAATTCGTTTTTGAGCCACGCCCGAACTGGCAGACCGAATGCCGCTTTGCGCCGGCGCAAAATCTCGTCGGGTAAAACGCCCGCCATGGCTTTGCGAAGCAGATATTTCTGAGTAAATCCGTGGATCTTCAAGCTTGGAGGAACACGACCGAGGAATTCGACAATTTCGTTGTCGAGAAACGGAACGCGGACTTCCATTGAGCAGGCCATGCTGAGCCTGTCCGCGACTGCGAGGTTAAGATCAGGCAGGACCGTTCTTGAATCCACGTACAACATTTGGTTGAGGTAGTCCGCGCCACTCACTTTCCCAAAAAGCTTTAGAAAAGTATTGCCATGTCTCCAATCCGGCGTGGCGGCATTGGATTCGGCGGAGAGCAGCCGGCGCATGTCGTCATCGAGCATGAAGGCGCGAAAAGCGGCATATTGCTCAGAGGGCGCCATTCCGGCTGTGCGCAAGACCTTGTCCGAGTTGCGACACACGGCCAGCAACAGGCCGGGAGGAATCCCGAGGAGTCTGTCCTTGTGGACGGAGATCCATTGCAGAAGGTTCGGCGCGACTACTTCACGCAGGTGCGGAGGAATGAATTTCAACCACGCGGCTATTTTGTGAACCCGATGGGCGTGATAGCCACCGAGTACTTCGTCGGCGCCCTGTCCGCTCATCAGCACCGTCGCCTCCGAGCCGGCAGCCTCGGAGATCAGGTAGGTAGCAATCGCGGCGGGATCAGCGATTGGGTCGTCCAGATGCCACGCCACCTTGGGAAGCAGGCTTACGGCTTCCGGATCAACGACGATCTCGTGAAATTTCGCTCCAAAACGATCCGCCACCAGCCGCGCATATCGAGCGTCCTCTGTGCACTGTTCCGTTTGCCTGTGTTCGTCCTTGAATGCAATGCTGTAGCACTTCAGAGCAGACTCACCGGCACGCGCCGCACACGCAACCAGCGTGCTGGAATCGAGTCCACCGCTGAGAAAAAATCCCACGGGTACATCGCTGATCAGCTGCCTCTTGGTCGCCGCAATCATCAGGTCCCTGAGGCGCTCCGCCAGAACGGCTTCTGACTCCTGAAAATATTCGCCGTAGCTCAGATCCCAGTAGCATTCCAGTTGAATCTCGCCATTTCGCCAGCGCAAACTGTGCCCGGGAGGCAATTTATGAATTCCCTTGAACATGCTGTCGGGACTGGGCACATACAAATAAGTGAGGTAGTTGCACAACGAGTTATGATCGATTTCGATGGCAATTTCGTCGCATGCCAGAAGGGCTTTGATCTCGGATGCGAAGTAAAGCCGCCCGCCCACTTGGGTGTAATAAAGCGGCTTGATCCCCATTCGATCGCGGAAAATCCAGAGCTCGCGGCTTTTCGTGTCCCACAGGGCAAAGGCGAACATCCCGTTCAGCCGCTTCACCATGTCGGTGCCATACTTCTCGTAGAGGTGAACTAAAACTTCGGTATCGGTGTGCGATTTGAATCTGTGACCATCTTCCAGGAGTTCTTGCCGCAGGGCGGCGAAGTTGTAGATCTCGCCGTTATAGACGACCCAAACGGTGGCGTCTTCATTGCACATCGGCTGATGACCAGCTGGGGTGAGATCGATAATACTGAGGCGGTTATTCCCAAGGGCCACGCGAGACGCGGCCGTGGTGCCTCGAGTCGCGTATGTGCCGGAATCATTGGGCCCGCGGTGGCGGATGATTGCCAGCATCTCTTTCAGGAGTGCTTCATCCGCAACTCCTGCCATTCCTGCAATACCACACACGGCGTTTTTCTCCGGCCAGCTTGGGGGGTAGCCGTTATTGATGTCGCCACTTACGATTCATCGGAAAAAATAAGCTCCTCGAACCGAAACCGAATGCCGGATAGATTTCTCCGCTGCCGACATCTAGGTTGCGACTGAGCGAACCGAATCATGGCGCTTGCATCGAACTTCATTTGACCCCTTAAGGATACACATTGGGGAGGGGGGGATCTGTAGTCTAATGGTGATTTTAATTGTGGCCGCGTTTCAAAACGGCCCACAGCATTGACGCGCACAAAATTTCTCAGTTTTTATGAGAGATTCCATGAGATTGTACGCTCATCCGTTGATTTTCGGTAGAGAAAATATTGCCCCGAATATTGGGCTTTAGAAATTGTTTGAATCCTTGGAATGATTCCTTTGGATTTCGCAGTGCACGGCTCGGAACCTGGAATGCAACGGGTTTTTGGCTCGACCATTCGTGCAAGAATGCTAGGCTATGAGAGTGAACCGGCGGCTAATTCCCTTCTCCTACGTTGTATTTTTTCTTGGGGCGTGGATATTTTTCAGCGCAGTCCTTTCTGCCTCTGCTGCGAACTGGACCGTGCATACACAGCCCACGCGGCTCGTAAACGGTGGTCCGGTATTGTTTGAAGTAAGATCGCCGGTCGCGCTGCAATCGCTAAACGGGACATGGCTCGGGCATGAACTTGTCTTTAGCTTCGATCCTGCCAGCAAAACCTGGTTCGCCCTGGCAGGCGTGAGCTTCGAAACAGCTCCTGGAAAATTCAATCTCGAAGTTGCCGGTGAAACAAGAGCCGGGAAGTCTCCCAGTACAAAAGTCTCGTTCACCAAGCCAATGACCGTGGCTCGGGCGCAGTATCCGCAGATTAAGGTCAGCCTCAATGTTGAAAGCAAGTTCACCGCGCCCAGCCCAGAGGAGGAAAAGCAAATTCAGGAAGGGCAAGAGGTAAAAAAAGAATACTTGAGCCGGAATACGCCAGAGCGCGAGTGGTCGGGGTCGTTCGCCATTCCGGCGAATGCTGCGGTCTCCGATGTGTTTGGCGCGGAGCGGATATTTAATGGCAAGGCGTCGAGTCCGCACTGGGGCGTGGACCTTCGCGTCCCCAGCGGCACTCCCGTGGCAGCCATGAATGACGGCACTGTGCTGCTGGCGCGGCCGCTATATTTCGAAGGCGGTTTTGTGGTGATAGACCATGGCCAAGGTTTGCTGACGCTTTATATGCATCTTTCAGAGTTCAAAGTGAAGGAGGGAAATCAGGTGAAGCGCGGCCAGGAAATCGGCCTGAGCGGTAGTACCGGACGCGCCACCGGCCCACATCTTCACGTGGCCGTACGATGGCAGGGAACGTATCTTGATCCGCAACGGTTGATCAGCTTGAAGTTGCCACAAGTAGCAGTTAGCAATTAGCAGTTGGCAATTGGTGCTCAGCCGCAACCTGGATGTTGAGTTCAAATTGCTAACTGCCAATTGCTAATTGCTTGTTCTCATGCATTCCCTCCCGACAAACCGCTAAAACCGCGCGTAGGAAGGTCTCGCAGGGCGTCCTTAAGAGTTTCCTTTAGCTCCAGGTTGCGGATTAGCCGGTGGAGATAATTGGGATGAACACCCAAGAGCCGCGCTGCTTCGGCATAGCTGCCTTGGGTTTGCTCCACGGCATCGCGGATCAATTGCTTCTTCCGTTCTTTCAAGGCAGCGTGATATTTTGCCTCCGTCATTTCCGGAGGTGGAGTCCGCTCCAGCAGCGATTCGGGGAGATCCTCGGGCAGAATCATGTCGGATGATCCCAGTACCAGCGCTCGTTCAATGGCGTTTTCCAGTTCGCGTACATTGCCAGGCCAGTCGTAGTTGACCAAGCAGGATAAGGCTTCACGGGAGATTGGGCGAGCCCTCACTTTGCAATGTTTGGCGTGTTTTTGCACGAAATGCCGCGCCAGCATGGGGATATCC
>JBAUVJ010000553.1:0-2537 GCA_049583165.1 Candidatus Sulfotelmatobacter sp. | reverse complement strand
TGTTCGCACCGGCCAGCAGACAGTGGTTTGCGATTCCTGCCAGCGCGTTCTGTACTTCAATCCCGCCAATGAAATGCAGGCGCTCGAACCCGAGCACAAACGTTCGAAGCGCCACCACCCCAAAATTGATGCGCCGCAAGCCTGGTATTACCGCGCCGAGTTCGCCGATGCCGGCGAGGTTTTCGTGTGCCTCAACAACGCCGCCGGCCAGGCCACGCGCCGCGTATTCGACATGGGCACCGGACGCCTCATCGGCGACATCCTCACTCGCGAAGGCGATTACCGCCATGCCTTCCCCGAAGACATCAGCGGCGCCATCCGCCTCAACGGAAGCTGGCCGGAAGCCGAGATGGAAGAGTGGGGCACGGAAGTGCCCATGACTGCGCTCGATTCACTGCACAGCGATCTCGACGCCGCCCGCTACGAAATGACGCACCGAGCATCCGCCAAGACCGAAGCACCCGCAGCCGTTCCCACAGAACAAGCCGCCAGCTAGTATCGGCTCTCCTGCATTTAAGATTGCTGCATGGCTAAAACGCCCGCAGCGCTTTTCCTCCCCAATGTCAAAGTTTCTCCCCGCGGCGCAACTCGCCTGAAATCCGGCCACGTCTGGGTCTACCGCTCAGATATCGTATCCGCCGACGGAGTTTTACCGGGCTCGCTCGTTGGCGTCACCGATCATCGCGGTCAATTTCTCGGCAGCGCTCTTTATTCCAGTTCTTCCCAAATCGCCATCCGCCTGCTCTCGCGTGAGCCGGTCGCCGATTTTCCCGCTCTGCTTCGCCAGCGAGTCAAAGACGCTCTCGCCTATCGCGAGCCGATCGTCCACGACACCAATGCTTATCGCCTCATCTTCAGCGAAGCCGATTTCCTCCCCGGCCTCATCGTCGACCGCTACAACGACATTCTTTCCCTGCAAATTCTCACCCAAGCCATGGACGCGGAGATCGTGCGCGCTGCTCTGATTTCAGAGTTAACGGAAAAGCTGCATCCCGCCTCGATCATCGAGCGCGTCGATCCCAAAATCCGCCTGCTCGAAGAACTTCCGCCGCGATTCAGCGCCCTTCTAAGCGGCGAAAAGACTTCCACAACCTTCACCATGAATGCCATCCAATTCCACTTCGACGCGCTCGAAGGCCAGAAGACGGGAGCCTTTCTTGACCAGCGCGAGAATTACTCCGCCGCAGCCCAATACGCCCACGGCGAGGCTCTGGATGTTTTCTGTTACCAGGGCGGCTTCGCCCTCCATCTCGCGCCGCGCTGCGCTCACGTCACCGGAGTCGATAGCTCTCGCCCCGCGCTCGAAGTTGCCGACCAGAATGCCGCGCTCAACACCTCCGAATCGAATGCGTCCGACTTTCGGAATAACGAAATCGAGTGGATCGAAGCCAACGCCTTCGACCTGCTCAAGGACTATTCCACTTCCGCCAGCCGCTACGACACCATCGTCCTCGATCCGCCCGCCTTCGCCAAATCCAGGCGTGATCTCGACGCCGCCATGCGCGGCTACAAGGAACTGAATCTGCGCGCAATCAAGATGCTTCGTCCCGGCGGAATCCTGGTTACTTGCTCCTGTTCCTACCACGTCAGCCAAGCCGATTTCCTGGAAATGCTGGCCGGCGCTGCCCACGATGCTCGCCGTGTGCTTCGCCTGCTCGAGGTTCGAGGGCAGTCAAAAGACCATCCGATTCTCTTAAATATTCCGGAAACCGCCTATCTGAAATGCGTAATTGCGCATGTAAACTAATGAAAATAAAATATTAATATTTATTGATAGTAACACGCTCATATTTTATGCTTCTTATGTGCTTACCAAGCATCTAAGCCTATTGAAGCGGCAACCGCCGAAATCTTGAACAATCAAGCACAGAAGGAGATCATTACCATGACCGTTCTTACCCGTTGGGAGCCTTTCCGGGAGTTTTCCACCCTTCAGGACCGCATGAACCGCCTGTTCCGCGAGTCCCACAACGAAGGTGGCCGGGATGAATCCCTCACCGCATCCAGCTTTGCCCCAGCCGTCGACGTCTACGAAGACGAGCACACCGTCACTCTGAAGATCGAAGTGCCCGGAATCGACGAGAAAGACATCGACGTTCGTCTGGAGAACAACACCCTCACCGTCCACGGCGAGCGTAAGATCGAAAAAGAAGAGAAAGAAGAGAACTATCGCCGCGTGGAGCGCCAGTACGGCAGCTTCACCCGCACCTTCACTCTGCCCACCACCGTGGATTCCGAAAAAGTTTCGGCCAACTACGACAAAGGCGTCTTGAAGATCGCTCTGCCCAAAAAGGCCGAAGCCAAGCCGAAGCAAATCAAGGTCAACGTGAGCGGCACAACCGTAACCAGCGAAAAGACCATCGAAAGCAAAGGCCCAAGCAAAGCCGCGTAAGCCAACAATGCTTATGTAGGGACAGCCGGGGCTAAGCCAGGCGGTTTACAATCTACGGGAGGTAGCCGAAACTGACTGCCTCCCGTTTTGTTGTAGCGCCGTCTTGTTGTAGCGCCGGCAGCCTGCCCTGAGCAAAGCCGAGGGA
>JBAUVJ010000552.1:0-6754 GCA_049583165.1 Candidatus Sulfotelmatobacter sp. | reverse complement strand
GTTGATGAGAAAGCGGGTCGAGCTTTGCTCGACTGGACAGCCGAGGGCGGCTGTCCCCACATGAGCATCTCAGGAAAATTAAAGGCCGGCCTAAGCCGGCCTTCGGAACCAATCTCAATACAGGTACTACGGCTTTTTGGGAGCGATTGCGTCCTTGGCAGCCTTGGCGACGCGGAACTTCACCACTGTTTTCGCCTTGATCTGGATGGGCTCGCCGGTCTGCGGATTACGTCCCACGCGGGCTTTGCGATGCGCCTTCACCAGGCGGCCCAGTCCGGGCACAACAAACACGCCGTTCTTCTTGGTTTCCTTCACGGCCACGTCGGCCAATTGCTCCAGGAACAATGCAGCGGTTTTGTTGGGGAGTTCGGTCTTCTCGGCGAGATGACGGACGAGTTGAGTCTTGGTCAAACCTGATGCCATAATTTTCCTCCAAAAGATTCGAATTTTAATTCCAATGGGCTCGATCTTATATCAGTGCCCTGTGGAAAACACCCCCATTCTACGCGGGTTCCACAGATATAACACACAAAAAGGGCCATTTTTCCATGCTGATTCGCAGATCGGCGTCCCGGAATGGCCCAAATATGCGTGCTGCAGCAGGTGGCAATTAGCAGTTGGCAATTAGCAATTGGCGGTTGGGAACGCCTACCGACTTTACAATTCATATTCGCGTGCGTGAGAAACCTGCCACACCGGTTTAGCTAATTGCCAATTGCCAGTTGCTAAGCGCCGGTGCTCTCGCCGCGTCCTCGCACACTGCCGCCCTACGAGTGCAATAATGCTGAAGAGGCGAATCACGATTTGAGTTGCGCCATCTGTGAAATTCGCAAGGAGAAACGCTTTTGTCCCGCTGTTCACGGGCGCATTTGCCCGCAGTGCTGTGGCGAGCAGCGCGAGGTCACGCTGGATTGTCCGAGCGATTGTCCCTATCTTCAGCAGGCGCGGGAGCACGAGAAGCCCCGCTCCGCAGCGGAGTTCGATGCGGCTGCGCTTTTTCTGCAAATTGAAATTTCGGAACAGTTCACTTACGAACGCGAACACCTACTCATGGGGTTGAGCTACGCGCTGGCGAAAGCCGCTCACGCCGATCGCAGATTGAACGATCGCGATCTGATTGCCGCGCTCTCGGCGATGTGCGGCAGCTATGAACGCCGGGTGAATTCCGGGCTGCATTACGAGCAGCCGTTGGCCAGCGCGGCGCAACAGGCCGCGGCGGCGCAAGTGGAAGAGATGGTGGAGCAATACCGCGAGGCCGAGCAGAAGGAACTGGGTTATTCGAACTTGCGCGATGGCGACGTGCTCAAAGCCCTGGTGTTTCTGGTGCGACTGGGTCACGGGCGCACGTCAGGACGGCCAAAGTCACGCGCGTTTATCGATTTTCTCTTCGATCAATTTCCGGAGAAGATGTCAGCCTTGGTTACGCCGCAGGAAGCGGGCAGCCGGATCATCGTGCCATAAGGCTGGAGGGGCGAGCGGAACGGCCATTTCTGGGTCAATGAGCTGGTGGCGATTTTTCGCCAACTACCGCCTAGCCGGTGCTCGGACGCTTCCAAACGCTAGAAATACAGGTATCGCTTGAGCATGTAAGTCCGGTCAACTTCCTGGTGCCAGATGCTCCCTTCGGCACCCTTTGGCACGTGTACGTGAATCGCACTGGATCCCGATTGCGTTATTTGTCCTTCGTACGCCCCATCAAAGTAGGCGATGGAGCGGACAAGGTACAGGCCCGGAAAAATAGTCTTGCGCTGCTCAACATCCAGCGAACCAGAATCTAACGCGCCACCGCACCCCCGATCATGAACCAGATGAACCGAATAGCCGTTCTGCTCGATTTTCCCCAACTCTTCCAGGCAACTGTCTTTGCCATACGGGTGTAGATAGAAGTCGCAGGTTACCGTTATAAGGCACATGACGAGGCAGAGAAGTAACAGCGGGGTGACTAAGACAAAGCCAATCCATTTAGAAAGCCTCGGAAGCTGCGATAGCGGCCGCAACGCGATGAACGGAATACTTAGCCATCCCAAAACAAAGAAATGGTTGAACGCTGTATTGGACGAGCTGAAAATTCGTATACAGCCGTAGGCAAGAAGAAATGCGCAACCCAATAAGATCAGACTGCGACCTGGATGGGTTTTGGTCTGCCCCGCGATTTGACTTGCGCTCATCTGGCCGAGTGCATCGTACCGATGTTAAGGCGGCGTCAGCCTAGGCCACAAGCTTATTGTTGTTGACAGGCGATTGCACTTTTGATTGCTAGCCGTAGAGCGCAATGCGAAGTTACGCCAACAGTCCGGTTTAGAGCGGGCGATGCCTCTGGCTTTCTTGACCGGTCCCTTGCCATCCTCGTAGGATTCAATCGCGCGCCATCCATGGTTTTCTGACCTCTGGCCGAACGGCCGGTTGTTCTTCGATCTGGGCGGAAACCGTTAAGCGCGATATGCATTTTTCTATCCGCCAGTTTCTGGACGTAGAGGAGTCACGACCAATGTCAGGATCGACTGAATCGCGAGGAGGATATGTTTCCCGGCGCGGCTTCTTTCGCTGGGCCAGTTCGCTGGCTGCGGCCCTGGGCGCGGCGCCACTGGTTTCCTCCGCCAAGGGGCTTGCTTCGTCAGTCCCAGTATCGCCGGTTCCAGTGTCGCCTACCGCAGCATCGCAGGCGGCATCGTCAGATGGTGAGGATTACTATGCGAAGCTTGGGGTCCCGACGATTATCAATGCCGCGGGCACCTATACCACGCTAACCGCGGCTTGCATGCCTCCGGAGGTTCTGGCGGCGGTGCAGAAGGCTGCGCTTCATCCGGTGCGTTTGCACGAATTGCAGCGGAAGGCAGGCGAGTACATCGCGCGTCGCCTCAAGTGCGAAGGGGCGGTCGTGACATCGGGGGCTTCGGGGGCCATCAGTCTGGCGGCTGCCGCCTGCCTGCAGTATGCCAACAACAGCATCGAAGTGACTGACATGCCGCAGGCGATTGAAGGCAAGAAGAATCAGGTGATCGTGCAGCAGGCGCATCGTTATGAGTATGACCGCGCCATGTATCTGTGTGGAGCACGGGTGACCGAGGTGGTGACACTCGACGACTATAAGCGCGCATGTGAAACCGGCAATGCGGTAATGACGAATTTTTTCAACGCTGCCGAAGACGAGGACGGGATCGCAGGGACCGCGCAGATTGGCCGGGAAGAGTGGCTGCGGGTGGCGCACGAGTACAAGATTCCCTGCCACCTGGATGCAGCCGCGGACATGCCTCCAATCTCGAATTTATGGAAGTACACGGGCATGGGTTTCGACCTGGTGGCATTTTCCGGGGGCAAGGGAATGCGCGGTCCGCAAAACGCGGGCCTGCTGCTCGGCCGCAAGGTCCTGACGGACCTGGCCCACGAGAATAATAATCCGGGAGATGGAATTGGCCGCGGCATGAAGGTGGCGAAGGAACAGATTGTGGGTATGGTGGCGGCGGTCGACTGGGTCCTCTCGCATACGGAAGAGTCGATGCAGGGCGACTACCAGAAGCGCGCCGATCTCATTGCTGATGCCATGAGGGGCATCCCTTCGGTCAAGACGGAGATCGTGGTTCCAAAGATCGCCAATCATGTTCCCCATCTGCTGATACGCTTCGACCCGGCTGTCGCTGGCGTCACCACTGGCCAGATTGTTGATGCTTTGCGCAAGGGGACGCCTTCGATTGAACTGAACCCGAACACCGGCCAAAAGCCCAACCAAGGCATCCCTGCGGATGCAAACACGCTCGTGGTTGGGGTCTGGATGTTGCAGCCCGGTGAAGATGCGATCGTGGGCCAGCGAATTCGCGCAGCACTCATGAAGAATGGCTGACACGCAACGCGTGGTCATCGGGCCGATGAGCGTCATGGCGATGTTACGCCAACTGACCACCGAATTGCCGGGGTAGAAATCTCATGGCTTACTAAGCGTACAGATCTTACTAGGCGTACAGATCAATGAGCCGCCCGCTCCAGCTCGCGGGACCTGCCCCATAGAAAAGGTAATGGGCAATCGCCGTGCTTGCGACAGAAGGGTTCCAGGCCCATACGGGGAGATACTCCCAGCTCGAGTGTCCCGTCTCATCGCTTTGGGGGTCCTCCACAGGCGTTGCGTGGATGAATTTTGCCTGGCCCTGACGCGTCGAAGACGACCAAGCGAAAGCGTCGGCGGAGGGAACAAGACTAATTTTGCCGGCCCGCGCGGTGATCGCTCGTTGAGTCAGAGGCACGAGGCTGGTCGTCCCATCGGACGCCTGCGACGGGTCGACAGGATTCACCGACGCCGGAGCAGTTTAATCGACATGGGAAATCAGTTTGCCAACTCTCAATCTATCGGCAGTTCCGGCCAGATCCAAAGAACACGGCAGTACTTTAGCGCCGCGCCGTGGACTCATCCCCACCTGATTTCGGGTCAGTTATAGCCAACTGACTGCAACCTTATTGATCCTCGTAGCCTTTTCGTAGCGTTCAATTTTCCAAGAAGCCATTAGTCGTTAGCAGGCGATCACCCGAGACACGCCGGACTGACTGCCCGGGTGGCAGGGCAGTTCGCAGGCGCGAATTGTTCGTGCAACAACGAGCGCCGAGAAGCTTCCGAGTTGCCGACCATCCATTCAAACCTGCCTCCGGAAGCGTCGCAAGCGCGGTGTGACTAGATCTTAATTCTTGCGGCTCGGATCGTCATTCGGATTGACGTAATTGAACTGTAATGGAGACGCGCCGTGGACTTGCACCACAACTTCTCCACTTGCCATTGCGTAGTGATGCATATCGGGATCGAGATAAGCGAAACTGCCGGCTGCGAAGTCTCCCATCCTGCTTTCATCAAAGCGATCTCCCATGCCGACTTTGAAGGTCCCTGTGATGACGGTGACGTTTTCCCGTTTAGGATGCCAGTGCGGCGCGATGCGATATCCGTCAGGCATCTTCAACCGTATGGTGTAATCCCCGGTGGCAGCAGCTGGATTGCCCTCCAGTACTGCAAGTTGTGCACCGGCGGCCACAAAGGCTGGGGCCGGACCATAAGGAATGGCATCGGGGGTGAATACGTGTTTGGCGGAACCGGTTTGAGCTCCACTGGTCAAGACCGAGACCGCCGCGCACAACAGTGCGACCAGCGTAATCCCGAGATATGCGTACCGTTTCATATTCATAGACTCTGCCTCTGCCTCCAAGCTTGAATTCGATACTGATCGGCAAGAATATTGCTCCAACCGCGGAGCGATTTCAATCGGGCCAACATAACCGTTTCATATCTTTTCTATATCGTCGTAAACTACTCAATCTTAGAGGATAATGCGTGCGAGACTGCTCTATGCCGGGTGCAAAACAAGAAGTCAGCGAAGTCGAATTAGACCTTGGGCGCTACGAGCTTCGCCGCCGAGGGCGGCCAGTCAAGCTGGAAAGGAAGCCCATGGAGCTGTTGATTCTTCTTGTCTCGCGAAGAGATCAGCTGGTTTCGCGCAAAGACATTATCGCGAAACTCTGGCGTTCGGATCTTTTTATCGACACTGAGCCGGCCATCAACAACGTCATACGAAAAATCAGAACCGCTTTAGGTGACACTTCTGCGAGGCCGCGCTTTCTTAAGACGGTTGTTGGCAAAGGGTACCGGTTCACCGGTCCGGTTCGCTTGATTAATGCCCGCTTCCAAGGTTCCGAGTTGGAGGAGATTCGGCCAGTTGACCCTAACCGAGCGGACATTTCGGTTCGGGATGAACGCCCGTCTCTCGCGGTACTCCCACTGTCTTTGCTCGGGAACATTCCCGATGACAAGGGAGTCTGTCTTGGGTTTGCAGACGCGCTGATCTCGCGGCTGGGAAATCTCCAGGGTGTCGATGTCTTACCGACTTCGGCAATGCTGAACGTGCCGGTCGACATGAGCGCTTCAGATGTCGGTTCACGCCTCGGTGTCCGCTTTGTGGTCCACGGCGCTCTTAGGGAATCGAAGGAACAATGGCGCCTTTCCCTGCAAATGTTCGACGCGCATTTGCAGAGTGCAGCTTTTTCGCGGAGGTGTGATGTCGACTTGAATCGGTTATCTGAACTTGAAGACGAAATTGGTAAACAAATCGCAGGGGCATTGAACAGGCCATTGCGCCCGCAGATTGGGCAACGTCCGCGGTATAGCAGGGATCATCTGGCTTATGCAGAATTCATACGTGGATACGGGCTCAGCTCCTCCGGCGACCCTGCGCTGGTGGAGGAAGCGATACAGCGCCTGAGCAATGCAGTGACCCGGGATGCAGGTTTCGCTCTGGCTCATGCGACGCTTTCGCTTGCATGTGCGACTCGCCATTTCGAGTTCGACCCGGCGAGCAAGTGGTTGGAGATGGCGGAATTTCACTGCCGGCGCGCGCTTGAACTGAATCCAGATTTGCCGGAAGGGCATGTGGCCAATGCTTTTCTGCTTTGGGGACCTTCGAAAAATTTTCAACACCTCGACGCGATCGCTGAACTGCGGCGGGCGCTCGCCCTACAGAAGAACCTGCCCCACGCATACAACCGGCTGGGGACAATTTTGGGGCACGTCGGCCTCCTCGATCATGCTCGTGAAATGTATGAAAGAGGACGGCCGTTTCAGCCGAAGAAGGCGGTCAATCACAGTATCGTCCAGGTGTATATCTGGAATCATGAGCTCGACCTGGCGCGGGAAAAAATCGAAGCATGGCGAGCGGAGAATCCAGACCAGAAGTATGCGATCTACTTTGCTCCGCAGTTGGCCATGATGAGCGGCGAGTTGAAAGAG
>JBAUVJ010000551.1:0-1958 GCA_049583165.1 Candidatus Sulfotelmatobacter sp. | reverse complement strand
AGCTGCAGAAGAAGAAAAACGCTTGATGGCCTATCTGGAGCAGACGTGTGCAAAAGTCGAGGAGCACCGCAGAAAGAACGAATATCTGGACGCCCTGCTTTTGCTATCGACCGCCCGTGAACCGGTAGACAATTTTTTCGATAAAGTCATGGTGATGGTGGAGGACGAGAAAGTCCGGGCGCATCGATTGGCGCTGCTGCGGACCTTGTTGAAAGAATTTTCCACGATCGCGGACTTTTCCGAAATCGTCGCGGAAAGCAAGAATTAGAAATTAAACGCGGTATTGATAGGAATCAAAATTCGCGAGCTAGAGGCAAAGGACTAATAGGAATGGCGACATTAACTCTCCCCGAAAATGAAGTTAGCGAACCCACGAGCAAGACAACCAAATACGTTTACTCTTTCGGCGGCGGCAAGGCCGATGGCCACGGCAAGATGAAAGAAGTGCTCGGCGGCAAGGGTGCCGGCCTGGCGGAGATGACCAATGCCGGTCTGCCCGTGCCTCCCGGATTTACCATCCAGACCGAGGCTTGCCGCGAGTACATGCGCCACAATGCAGTGTCGAAGGAAGTCGATCGGCAAATGGATGAGGCGCTGGCGAAGCTTGAAGCGCTTCAGGGCCAAAAACTAGGTGTCGGCGAGAATCCCCTGCTGGTGAGTGTCCGTTCGGGCGCGAAGTTCTCCATGCCCGGCATGATGGACACGATTCTCAACCTTGGATTGAACGACAAGAGCGTGGGGGCGCTGGCCAAGCGCAGCAACAATCCTCGGTTCGCTGCTGACTCCTACCGGCGGTTGATCCAGATGTTCGGGAACGTTGTGCTGGACATTGAGAAGTCGGAATTTGACGAAGTGTTTGACGCCAAGAAAAAACAGAGAAAGACGAAGCTCGACACTGATCTCGACGCCAAGGCGCTGCAAGAAGTCATTGTGGAATACAAGAAGGTCGTCAAGAAGCACGCCAAGCGGGATTTTCCGCAGGATCCGCATGAACAGCTTGTGATGGCCCGCGACGCCGTCTTCCGTTCCTGGCAGAATGAGCGGGCGAAGCATTACCGGCGCATCAACAACATCGATGACATGCTCGGGACCGCGGTCAATGTGCAAGCCATGGTGTACGGCAATTTGGGCGACACCAGCGGTACTGGCGTCGGCTTTACCCGAAACCCGGCGATCGGCACAAAGGAATTCTACGGCGAATTTCTAATGAACGCGCAGGGAGAAGACGTCGTCTCCGGGGTACGCACGCCGGTGCCGATTCTCGAATTGCACAAGATCATGCCGCATGTCTATGACCAGTTGCGCGACATCACCACGCGGCTGGAAAAGCATTACAAGGATATGCAGGATTTCGAGTTCACCATCCAGGATGGCAAGCTCTACATGCTTCAAACTCGAAATGGCAAGCGCACCGGCCTGGCTGCCGTGCGGGTTGCCATTCAGATGGTGGCAGAAGGATTGATTACCAAAGAAGAGGCGATCTTCCGCGTCGAACCAAATCAACTCTACGACTTCCTGGTGCCGCGTCTGGATGAGAAGAGCACCAAGGTGGAGGTGCTGGCGACGGGGTTGCCGGCCTCGCCGGGAGCGGCCGTTGGTCAGATCGTGTTCGCAGCGGACGATGCGGTGAAGATGGCCGGGCATGACACGGAGAAACACCCCGTGATTCTGGTGCGCGCGGAAACGACGCCGGAAGATATTCATGGCATGGAAGTCGCCAAGGGCATTCTCACCTCCCGCGGTGGCATGACCAGTCATGCTGCCGTTGTAACTCGCGGTATGGGCAAATGCTGCGTGGCGGGCGCGGGCGATATCGAAGTCAACGAAAAATTGCGCGAGATGCGGGTAAAGGGCCAAACATTCAAAGAAGGAGACTGGATTTCACTCGATGGCACGACCGGCCGCGTGATCAAGGGCAAGCTGAATACGCTGGACCCCTCGCCGGACGATCCTGAGCT
>JBAUVJ010000550.1:0-16650 GCA_049583165.1 Candidatus Sulfotelmatobacter sp. | reverse complement strand
CCCGAGAGTGGCTTAGCGTGCGCAACGCAAACTTCGGCTCGATCAGAAATTCCTTTTTCACCACGGTAAGATCCTCACACCGAATACTGGAGGCGTGAAGGCCGGTTTCGCCCGGCGAGAGCCGGATATGGGTTACGAATTCTTTTTCCACAGAACCGGTCAAGGGTGCGACTAGAACTGTGCTCGCACCAGGGTGCATGTTCCTGGCATCAATTGAAACGATAACGACGGGCCGTGGGGCCTTGTCCGACGGATCTGTCGGCAGTTTGACATACCAGATTTCTCCTCGCAGGGGCATTCGCTTCACGGCCTAGTCCTCGCTAGGGAATTGAGTTGCGGCAAAATCGCCCCAAGCACGATCTTCGGCGATCTCCTCGGCAGAAAGAGAGTCGTAGTATCGCGTAACTGAGGCCGATATACGCTCCATCTCCTTCGCTTGTTGTTGTTGACGAATGATTTCCTCCAACACCGAAGATACCGACTTGCCTCGCTGCTCATGACGAAGAGCCTCTAGATACGTCACTGCTTGGCGAGAAAGGGAGAACGTCTTCTTTTTTTTTCGTGTCGTGCTTGACTTTGGCATTAGCTTCCTGAATTTAATAAGGGCAATACTTTACTTACTTCTCAATCCCATCATAACACTCACCGTTGGTATGAACAATAGTACGAGCATTAGTATGAAAGTGGCCTTCCTCTAGCGTACCTTGCCGCTCTACGACTCCCCATGGCAAGGCGCTATTCCTGATTTTCGCCCTTGTGCCTTACACTGATCGCTTGAACCCCGTCGGCCAAACTTGGCTTGACCAGCTTCGCTCCGGCGACATCCGTGCGCTGGCTCGCGCCATTTCGACCATCGAGAACCGCGCGCCCGGATGGTCCGAGCTGCTCAAGGCTCTGTTCCCGCACAGCGGGAAGGCGCGCGTCCTCGGGCTGACAGGGCCGCCGGGAGCGGGGAAGAGCACGCTGGTCGATCAGCTTGCCCGCTTCTATCGCAAGGGTAAAGATAATCAGACGGTAGGAATTATTGCGGTGGATCCGACCAGCCCATACACCGGCGGGGCGATTCTCGGCGACCGCATCCGCATGCAGGAGCATTTCTCCGACCCTGGCATTTATATTCGCAGCATGGCGACGCGCGGTTCGCTAGGCGGACTGGCGCGCACCACAGCCGATGTAACCACCGTGCTGGACGCATCTGGGCGCGACCTCATCATGATTGAGACCGTCGGTGTGGGCCAGGATGAAGTGGACATCGTGCGGCTGGCGAACGTCACAATTTTGATTTTGGTCCCGGGCATGGGAGATGATGTGCAGACGATCAAGGCCGGCATCATGGAGATTGCCGACATTTTCGTTATCAACAAAAGCGACCGCGACGGCGCTGAGAACGTAGAGCGCGAAATCCGCACGTTGCAGTCGCTTGCAATGCGCCACGATGGCTGGACGCCGCCGATCGTGAAGACCGTTGCCAGCCAGGGAGTTGGAATCGAGGAACTGGCCGCCGCGATCTCAGACTATGAGGCGTATCTCAAGAAAGAAAATCTTGCCCTCAACAAGAGCGTCGAAAACTGGCAGGAGCGCTTGGTCGAGATGCTGCGTGACACGCTGATCGAAAAAGCGAGGGCGCAACTGGAGAATGGCAATCTGGCACGGCTGGCGGCGGAAGTGGCGGAACACAAGCGCGACCCGTATACGCTGGTCGAGGAAATCGCCGCGAACCTGTCACGATAAACATGGGGAAATACTGATGGCTCAAATCGATCATCTCGGAATCGCGGTGAAGTCGCTGGCGGCGGCCAAGGCGATCTACGAAAAGCTCGGCCTGAGCATTTCTCCTGAAGAAACCGTGGAGCAGGAGCAAGTGCGATTGGTGATGGTTCCGGTGGGCGAGAGCCGGTTGGAGTTGCTTGAGGCGACCTCGGAAAACTCGACGATCGCAAAGTTTATCGCCAAGCGTGGCGAGGGCCTGCATCACGTGTGCCTGCGCGTTCCAGATTTGTGCACAGCTGTCGAGCGGCTGAAGAAAGACGGTGTGCGCCTGGTCTCTGAAGAAATCAAAACTGGCGCCGGCGGGCATAGATATGTTTTTGTGCATCCTTCCAGCACAGGTGGAGTTCTACTTGAGTTGGTGGAGGGATAAGTTTTCTCATGCTTCTTCTCGCCATCGATACCTCCGGCAAGCATGGCAGCATTGCACTAGCGCGTGGGCAAGATAGTGTCGTGGCTATAGGCAGCGTGGAGTTGATTGAGACTGTGCCTCTCTCTGGCGGCACTTTTTCCGCGCAGCTGGTTCCACAGATCGCCGCGTTGCTTTCCAGTCATGGGTTTACTAAGGATGACATCGGCGCTTTTGCCGTGGCTTCAGGACCGGGATCATTCACCGGCCTGCGCATCGGTTTGGCCGCAGTCAAAGCGCTTGCCGAAGTTCTTCACAAGCCGATTGCGGCGGTATCCTTGCTGGAAACATGTGTGTTCGCCAGCGGCGCGGAAGGCAAGATCATGTCAGCGCTGGATGCCGGCCGCGGTGATGTCTACGTGGGAGAATACGAAGTCCCGGCTAAAGCTGGCGAATTTCCACGCGAACGCATTTTGACTCGCAGTGAATTTTTAGATCAGGCGCGCGGATGGACGGTAGTGACTCCGGATGCCACTCTCGCCGCTGCGGCCAACGAAGCCGGACTGAAAGTATCAACCCTACCGCCGATCTCAGCCGCTGCGATTGCCCGTCTCGGATGGCGGAAGATTAAATCCGGCGAAACCGTCACCGCCGATCAGCTGGAAGCAAACTATATTCGCCGCACTGACGCCGAAATGCTGCAAAGAATCGGTTCCTAGCGTGCGCTTTCGACATGCCAACGCGGACGATATCGATGCCATAACGCTTCTCGAGCAGGAGAGCGAGACGGCAGCTCATTGGTCCCGAGCACAATACGAAGACATATCCCCGAAGGATCATCCGCAGCCAACTGGACGTTCAGCATGGGTAGCGGAAGTCCCCAGCGAGCCGGCTGAAATTCTTGGATTTCTCGTAGCACACAGAATTCACACGGAATGGGAGTTGGAAAACATCGTTGTCTCCGGTTCGGCTCGACGACGCGGCATAGGGACTCGGCTGTTAAGCGAGTTCATCGAGCATGTTCGCGCGGAAAAGGGCAGCGCCATATTTCTCGAGGTCCGCGAGTCCAACCGGGCTGCCCGCACCTTATATCGAAAGGCCAGTTTCGAAGAGACCGGTGTGCGCAAAGGCTACTACAACGCTCCTCAAGAGAATGCGGTAGCATACCGGCGGCTTATTTCTTAGGGGTTTCTCACAACGAGACTGCACCAGAAATATGCATTGAACCAATGTTAGGGCTGTGTTAATTTTAGCGGAGAATCCCCTATTGGAGGTCCGCCTGGATGCTGACTTCGAACGACGCTCTCCTGACCAACCACGATGAATTTCGCAGGCTGGCCCAGGAGCACATGCAGTATTCCACCCGTCTTGATTCACTCACCCAAAAGCGCTACCTCAGCGAAGATGAAAAGCTGGAAGAAGTCCGGCTGAAGAAGCTCAAACTGCGTCTCAAGGATCAGATGCAGTCGATCGAGCGGCAGTATCGGCAACAGTACGGCACGCACGTAGCATAATTCCTGGCCATTCACCGTGCGGCCCAGCCGCGAAGGGATTTTTGTATCTGCGAAAGGGCGCTGACCAGCGCCTTTCTTTGTTTGTATTTGCAATTTGTAGTTACGCCTAAGCCGCTCTCGCTTGCCCCTGCTCTATAATTAGCTACTTCCATGGTTCGTGACGGCTACTATTACGCGCTGGGCTTGATGGTGGCAGCGACGCTGGTTGGCGGGTTTGCTCGCCCGGCGTGGGCCATCGTCCCGCTATTGCTTGCGATCTTTTTCCTGTGGTTCTTTCGCGACCCCGAGCGCACGATTCCGGATGCCGCCGATGCGGTGGTTTCGCCCGCGGACGGGAAAATCACGGACGTTTCTTGGGTAACAGTGAGCGGTGAGAAACAGCTCCGCATCAGCATCTTTCTGAGCGTTTTCGACGTTCACGTGAACCGCTCACCGATCGCCGGTTTTGTCCGCGAGATTCGTTACCAACGCGGAAAGTTTCTGAACGCGATGAATGAAGCTTCGGCGGAGGAAAATGAGCAGAATATCGTTCGCGTGGAAGGCGACGGACAGATTGTTGTTTTCAAGCAGATCGCCGGCTTGCTGGCTCGGCGGATTGTTTTTCATCCAAAAGTAGGCGATCGTCTTGAGCGCGGGCAGCGTGTGGGATTGATCAAGTTCGGCTCGCGTACGGATGTAATTTTAGATTCTGCCGCCAACGTGCAAGTGAAGATCGGCGACCGGGTTCGTGGTGGTGCGAGCGTGCTGGCTTATCTCCCAGCGAAAAATGAACTGGCGACGCAAGGTCGACAGTCGGCTGCGGAAGGGGTGCGATAAATGGACAACGACCTACACCCTGAGCGGCCGCGTCGGCCACGCCGGATGAGCAAAGGCATGTACATTCTCCCGTCGTTGTTTACCACGGGAAATATGGCGGCTGGCTTTTATGCCATTCTTGAGGTTGTCCACGCCAGCGCCGCGACCTTCTGGCATTTGGATAACGCCGCCAAGGCGATCGGCTTCGCCGTTCTATTCGACGGCCTGGATGGACGTGTTGCGCGGATGACCGGAACCAGCAGCGATTTCGGGAAGGAATTCGACTCGCTGGCAGATGTGATTACCTTTGGCGTGGCTCCAGCCATGCTGGCCTGGACGTGGGGATTTCATCTGATGCAGCCCGTCGCGCTGACCGATACCAACATCAAGTTGACGCAACTCGGCGCCATCGCCAGCTTCTTGTTTCTAATGGCGGGAGCTAGCCGTCTTGCAAGATTCAATATCACAACCAACCCCCAGCCTTCGAATCCCGGTCGTCCGGGGAAGAAGTATTTTGTCGGTATGCCGATTCCGGCGGGCGCTGGTGTGATTGCTGCCGTGGTTCATTTTCAGGCAGGAGCTCCGCTCGATTCCTGGTACACGGCCATTACGTGGCTGGCCATGGTCGCGGCGGTGGGCTATCTGATGGTGAGTACCTGGCGATTCTATAGCTTCAAGGACATTGATTTTTCCTCTCGCCGTCCTTTCCGCTTGATCATCTTATTTGGCGCGCTTTTCGCCGGCATCTGGTTCTTCTCCAAGCCGGTGCTGTTCGGGGTCGCACTGCTCTATACGTTCTCTGGAGTATTCTGGCGGCTACAGTGGATATTTCGCCGGCGAAGCCAGCGTCCGCCACCATCTTATAAAGAGGCTTCGCAAACTTCATGAGTAGTTCGTCCAAAATCGCGTCACCGTCCGCTTCCTCCGCCCGGGGGCAACTCTATCGCGCGGCAATTGTGGGCGCAGCCACGCTCAAAGGCAAGGAAGTTGCCGAGATGCTCAACGAGCGCAACTTTCCCGCGATCGATGTGCGTCTTCTCGACGATGACGAATCCATCGGACAACTGGAGGCGATGGGAGATGAGATCAACTTCATCCAGAGCGTACGCACCGAACAGTTTGCCAAAATGGATTTCACTTTCTTCGCTGCCGACGGCGAAACCACGCGCCAGAACTGGAAGCGCGCCCGCGATGCTGGCAGCGCCATCGTTGATCTTTCCGGCGCGCTGGAAGAGGAAACTGGCGCCACGGTGCGATCGATTTGGGTAGAGCGCGAGCGCGGACAGTTATGGCAGCCAGACTTGCAGCCCGCACCGTGCGTTGTCGCCCATCCAGCCGCGATTGCTCTCGCTTTGCTTCTCCTGCGCGTGCGCAAGGCGGGTGCGATTCGCAGCGCTGTGGCGACGGTTTTCGAACCTGCGTCCGAACAGGGACAGAGAGGCATGGACGAACTGCATCAGCAGACCGTAAATCTTTTGTCGTTCCAGACCTTGCCCAAGGACGTCTTCGATCTGCAAATTGCCTTCAACCTGGTGGCGCGCTACGGCCGGAATTCAAAAGTGTCGCTGGACTCGCTGGAAGAGCGAGTTCGGCGCCATTATCAAATGCTTGCGGGAGCGGACGCGCCTCAGCCTGCGCTGATGGTCATTCAGCCTCCAGTTTTTCACGGCCATGCACTGGCTATATTTCTCGAGTTGGATCAACCAGTCGATCAGCAACGCTTGTCACAAGCTCTTTCGGGCGATCATGTTGCTTTGGCCGGCGCGGAAGAAGATTCACAACCCAGCAACGTGAACACCGCCGGTCAGCCGAACATCCTCGTTTCGTTGAAAACTGAGGCTTCGCGACCCAATGGAATCTGGCTGTGGGCGGCGCTCGACAACCTGCGGGTGGCCGCGATTACCGCAGTTGAGTGTGCCGAGAGCATGATCGCAACCCGCCCCGTGGGAAAAATCCAATGAAGCCGCGGTGGTACGCCCCGTGGCTTGCGTTACTCGTGTGGGCCACGGGTTGCGGATACCACACCGCTGGCCATGCCGCGCAGCTTCCCGAAAACGTTAAGACGATTGCCGTCCCCTCGTTCGTTAACGTAACCACGACTTATCGCATCGAACAGATGCTCACCGCGTCTGTAGTGCATGAATTTACTACCCGCACGCACTATCACATTCTGAACGACGCAGGTGAAGCCGCCGACGCCACGCTGCGCGGCACCGTGCTCTCCACTTCTTCGACTCCGCTCACCTACAATTCCGCAACCGGACAAGCCGCCAGCGTCCTGGTGGTGGTAAGTATGAAAGTTTCGCTCACTGACCGGCAGGGCAAAGTGCTCTATCAGAATCCTGCCTATTTGTTTCGCGAGCAGTATGAGGTCTCGCAGGATCTGGCCTCCTTTTTTGAAGAAGATTCGCCGGCCTTCCGCAGGCTCTCCCAGGATTTCGCGCGAACCCTGGTCTCTAACATTCTGGAGGGCTTCTAGATGCTAGAGTTTGTGACGAGGGTTTTTTGCATGGCGTTCCCTGGGATGAAGGAATTCTGATGCGCGCGTTCGCCCAGGCCGAGCGATTTGTCAGCGAGCTTGAATCGCGCAAGTTGCGTCCGGCCTACGTGTTTGTTGGCGACGAAGCTTTCTTCCGCAAGCGCTTCCGAGACGCGATCCTCGAGCATCTGGTTCCAACTGACCTGCGCGACTTCAGCCTGTTCGAGTTCGACCTTGCGGAACATGATCTTGCCGAAGTGCTCGACCGCGCTCGCACGCCTTCGCTCATGGCGCCATTCCAGGTGTTTTTCGTGCGCGGCGTGAAGAATCTTTTTGGCCGCGGGTCGAATGAAGACAAGCTCGAAGCCATCGAGGACTATTGCAAGAATCCCAATCCAGATGCCCTCATCGTCTTCGTTGCCGATCACATCAGCATCCCCGCCGATGTCCGCCGCATGGAGATGCAGGACAAAGAACGCTACCAGCGCATCCGTGAAACCATGGGCCCATACTGCGGCATCGTCGAACTGGCGCGAGTGGAGGAAGGCGAAGCCGTTCGCTGGATTTCCGATTACTGCGCCAGCCGCCCCACCCCGGTAAAGATGGAACCCGATGGCGCCCGCGAACTGGTCGACGCCCTCGGCGGCGACATGATGATGATCTCCAACGAATTGGAAAAGCTCATGCTCTATGTCGGCGCCCGGAATCGCATCACGCTGGGCGATGTCGAGACCATGGTTCTCGCCGCGAAGCAACGCTCGCTGTATGAGTTGACCGACGCGATCTCAGCCAAAGACCGCGTGCGTGCGCTGGAAGTGCTGGATGCAATGCTCTCGTCGGGCGACGGCGACGAAGCCGCCATCGGACACATCTACATGCTGGCCAAAACTTTCCGCCAGATGCTCGTGATTCTCGAGCGCAACGTGCGCGACCAGCGCATGCTCTGGGCCGCGCTGTGGCAGGGTTTCCGCGTGCCTCCGTTCGCGGCCGATGACATCATCAAGCAAGCTCGCCGCTACAAATCCCGCCGCGATTTGACGCGTGCCATTCGCTTAGTGGCGAAGGCTGATCTCGCGTTGCGCTCCAATCCCGTGAGCAAGCGCATGGTGCTGGAACGCCTGGTGATGGATCTCACGACCGAGCCGAAGCCGGAAGTGCCGGGATGGATGCAGGAACAGTTGCCAGTGTGAGAGGGCGGCGGAACGCCATCAGCCCTAAGGTTTTCGGTGCCGATGAAGGTCAATAAGCGTAATCGCGATATTTCAACAGTTAATCGTAAAATCCACAACGCTGCTTGGGTTTGCCCCAGTCTTCGTCGGTGTAAAACAAGATCGTGTACCAGTGAGTCTCGATGCGACTCACACGACGGACCTTGCACGGTACGCCCTCAAACTTTCCCGCGTCATGAGTCTTGGCCGCCACCGCCAGTGAATCCGTTGGATCGAAAACAAGATAAACGGTCTGGTTGGCCACTCCTGCGAATCCCGTCGCCTCCCATACTAAATGCTTAAACTCGCCGTTCGCTGGAGTTGGTTGCGCTAGAACCTTCGCCTGATAATGGTGTGACCACAACAACCATCTTGCCGACGTGCGGAGTAAGAAAGAATTCCAAACCAACAGAAACGAAACCACCCAAAAGACTGCTAAGAACGCCAACACATGTAAAAACTGTCCGTACCTTTTCGCAAATACTCCAAATATCAACGCGGATATGAAGACGACAGCGCTGGCTATTAACACGAAGGGACCGATGACGAAAATGTAGAGTACATCGAAATTAGCTTGGCAAAGCAGAGGGACGAGGACAATAAACGCTGTCAGCGCGCCATAGAGTGGAAACCAATGATAGAACCGCTTCTTTTGAACTGCATTCTCGATCATTCAAAGGGTTCTGCGTGAAGGGCCAAGTATAGCGCGGTGGTTAAACTATTGTGGCGATTACACTCAAAACCCATGTAACGCTACCATCTTCCGGCCAGCTTGAGACATGCGGCGACAGAGCACACGGAACACCGGGAGTGCTTTCATAACGCTACTTGATGTTAACAAGCGATTACACCCAAAATCTCCCGTCGGGCTGCAGCCCTCGGCAAAACAAGAAAGGCAGACCCATTATGGGTCTGCCTTTTTCCCTTGCGATGGTTGAAGCAAAAACCCTACTTCATCGCACTAAGCCGCTTACCCAGCCGAGACTTGTATCGTGCCGCCGTATTGCTGTGCAGCGTGCCCTTCTGGATGGCCTTGTCGAGCGCCGATACTGTGGCGCGGTAGGTCGTTTCGGCGGCTTGCTTGTCGCCTTTTTCGATGGTCTCGCGCAGGCCGCGCAGTGCGGTGCGCAGGCGGGAGGCGTTGGCGCGATTGGTGGCAGTGCGCTTCGTGGTCTGACGGGCGCGCTTAAGCGCCGAATGATGATTAGCCATGTTTGCTTGGTTACCTTTGTGCTTGTAGAGAGATATTCGGATACATCCGAATACGCTATTGTACGAGAGTAACTGCAAGCGGGTCAAACAGATATGGCCGACGTACTGGAGCGCCTGAAGATTCTCATCGATTCCTCGACTCCAATCGTTGTAATGGAGACGACCGAGGAGATGCGCGCTGTGCGCCTGGTTCGCGCTGCCTGCTCCACGCTCGGCCTCGCCACGTTTGAATGGAGCATCGCCAGCGGATTAATGCGCTGCGGAAGCAACATCGGCGAGGTTGTTCCAGACGGGATTGATTTCTCCAGCTCTTTGTCAGCAGCTCATGCCGGCTTGGAACCTACCGAGCAGAATGCCAAAGCCCTATACAACAGCCGCGAACCTGCGCAGATGCTTGGCAACCTGGAAGGCATTTCCATCGAGGCAACCTTCATCCTCAAAGACTTGCACCGTCACATGGATGATCCGGTCGTGGTGAGGCGCTTGCGTGACGTGGGACAAAAGTTCTCCGCCAATCGCCGAACCGTCATTCTGACCGCCCCGAAGATCGAGATTCCGGCGGAACTCGGCGGCCTGGTTGAGTTTCTCAATCTTCCCTTGCCTGACCGGCAGCGCCTGCGGCAAATCATTGACGAGACCCTGGTAAGGGTTTCAAAAATGCGCACGCTGCAAAGAAAGCTCGACTCCAAAGGCATGGATGCCATGGCCGACAACCTGCGCGGCTTAACTGAAGAAGAGGCCGAACGCGCCGTCTCGCAGGCGCTGGTTGCGCGGTACGCGCTATCTCAAGAGGTTGTGATCGATGTCCTTGAAGCGAAGAAAGCGTTGCTCAAACGCTCGGAAATGGTGGAGTTTATTGAGGCCGGCGATACCCTGGCGGATGTTGGAGGACTGGAAAACCTGAAGCAGTGGCTTGGGTTGCGGCGCGGTGCATGGGAGGATTCGGCACGCGAGTTCGGCTTGGAGCCGCCCCACGGGCTCATCATTCTGGGCGTGCAGGGATGCGGCAAGTCGCTATGTGCGCGTGCCATTGCAGGACAATGGAAGTTGCCGCTGGTCAAGTTCGATACTTCGGCGGTCTACGACAAATACATCGGCGAAACCGAAAAACGGATTCGCAAGGTCTTTCAGGTAGCGGAAGGCCTTGCTCCGTGCGTGCTATGGATCGATGAGTTAGAGAAGGTGTTTGCCGGCAGCGGTCCAGATTCAGCCTCGGCCGACGCGGGCGTCTCCTCGCGTTTGCTGGCCGCGTTTCTCTCCTGGATGCAGGACCGCAAAGCACCCGTATTCGTCGCCGCGACCTGCAACAACGTAACTGCGATGCCACCGGAATTAATCCGCAAGGGTCGCTTCGATGAACTGTTCTTTGTCGACCTGCCGACCCAGGCGGAGCGAAAACAAATTTTTTCTATCCAGCTGGCAAAACGGAAGCGCAATCCAGCAGAATTCGACCTCGAACGCACAGCCGGGGCAGCCCGAGGATATTCCGGTTCGGAGATCGACGCTGCCCTGCAAGGGGCCCTGTACGCGGCATACTCTCAGAAAGCGCCGCTCACCACCCAGTCTGTGCTAGACGCGCTGGCCCAGACTGTGCCTCTTTCCACGACGCGACGGGAAGAAATTGAGGCCTTGCGTGAGTGGGCCAGTAAACGAGCTGTGCCGGCCTCGGCGAAGGCTGCCGAGGCAAAAGCCAATAGCCCAGGTCAGCATTGACTCCCACCCCGGCGCGGGGTACGCTTTATGCAATGGTAGTAACTTGCCCACTGGGCATGATCATTCCGGCTGGTCCCGTCTCTGAGCATAATCCTGTTTTGTCTGCAAAGTGGTTGATTCATGGTATTTCCTTGGAGTCTGGCCGTATTTCATTCTGTCCTTATGGTCCCCAAAGAACGACATCTTAAAGAGTCTGAATGAAGAAAAGCATCGGGATTAGTCCCAACATCGAGACTTTATTCGGTACCCGCGATGAGAACGTGCGCGTGCTGGAAGACGGTCTGAACGTTGCCATTGACCTACGTTCGAACGCCATTGAACTGGAAGGTTCAGCGCGCGACGTCGCCCGCGCCGAGCAGGTTTTTGCCGATTACGAAAGCCTGCAACGCTCCGGCTACGCCTTCAACAACGGCGACCTGAATAGCATGTTGCGCGTGCTGGTCGCCGATCCAACGGCGACCCTTCGCGGACTGGCCGACGCCGGCCGTCAACGATCGTTAGGTCGGCGCATGGTGCAGCCTAAGAGCGTGAATCAGCGCCGCTATGTTGAGGCGATCGAGAAGCACGACATGGTTTTTGGCATAGGCCCCGCAGGCACCGGCAAGACTTATCTCGCGGTGGCGATGGCAATTTCTGCGCTGCTGGCCAAGCGCGTGAATCGAATCATCCTGGCGCGTCCGGCGGTGGAAGCTGGCGAGCGGCTGGGATTTTTGCCGGGCACGTTACAGGATAAGATCGATCCTTATCTGCGTCCGCTTTACGACGCGCTTTACGACATGCTCGATCCGGAAAAGGTGGACCGCTATCTGGAAAAGAATGTCATCGAGATTGCCCCGATCGCATTCATGCGCGGACGCACGTTAAACGATTCGTTCGTGATTCTCGACGAAGCGCAGAATACAACTTCCGAGCAGATGAAGATGTTCGTAACGCGGCTTGGATTCAACTCCAAAGCAGTAATAACCGGGGACGTCACGCAGATCGACCTCCCGAATGCCCGCCGTAGCGGACTACTGGAAGCGGTTGACATATTACAAAGAGTCGAAGGACTGACGTTCGTCCACTTCGACGAAGCGGACGTGGTGCGGCATCACCTGGTGCAGCGCATCATTCGGGCCTATGACGAGCACAGGATTCATATCGCCGAGCAGCAGCAAATGTTGCTACTATCCGGCGGAAAAAATCCCGAAGCCCCGGGTTCGGGATTGCGAAACACCGAGGCTAAGAATTCCGGGACGAGTCCGAGCAGCAGGCCCCGCGAAGCGGCGGGAGAATAGTATGCGTGCAGGGGAACGTTGGTTATCTTTCGAAAAAGAATCACGGGGTTGAGTCCGTCAACTCTTGAACGTTTTCTCCTCCGCGCCAGGCGGGCGGTCCACTTGCGCGGCTCCGTGAATGTGCTGATTACGAACAGCCAGGAATTACGCTCCCTGAATCGGCGATTCCGGGGAAAGGACAAGAGCACGGACGTGTTGTCGTTCCCCGCGCCGCATGTGAACTGGCGCAAAGAGAAGCCCGTCGCCGGCGAGCTCGCGATCTCAGCCGAGATTGCCCGGGAGAATGCCAGCCGGTTAGGCCACTCCGTGGCGGAAGAAATTAAAGTTCTGGTGCTGCATGGAATTCTCCATCTGGCGGGCTTCGATCACGAGCAGGATAATGGCGAGATGGCCCGGGCAGAAACGCGATTGCGGAGGCAGTTGAAGTTGGAGACTGGGCTGATCGAGAGAACCCTCGCGAGATCGCAAGCGGATGCTGGCCAGCCGTTGAATCGCAAGTCGTTGCGCATTCATCCGTCCCGCCCGAGCCGGAGAACCGCATGAACTGGGCCGTGGCACTCGCATTAGTCCCCCTGCTCGGATTGCTTGCTCTTGCCTCCTACGTGGATCGCGTCTACCAGGAGATCGGCAAATTTCTTTCGCGGGAATTTCAGGACAACATCGACGTCTTCGAGCAGAAAGTTGAGCCCGCACTGGGTGTGGGCCGTGCTCGTGCCTCACTTTCCATGGCCGTGCTCAAGCAGTTGACCACTGCGACCATGGCCTTGCTGGTGGGCTTTGCGCTTTTCGGAGATCAGTTCTGGAACGTGTACGAAATTCTTCAGGCGGCGATCAGCCTGGTTGTAATCATCATTGTGTTCAACCAGTTTCTGCCATTTGTTTTTTTCTCGCGCACCAACGGAGCCTGGCTTATCCGCTGGACATGGCTGCTCAGAATCCTGATCTACCTCGTACTGCCGGTGACCATTGTGCTTGGCTTCTTGCAGTCGGTGGCATCTCTCACCCGCGAGAATACGCGCGAGGTGCCGGAGAGCGCGGCCGAGGCAGTCGATGCGCTCATCGAAGCCGGACAGGAGGAAGGCATTATCCAGGAGGGCGACCGCGACTTGATCCAATCGGTGGTCGAGTTCAGCGGCAAAACCGTGCGCGAAGCCATGAAACCGCGCCCGGTAATATTTGCGGTGACGACGGATACCACCGTCGAACGCTTGATCGAGATGCTGCGCGTGAAACACTATTCGCGAGTGCCGGTTTATGCGGAAAGCATTCACAACATCAGGGGCATTGTTTATGCGCAGGACGTTCTCCAGGTGCCGGACAGCGAGGCCTCCAGCCGCACCGTAGAAACACTGATGCGCCGTGACGTCTATTTCGTCCCTGAAAGCAAACTCGGCAGTGATCTTCTGCGCGAGATGCAGAAGAACAATATTCGCATGGCGATTGTGGTGGATGAATACGGCGGCGTGGCCGGGCTGGTTACGATTGAAGATCTCGTAGAAGAGATTGTCGGTGAAATTCGTGACGAACACGAAAAGCCGGAAATCGTCAGGGAAAATCCCGCGTCGTACATCGTTTCCGGCGGCATGGACGTCGACCGCATCGCCGAACTCTTCGGTACCAAGCCGGAAGGGCGCGAATCTGCTACGGTCGCGGGCTTGGTCAGCGAGTTGGCGGGGCACATTCCGCAGAAGGGCGAAACTGTGGATGAAGATGGTCTGCGCTTCGAAGTCTTGGAGTCAACCGATCGCAAAGTGGAGCGCGTACGTATTACCACGGTACAGCCCCGGCAGTTGAAGCTGATATAGTCGGAATGCAGGCTTCTGAATCCTGAAGCCCGCACTTTATGCCCTTCCGCTCAGGTTTCGTTTGCATCCTCGGTCGCCCGAACGCTGGTAAATCTACTCTGCTGAACGCGCTCGTGGGCGAAAAACTCGCCATCATCTCGCCGAAGCCACAAACTACGCGCAATCGAATTCAAGGCATCGTTAACATACCGAAGAGCAAAGGTCAGAGCGGCGCGCAGATCGTATTGATCGACACTCCCGGAGTTCACAAACCCGACAGCTCGCTCGGCCGCAAGATGATGGTCGAGGTGCGCGAGGCTCTGGAAGGTTGCGATGTCGTGCTCCTCATCATGGATGCGACGCGCAAACTCGACCAACGCGACGAATTTGCCATACAGATGTTGAAGCATTCGTCCACCAAGGTCTGCCTGATCCTCAACAAAGTTGATCTGTTGCGCGGAGGCAAGAGCAAACTGCTGCCGTTGATCGAAGAGTACAAAAAGCTGCATGCATTCCACGAGATCATTCCAATCTCCGCGCTAAAGCGCGATGGCCTCGAGATATTGCTAAAGCAAGTTACGGCCGCGTTGCCTGCGGGCCCGGCGTTATTTCCGGAAGACCATATCACTGATCAGCCGGCGCGATTCATGGCCGGAGAAATTGTTCGCGAGCGCGTACTCCTCGAGACCGAGAAAGAACTCCCCTACGCGACCACGGTGATCGTCGATACATTCGAGGAAGGCGCGAAGTTGACGCGCATTTCTGCAACCATCTACTGCGAACGCGAAGGGCAGAAAGGCATTCTGATCGGCAAGAAAGGATCAATGCTGAAACGAATCGGCACATCGGCGCGCCTTCAAATCGAGAGGATGCTGGGCACAAAAGTTTTTCTCGAACTTTACGTCAAGGTGCAAGCCAACTGGCGCGAATCCCGAGGCTTTGTCGAGGAGCTCGACTGGCGCCGGCAGTTGGAGCATCTGACGGATGGACGAGTCGAGCCGCCGAGGGCCGCAAAAGTAACAAAACACAGTGCAGCTGTTTCACCAGATTTAACATTGCGCAATGTTTCTGCGAGGCCGAATGCGGTGCGGTAAGTTGTCCTCGCGAGAATTGACAGATAGAATCATTCTGCGACTTGAGTCACGCAACGCAGGACTGGAAAAGTAAAAGTCGATTTCAACGAGCCCACAAGATGCCATCCGCGGATTCTCCCGAGCAACCTCTTCCCGAGAAAGATTTTGATCCCGATCAATTGAACTTGCTTTTGCGGGTAACGCTTTCCGCCGACCGCAAGGCGGTCGATCCGGTGGTACAGGAAGTGATGGAAGTTGTCCGGCAGATGAAGGGCGAGGAAGGCAAGGAAGATGCCATCGAATTATCTCTGCAAGAGGCGCTGGCCAACGCCGTGATTCATGGCGCCAAAGAAGACCCCAAGAAAGTCGTTGAGTGCCTGGTCAGCAGCGACGAAGAGCGCGGTATTCTGATTGTAGTGCGTGATCCCGGCACTGGATTTGCTCTCGATGCAATCCCGGGTTGCACCGTGGGAGAAAATCTTTATTCCAATCATGGGCGCGGGATCTTCCTGATCAACCAGCTCATGGATAAAGTTGAGTTCAGAAAGAACGGCACCGAAATCCACATGGTGAAGCGTTAGCAGAAAATTCTCGGCAGCCTATTCATTCACTACGATCCCCAGCGTTTTCATCTTGCGGTATAAATGGCTCCGCTCCAGGCCTAACGCCTCAGCCGCTCTCGTGACGTTGCCATGGTTCTCGTCGAGCTTCTTCAGAATAAAATCTCTCTCGTAGGCGTCCCGCGCCTGATGCAAAGTAGAAAATTCGCTCCGCGCCGCGCGTCGATGCCCGTCGCGGTAGACCAGCGGGGGCAGATGTTTGCGGTCCAAACGTGTAGTCATAGGATTCATGATAACGATGCGCTCGATCACGTTGCGCAGCTCGCGCACGTTCCCCGGCCAGGAATAACGCATCAGTCCCTCGATTGCGTCGTCGTTGATTTCGCGAGTGCGTCTCCCGTAGGTTGCGGCCAGGTCTTTCAAAAAGTGTCGCACCAGTAGCGGAATATCTTCTTTCCTGTCGCGCAGTGGAGGCACGAAGAAGGGAATCACGTTCAGGCGATAAAACAAATCTTCGCGAAAGTTTCCAATTGAGATTTCCTCTTCCAGATCTTTGTTCGTCGAGGCAATGATGCGCGCATCCACGGTAATGGTTTCGTCGCTGCCGAGCGGTGCAACCCGCTGTTCATCGAGTGTCCGCAGCACCTTCGATTGTGTCTTCAGGCTCATATCGCCCACTTCATCGAGAAACAGCGTGCCCCCATTCGCCTTCTGAAACTTCCCATCTTTGTCGACCGCTGCACCAGGAAACGATCCCTTGTAGTGCCCGAAAAGTTCGCTCTCAATCAAATCTTCAGGGATTGCGGCACAGTTGACTTCGACAAAAGTCTCGTCCTTCCGCAAGCTCTGCGCATGAATTGCGTGTGCAACCAGTTCTTTACCCGTGCCCGACTCGCCGTAGATGAGGACGCGGCCATTC
>JBAUVJ010000549.1:0-2077 GCA_049583165.1 Candidatus Sulfotelmatobacter sp. | reverse complement strand
TTATGTCGAAACCGAATGTCGCAATACTAGGACTTGGCATCATGGGTTCGGGGATGGCCGGACAACTATTGGCGGCGAAATTCCCCCTCGCCGTCTACAACCGGAATCGCGAAAAAGCTCTTCTCTTCTCTGCTCAAGGCGCGTCTGTGGCTGAGTCGCCGCGCGAGGCTGCATCGCGCGCACAGGTCATTCTTAGCATGGTGGCAGACGATGCCGCTTCCCGTGAGGTGTGGCTGGGCGAAAACGGAGCATTGGCCGCTGCGGCACGGGGCTCGATCTTGATCGAATGCAGCACGCTGAGCATCGAGTGGGTGCAGGAACTTGCGACCAAAGCGGCGCAGCGGGGCTGCCGATTTCTGGATGCGCCGGTCACAGGCAGCAAAGTTCAGGCTGCATCTGGCGAGCTGCTTTTTCTTGTCGGAGGCTCCGCCGAAGCTTTGGAGGAGGCGCGGCCTGTATTTTCTGTGCTCGGGCGCGACGTTGTCTATTTAGGCCCCACCGCAAGCGGCGCTCTGATGAAGCTCGTTAACAACTTCATGTGCGGCGTGCAAGCCGCGTCGTTTGCCGAAGGGCTGGCCCTGATCGATGCTGGCGGCCTCGATCGCGCGAAAGCCCTGTCCATCCTCACCGCTGGCGCTCCCGGCAGCGGCATCGTGAAGAGGGTGGCCGAGCGCATCGTCTCAAACGACTTCACGCCTAATTTCGCTCTGCGGTGGATGGCGAAGGATCTCGCTTACGCTGTCGGAAGCGGCGCAGCCAGGGGAGTCTCACTGCGTACTGCGTCGACCGCGCTTTCAATGTTCCAGCGTGCGATTGCCGAAGGCCATGGCGACGAAGACTTTTCGGCGGTCACGAAATCGCCTGAACGACGATCGCAAACATAGCTCGCGAATATTGTTTCCCGAACACAGTTCACGAAAAAACAATAAATGAAACCTACCAGAGTGGTTCGCAGAAATTTCCTTCCCGCCATTATTTGTTTGTTGTGTTTAGCCTCTGCCTGCAAGGTTGAGCGGCGCACCCACGAGAAACCAGCGTCTGCCCCGGGCCCAATGCTCGACCAGGGGGTGGTGAACTACGAAACCCCCGACTTCACATTGAGCCTGGTGCGTTCCTCTCAAACCGTCGCTGCTCTCAAACCAAAGGGAGCGGATGGCTTTGATTTCACGCCGGGAGACTTGCTCAAGCAGCGCTCGCAAAATGGATATTTTCATTTAGGCGACATCACGCTTCGCCTGCGCACGGGAGATTCGGGAACCTGGGCAAACTATTCGACCGCCACGGCGCGTGCGCCAGTTCACCCGCTACCCACCTCAGCAAACACGCTAGCCACAGCTGATCTCGCACCCACCCTCCCCCCGGATATCCCGCTTCAGATCACAAGAACATGGGCTGTAGAAGAAGGCAAACTTGCTCTGCGTTTCTCATTGACCAACCGATCCACAAAGACTGTGCAGATCGGCGCGCTGGGCATTCCGATGATTTTCAACAATGTGCTCAACGACCGCTCGCTCGAGCAAGCTCACGCGATCTGTTCGTTTTACGACCCCTACATCGGCGAGGATGCCGGCTATCTGCAAGTTACCCGATTAAGCGGCCATGGTCCGGCTCTGTTGGTTGTTCCTGCCGGCAAAACTCCGTTCGAAGCGTACAACCCAATCCTGGACAAGAAGGGGCCGCCGTGGGGTGCTGCACCGGTATTCACCGATCCCACGCAGCGAGGAATCACTTTTGAAGGGTTTTACGAGTGGATGGTTCATAGCCAGGCATACGCAGAAAATGAATGGAAGAAGGCACAACCCTGGAACCCTCCCACAGGCCTCACTCTCGCGCCGGGCGAATCGAAAACGTACGGAGTCAAGTTTCTGGTCTCCGACTCGATTCGCCATATAGAGAAAACTCTCGCCGAAAATCAGCGTCCGGTTGCCGTTGGCATGCCGGGTTACGTGCTGCCCCAAGACTTAGAGGCGCGCCTGTTCCTTAATTACGGCAAGCCCGTCACGTCGATGAAAGTTGAACCCGCATCAGCGATTGAGATTCACAAAGACTCGCCCACGCACGCCTGGGCAGCCTATAC
>JBAUVJ010000548.1:0-12772 GCA_049583165.1 Candidatus Sulfotelmatobacter sp. | reverse complement strand
CGTTCGCGGTAACCCGCGAACGTATTCGGCAGATCGAAGCCAAGGCGCTGCGCAAACTGCGGCATCCCTCGAGGTCGCGCAAGCTGCGGGCGTTTATGGATGGAGTGAGGGACTAGTCAATTCTAATTTGACTTAGCAACTTCGACTGCTACGATTAAGTTGGCAGGCAGCGCCCAGCACAGTTTGAAGCCCCGAGTGACTCTCGGGGCTTTCGCTTTTGGCATTGCGAGATGGAAGTCCCGCACGGTAGGCGTTCGTGGAATCCCGCCCTTGCGCAGAACGCAAGGATGGGGCACCCGGCACTACCAACTCTAGTCGGGCGTGGGAGCCGACATTGTCATGGAATCAATTACACAGATCACTAGGATCCATGGGTGCCAATGCTTGTTGAGATGATTGGCGTCAGGATTACAGTTCCGACCAGCGCGCGGCCCGCCGTTCACAAGATCGGCTTCAGGACCATGCGCCCGTAGGCGATGAACGCCATGAGGAGGCCCAGGACGACGCTCAAGATGATGGTCGTGATCTCGCGGTATTTGGCGTGGGCCCAGACGAACACGAGGCTCTCGATTGCCAGTGCTGTCGCAGCCACCACGGTGAGCGTCGGGTGCCAGTGGAAGGCGGCGGGGACGATCAGTCCAATCGCGCAGATGAGTTCGAGGACGCCGAGGGCCCTCCAGGTTTTCCGCGGCAATGCACCAAAGGACGCGACCCCCTCGCTTACCCTGTCGAACATGAAGACCTTCATGACGCCCGACGCGCCGTACACGAGCGCGGCGAGGGCCTGCAGGGCCCACAACAGGATGTCCATCGTGCGCCTCCTTCGGGGTTCCGCTTGACGGCCCGAGTATAACAACCGCCGATGTTTTTGGGCCAACTTCTTCCATCGCGGCTCCGGGCCGCGCGGTCAATGACCATAAATGAGTGTAATTTTCGCCGACTAGGCTCTCAGACCGAGCCAAACCGCAGCTCACTCACAACAGCGCCTCGACGACCGTACATCACCTTCGCGTGAGCTTGACGCGCGCGAACGGCTTGGCAACACCCTTCGCGACGTTGTCTATTCGCCACTCCCATGCGCTCCTGGTTGGGTCGTAAACGAAATCGTTCGTTAAAGACACTTCGCCCTTTTCGTCCTTGAAGATGAACGGGAGTTCGTTCTCAGTCGGCTCGGCCACACCGATGGACGCGATAGAAGCCCCGCCGAAGATGTCCAGCCACACGCAGGTGTAAGTCTTGGGGGTGTCGATCCGGCCAATGAAGACTATCGCTTCGTACTGCGGGTGCCCTTTTACATCTTTCTCCCGCGACACTTCGTGAAGGCGCAAATAGTGGTGTTGAATAACCCATTCCGCGTCCACATCATGTGTGGTCTGTTTGCCGGCAATGGCGCCACGAAGCACCCAGTGGCCGGTAAGATGATCGAGAAGTGGCGAAGCAACAGGAGCCTGTTGGGCAGCGGCCACAATGCTCGCCAGGAGGACTGCGAAAACAGCAATTTTACGCTTCATACGCAGAGCATTCTAGCCACGTCCGTATTCTATTGCCAAGATCATTGTTGAAACATCGCCTGTTACGCCCCGATGGACAAGTCGCGGAAGAACCGGCTAGGCAATGTCGCTACTGCGATGTGGGAAAAGAAAACAACAAGAGGAAGCTAGAAGAGCGCAAGTTTTCACAGCCCGCGCGCGGTGTGGGTTGGTTGGATGTCTTCAACTCATCTCTGCAAGTCCAAGGACTGCACGCGCCGTAGTCGTGAGTACTTCTCCACATACCTCTTTCCCTTCCGTTCGCTGAAATCATACTCGGCTTTGTTCGGAAAGAGGGGATCAGGTCAGATTGGCATCCACCTCATTTGAGTTACCCCAATTATGCGACCGGCAGAAACGAATTAAGCCGGTATATACTAAGTCCGTTTTTCCCCCTTCGTCCGAAACGTACAACCCACCCCATCGGAAATAAGTTTTCAAAAACCTGAAGATACTTCTTTTCCGGGGGCACTTCTTTAAGGAGACGACCATGATGAAGCACCGCAGTTTGTCGGTTTCCGGGGTACGTAACTTGGGGATCGTCGTTGCAATTGCCAGTTTGATATTCACGGTTAGCGCCTCAGCCGCCGGCCCGGCTGAGTCAACGCTCTATAACTTCCTGGGCCACCCGGACGGTTCGAACCCAGGTGCTCCTGTAACCTTCGACAAAGCCGGCAACATTTTCGGCACGACCCGGAATGGCGGCATGTCCGGATGGGGCACAATCTTTGAGCTTTCACCCTCCGCGATAGAGCCGAGCGGTTGGAGTGAGAACATCCTTTACAGTTTCGAAGCAGGAAGCGATGGCGCCAATCCCAGCTCGGGAGTGGTCTTCGACCAGAAAGGCGCGCTGTACGGCGAAGTTCTTACCGGAAGCGTTGGGCAGGGCGACGTCTACGAGTTGACACCGCCGACGACTCCAGGTGGCTCCTGGACTGAAAGCACGCCCTACCTGTTCTGTGTCCCCTTCTCTCCGTGCCCTGACGGCAGTCAACCTTCGGGAGGTTTGGTCTTCGACCGAGACGGCAACCTTTATGGCACGACCTCGTTAGGCGGCCTCACGGCAAACGGTTGCTGCGGCATAGTTTTCAAACTAACCAAGCCGCATGGCTCCGTAACAACCTGGACGCAAACCGTGCTTTATACCTTTCTCGGCTTCTCCTCTGGGGGGAGCGATGGCAGCACTCCCATGGGTGGAGTAATCCTGGACAAAGAAGGGCATGTCTACGGGACGACCCTCGACGGGGGAGACGCTGCGGGATGTGGCGGAACAGGTTGCGGTACAGTGTTCGAGCTATCGGAGGAGAGCGGAGTTTGGAAGGAAAGGATTTTACACACCTTCCACGGAACTGGTGATGGAAGAGGTCCCGAATCTGGGCTGATTTTCGATGAGTGCGGCGCCCTCTACGGCACGACCTCAGGGGATGGAGAAAACCCAGGGAACGTCTTCAAGCTTCGTCCTCCGACACATTCCGGCGGGACATGGAAGGAGAGCGTGCTTTACAGATTCCGGGGACTGACTGCGCTGGACGGGGCCGACCCCCAAGCTGGCGTTGTTTTTCGCGGCAAGGATCTCTACGGCACGACGGCCGGTGGAGGCTCGGCCTCGTGTTCCTATGGGAGTGGCAACGTGGGATGCGGTACGATCTTCAAACTTGAGCCGCCGAAAACTGGAACGGGGCCGTGGCACGAAACCATCCTGTGGAATTTTCCCAGCGGCGGCAGCGATCCCATCGCACCTCTGATTGTTAGAAAAGGAGCACTCTACGGAACCGCATCCGATGGCGGCGGCGATTCGATCCAATGCCAATTCGGCTGCGGCGCAGTTTTTGAGCTGGTTCCTTGAGCCGACCGACACTTAATTGTCAGCGCTCGTTTTTTGGGGCGCTAGCTTGGCTAAAGCCCCGAAATCTCGGGGCTTTTGTTTTTGCAACGCTAAGCATGGGCACGCGCGGCGTAAAGAATTGCTTTAACACCGTCTAAGTAATTGAATCACAATGCGATCGCCACCCGCGAAAATAAGTTCATTCTGGTTTTTCCTCAGCCTTCCACAAGGAAGTTCCATCGTCCACAGCTTCTGCACAATCGCACGGAGTTTTTCGGTTGCGACTTGTAACGATCTGCAGCAAAGTGAATTCACTGAAAACGTTAGACCTTCCAAGGGCTTGCCGAACGATGATTGCGGCGAAGCTGGCGGAGACCGGTAATTCTCGAGGGTGAATTGCCGGGGGAATCGGAACGCGCGCGAGTGCGAACTGGTTGCCCGGACATTGCGGCCTCCCCCACTGCCCACTCTTTAGAGCTGGGCTGGGCCGCTGGCCACCGCAGGAGTTGCGGAGCGTCGATTCTTCGAATCGCGATTTCTGCAACAGTACCGGTAAATGTGGCGCTTCTCTGTTTCAGAGTGAGTGCTCTCGGATCGGTACCGTCGTCCCGTCGCGCTAAACGGCGGGAAGGCAGCCCGAAGGTCTACGAACAATGCGGCCCGGGATGGCTGGTCCCGGGCCGCATTTGCTTTTGCACGATTACAACCTCGGAATCCGATATGGCCCACTCGTGCCATTTACGCAATAATCGCTTTCCTCTAGTCTTTCACTTGAGCAGCACTTGGGGGAGGGCTGATCAACAGGCGTCCCGCGACTCAAACCGAGTCTTGGGACGTTTTGTTTTGTGGCAGACTTTCTCCTGCTGCACACTTCGCCAGCCCTTGTTACGAATTACGAACAACAGCGCCTCGCCTTCTTCAGCTAGAGGCAATTGTTGTTACAGTGCCAACAATCTCTCGCGGACCTCTTAGCCCTGCAAGGTTGCGCCTTCCCCGTCTATGTCGCCTCGCAGGGCGGTTGAGTTCCATTCTTGAGGGGGAAGGGGCGAGCGGAGACGCGCGCCCCTTTTGATCATCTTGATCATCCACTGTCAACTTCCATTCGGGACGGCGCGGCCCGCATCGATCAGTAGTTTATCGCCAATCTCCCTCGGCACGTAAACGTAGAATCTTCGTGAGCGATTCTCAAACCAAATTACGTCCCTGAAAAACATTTTTCCCGTGCGATACTGAAGATCGGTGCACGGAATTCGAAGGTTGGTGTTGGAGAGCGCGCGGAAGTCCCAATTCTGGACCTTCCACGGTCGCCACGACAATTTCGCTTGAGTTTCAGGATCGGCCATCAGATAAAGCGCCGAGTCGCTGGCGCCGATTTGACACCGAATGGTCGACTCCGTACCCGCGCTTCTCAGGTCGCATAAATAATGATTGCCGGGAAATTCGCCCTCATAACTATAATCACGTTGGACGCCGCGCATCCTCGCAATGTTCCAAAGCATGAGGAAAATTCCAAATACCAGGACCACGAGGACAATGGCAGGAGTCATTGCGTTATAGAGTAACTCCAACCAACTTGGATTGTCCGCTCACGACCCGGCCAGCGGGCGTTATCCTTCTTGACCAGAGAATCTGAACCGGTCTACCATTGCGGCGTTCGGATCGTTTAGTTGTATTTCCCCGCTGCTTGTGTTTTAACGCGACGTCTCCTTCAGTCGAGGTTCACTATGCGCTGTTTCTGTGGTTCTCTTTTTCTTGCCTCTCTGAGTTTCTGTCTGCTCTGCGTTTCTGCTGCGGCAGAGGGCCCGAAGCCCGTGATCACGGTCCCGATTGACGAATCGCAATTGGTCACTCTTTCGGGGAACACTCCCCCGGCTGCGCTGCGTGCCGGGAATGACCGAGGAGCGGTCGCCGACGATCTACGCTTCGATCACTTGTTGCTGGCGCTGAAGAGCGCTCCGGACGGTGAAGCGCGGCTTAAGGAACTCATCGACGATATGCATAATCCGGACTCGCCGCAATACCACCAGTGGCTTGCTCCGGAAAAACTCGGCACTGAATTCGGACTTGCTCCGCAAGATTTGGACAGCATCCGTCACTGGCTGGAATCGCACGGTTTCACCATCAACCGCGTCTACCAGAACGGATTGGTGATCGATTTTGCCGGCACCGGCGGACAGATACGTGAAGCCTTCCACACTGAAATTCATCATCTGGTTTTGCCCAGCGGCGAAAAGCATTTGGCCAACATTCGCGACCCGCAAATCCCGGCCGCCTTGGCGCCTGCTATCGAGGGAGTGGCCTCCCTGCACGATTTCTTTCCCCGATCCCGTGCAATTGTTAAGGGCCCGGTTGCGCACAACCGAGCCGCCAATAGCTGGCAGCCGCGCTTCAACGTGAATTTTCAAGGATTCACCTATCACATAGTCAGCCCTTTCGACTTTGCCACTATCTACAATGTGCTTCCACTCTGGAACCGGGGTTTCACCGGCAAGGGAGTCACAATCGCCCTGGTCGAAGACTCCAATCTCGCGCATCCCAGTGATTGGACTACGTTCCGAGATACCTTCGACCTCAGCCAATTCAAGCAGGGCAACTTCAAGCAGATTTATCCGAATTGCCCGAATCCGGGCCAAAACGGCGATGAGATCGAAGCCGCTCTCGATGTGGAGTGGTCCAGCGCGGTCGCGCCCGACGCGAACATCGAACTTTCTGCATGCCCTAACTCCAATACTACTTCCGGCCTCGATCTCGCCATCCTCAACCTTCTCGATTTTGCTCCGCCCGATATTATTTCTGACAGTTACGGTCTGTGCGAAACCATCACCGGGCAAGCCGAAATTGCGCTGGAGAACCGCGAAGCGGAAATTGCCACCGCTCTCGGCGTAACTTTCTTCATCGCGCAGGGAGACACCGGCGCCGACGAATGTGCGCCAGTCGAGCCCACGGACTTTTCCATCCTCGGTATCAACAGCGGCGACAATACCGCTTCCGCCTATGCGGTCGACGTAGGCGGAACCGATTTCATGGCACAGTACAACTCGGACGTCAACGGAATTCCGGTCAGCAAATACTGGAACGCGACCAATGCTCCCAAGACATTAGCCTCCGCGCGCTCCTACATTCCGGAAATTCCCTGGAACGACGGATGCACCAGCGAGCTCATTTACACCGATCCTCTGATCGGCGGCAATTTAAAATCCTATGGACCTACGGGCTTCTGCAACACACCGCTAGGCCTAAGCGAATTTATTTTTGCGGTCTCCGGCAGCGGCGGGCCCAGTACCTGCTTCACCGGGAAACCGTCCATCCCCGGCGTGGTCAGCGGAACCTGCAAAGGCAATCCCAAACCGTCGTGGCAAACCGGCGTCCCCGGCATACCCAAGGATGGTCTGCGCGACCAGCCTGATCTCTCTCTGTTCGCGGCGAACGGCGTCTGGGGAAGTTTTTATGTCGAGTGTTTGTCCGACACGAACCAGGGCGGCACAAACTGCTCGCCCTACAACGACGCAATTTTCCTGGGCGGCGGAGGCACTTCCTTTTCCTCGCCTGCAATGGCGGGCATTCAGGCTTTGATCAACCAAAAGCATGGCAAGCAGGGCGATGCCAATTATGTTTACTACGCTCTCGCGGCGCAGCAATTTAAACAGACAGGCGCGGCGGCCGCGTGCGATGCCAGCCAAACCACCGGTAAGCTGCCGGCTGCTTCCTGCATCTTTAATGATGTCACGCGCGGCGACATGGACATTCCCTGCGGTCAAAACAAGAAAGGCGTTTCACACAATTGTTTTGGCGACGGTGCAGGAGGTATTATCGGCGAGCTTTCCACTTCGGAGTCGACCGGCGATCCTGCCTATCCCGCAACCGTGGGCTACGACTTGGCGACTGGACTCGGCTCTGTCAACGCGACCACGCTATTTGACGCGTGGCCGAAGTAGCCACCAGGAAGAACGTTGGACACTTTGAATCCGAGGCGTAGAGGGGTTAGCGTTTTCTGTTAACCCCGATGCCCTGTCTTTTTCTGTCATCCATTTCCTATCCACATCTCGCGCGATACAATCGTTCGACGTTCCATATTTCATGCCTCTGGCTGCCGGAACTCGATTCGGTTTACACGACATCGTTGTCATCACCGTCCTGCCCGCTCATCTTCCGCGACTGCATTCAAAATTTTGCACGAGGAAACAAACGATATGAAGCTCCGCTCACTAGTTTTCGCGTTTTGTGCACTGGCTCTTGCTTCTTGTTTCTCGGCGTCGTCCGTGGCCGCTCAGTCTGCTCCGGCCACGCCCCCTGCGCCTCGATCCATCACCGTCGACGATGTCTTTGAAATTCGCGATGTACGCGACCCCGAGATTGCAGAGGATGGCAAGTGGGTGGCCTACACGGTCTCGACATCCTCTCTGAAAGAAGACAAGACGGAGACGCGTATCTGGATGGCCCCGGCGAACGGCGGCGATCCCATCGTGATGACCGCGGAAAAGGTTTCCTCTTCGCATCCACGCTGGAGCCCGGATGGACAATATCTCGCGTTTCTCTCCAAGCGCAACGAAAGTAAGACGCAGGTGTGGCTGCTCAACCGCATGGGCGGCGAGGCGCAGCAGTTGACGGATGCGATTCAAGATGTGGATGATTTCGCCTGGTCTCCTGACAGCAAGCGGATCGTCCTCATCCTGCGTGACCCCACGCCGCAAGAATTGCTCGACGCCAAAACCAAAGATAAGGACAAGCCGGGGAACAATGGTGCAGATAAAGATAAGGATAAAGACAAGGACGCGAAGCCGAAAAAACCGGAAACTCCGCCTCCCTTTGTGATTGACCGCTATCGATTCAAGACCGATACCGTGGGATATCTCGATCGGCGACGCACACATTTATATGTGTTCGATATTGCCACCAAGTCGGCGGTGCAGATTACCTCCGGCGACTTCGACGACAGCGAACCCGCATGGTCGCCAGACGACAAACTGCTGGCATTCCGCAGCAACCGCTCCACTCCGGATCCCGACCGCACGTACGACACGAACATTTGGGTAGTTGCCGCTGACAACACCGACAAGGGCGCGCACTTGACGCAAGTGACCACCAACCCAGGCTCGGACGCCGCACCATCGTGGTCCCCAGATGGCAAGTGGATCACCTACGTCACGCAGCTTGATCCAAAGCTCCTGGTCTATGCCACCCACCACGTCGCCGTTTCTCCCGCCACGGGAGGCGAAGCCAAAGTGCTCACGCGAACCTTCGACCGTATGTCTCGCTCGCCACATTTTTCACCCGACGGCAAATTCGTGTATTTCATCTGCGACGATGACGGATCGCAGAACTTATGCCAAGTCCCTGCAACTGGTGGAGAGGTTACACGATCAATCGGTGGGCGTGTCGTGGTCTCCGGTTACACCGTTGCCAAGTCGGGCGACATTGCTGTGCTGGTCACGAGCATGGACCGGCCAGCCGAAATTTTCACCACTAACACCGCCGGCAGCGCACCGACACGCATTACGCATGTCAACGATGCGTTCATAGCAAAGATCAAAGTCGTCACGCCGGAGTACGTCAAGTTCAAGAGTAAGGATGGCACCACGGTTGCGGGCTATCTCTATAAGCCTCTGGATTATGTGGCGGGGAAAAAATATCCCACGCTTCTGCATCCGCACGGTGGGCCAGTCGGGGCTTACTACGGCGACTTCAACCATTTCTCGCAGCTTTTTGCGGCCAACGGATACGTAGTGTTGGAGCCGAATCCACGCGGCTCGTCAGGCTACGGGCAGGAGTTTTGCAAGGCCATCTTCGCCGATTGGGGAAACAAAGATTTTCAGGACGACATGGCGATGGTCGATTACGCTGTCGCGCAGGGCTTAGCCGATCCAGACAAGTTGGGCGTGGGCGGCTGGTCGTATGGCGGCATCTCGACCGACTTTATTATTACGCAGACCAAACGCTTCAAGGCAGCCATCTCTGGCGCGGGAACTGCATTTCTTGCCTCGTTCTACGGGCATGACCAGTACATCCTCGATTACGATGTCGAACTCGGGCGCCCGTGGGAGAATCGCGCGACGTGGGAGAAAATCTCGCCGTATTACCGGGTCGGAAACATCACCACGCCAACGCTGTTCATGGGCGGCGACATCGATTGGAACGTTCCCATCCTCGGCGGCGAACAGATGTACGAGGCACTAAAGAGTCTGGGCCGCGAAACTGAACTCGTGGTGTATCCCGGCGAGTATCACGGCTTCAAAATACCTTCACACATCAAAGACCGTCTGGAACGCAACCTCAGCTGGTATGCGCACTACGTCAAAGCAGACGGTAGTGCAGCGCGGCCGGTGGAGAAAGCAAACTAGCGCTCGTATAAGTTGAGTTAATGCTTGTCCTTATCCTTGTCTGTGGGCGCAGCCTCGTGCGTGAGGTGCTGATAGTTGAGTATTGCGTTGAACACCAGGGCGTAGGTGCCGACGGTCTCGCCGCGGTAGACGGGGTTGTTGCCGAATAGCAGCACGTTTCCTTGTCCGAGGTGCGCGTTTACGACAACGGCATGTTCGGCAATCGATCCGGCCTTATCAAGCAGACCGTCAAGCAAAAGATTTTTGGCATCGGAGAAGCGCAGAATGACATCTGGCCGGCTCTGCACCGGAATCACCAGCGGGTTGTTGCGAGTCTGTTCTTCATTCAATTGCTTGGCCTCCCACGGTTGCTGCTTCACCAGCGGCTCGGCCTCGGCGATCTTTCTGCCTTGCGGCTCGTCGCTGTCGTCCACACTGCCGCGGCCGGTAGACCGCTGCTCGTAGGGATCTTTGAAAGGTTCCATGGGGTCGGTCAAAGACCGGCCTCCCGTGCGCTCCACCGTATTGCTGACGTTGAAGGCCATGCCCCCGGCGCTGATGACGGGGATACTAGGCCCGTAGCCGAAGGCGACTGGATTATCGCGTGAGACGAAGACCGCGTTGAGCACTGTGCCGACAACACGAGCGTCGCCGCGTGGGGCGATGCTGACGCCGGGCGCAAGGCCTGCCTCAATGGCGAACCGAGCAGTGTCTTCGCAGGTGATGAGCAGTCCGCCTTGCTCAACAAACTTTTTCAGATGAGCCAGGCCGTCGTAACCGAGACCTGGACGTATGTCTGAGGTGCTGTCGATGGTGAGGTTTGGGGTTAACTCGGATTTTTGCCACGGCATCGGATTGTTCCACGTGGGGGTGCCGTTGAGAATTTCGAGCGTGGAAGCGTGGCCGACGGGAGCGAAAATAATCACATCGTACTTTGCGCGCAAATCCTCCTGACTAGCAACGGTTTGCGTGCTGATGTAATCGAAGGGAATGCCCGCGGTATCGAAGGCATAGCGCCACCAGCCTTCGGTTTGAGTGGCCAGCCAGGTGTGCATGAAGGCGATGCGCGGAGCAGTAGCCGCGTGCACCGGCACTGAAGGCGCTGCGCCAAGGAGCGATGCATCGAGTGCAAGATCGTGCAGAATTCCGCCGATGTCGTCAATGTAATCCGCGTGTGCGTTGGTGAAGAGCAGCGAACCCTCCGCAAAATGTTTGCCGTCGGCATCGAACGCCTTTTCAGCCACCTGAATGGTTGCGCCTTTGACTTTGTAGGCCAGGGATAGCAGCGAAATCTGGCCCGTGTTGGCCACTGCGAATACCGTGCCGGAGCCCTCGACTTTGCCGGCGAGCTTTGCTGGATCGCCGAGAGGGGTCATCCTCGATTTAAGAATCGAAGGATCGGTGACGCGTACGACTTTCAGATTGAACAAATGGGTGAAGGACCACCCGGTGTCGTCGTAGGGATGCTTCTGCGGGTCGCTGGCGGCCCAGAATTGCTTGTCGAGTAGCGCATCGGCGGCGCGCGAGTAAGGCTGGTCCATGCGGATGACAATACTGCCGGCAGGAAAAGTTTCCTGCGTCGGCTTGTCTCCACGCTTCTCCGCTGGCACGTTAGCGCTGGCCGCATTGGATAGCTCTTCAATCTCGACGTGTTGCCGCTTCAATACCTTGAGCAACTCGATCTCACGATTCGTCTGGGCTGAATCGGCCGGAATCACATAGGCAGCCGGTCCTTCGAGTGTTGGCTTGTCGACGGAACGCTTGCTCTTGCGATAGTAGTTCTCCAGAAAATGTTGAGTGTTATGTGAGAAGTAAGAGAGGGTTGAGAGCAGTGCGCTCTCTTCGTAGTTGTTGTTGTCGCGCTGCGACCATGTCACCACGGGAAGCGGTGGGTTCTGCCGGTACCAGGTGCGCGAGTAATCTTCAGGATCGAGGATGCGCTTCTCGGTATCGGCGCCGCCGTTGCCAAAGGTTTCATAGAGCCGGCTGATGCCGTTGTGCATACCGGCCAGGAACATGAGGTAGCCCGGACTCCAGGTGTCGAAATCGCCGTGGGTGAAGACTCCGGGCATGCCGAAGCTCTGCATCTGGGCAACGTTGTTCCAACCCAGCTCCGCCCACTCGTCGGCGAGCGTGGGGTCCATCCAGGCGTTGTAGGGCCCGTCACCTACCGTGTTGTCGTAAAGAAAAGGCACCGACTCGTGCAGGTCGTGCAATACCTGCGCGTGCCAGCCAAGGTAAGTGTTGAGGACGTTCCGGGTCAGATCAAGCGTCATGGCCATGGCGTCACGGTTGTTGTCGTGCGCGACGTAGTGCCCCCAATAAATAAGGTGCGGCCAATCCTGGCCGGGATAAGCCTTGTGCCATTTGTAAATATCGACCATGCGGTCGCGCCCATCGACTTCAACGACGGGAGTGATGAGCACGATCATGTGCGAGCGGATGTACTTGATATAGGGCGCGTCATCCACGGCGAGCCGGTAGGCAAGTTCCATCAGCGCCGTGGGAGCGCCGGTCTCGGGAGAATGGATGGTGCCGGTGATGTAATAAACGGGCCAGGATTGATCGAGGAGCTTACGAGCCTTGGCATCATCGAGGCCGATCGTGCGCGGATCCGCAAGCTGGGCCAGGCGCACGTCATTGGCTTTCGCATCGGCGAGAAGTTTTTCATCGGCGATGGCGGCGGCGATCATCTCACGCCCTTCCTCGGAGTGGCCGATGGAGAAGACCTTCACCCGTGGACTGCTTGCCGCCAGCAGGCGGAAATATTTGTACACATCTTCGGCGTAGGGAAGCATGTCAGGCGCGCCGGAAACATCGCCGAGTACCTTGGCAGGCGTGGGCACGGTTTTCGAAGCCGGAAGGTAGTCCACCAATGGAGAGCTGAATGAGGGATCGGTCGTGTATTTGTGAATCCGATCCGTGTATTGCTGATCGATGGGCTGGCGGGGATCGCGAGCAAAGTTCGCGTTCAATTCCTGAGAAAACAAAGACGTGGTGGCGGTGAACATGACGGAACAAATGGCGATCAAAGCCAATTTCGAAGGAGTCATTCTTGCCTCATTTTCGATTCGCTTCCTAGGGTCACCAGTGTCACATAA
>JBAUVJ010000547.1:0-11554 GCA_049583165.1 Candidatus Sulfotelmatobacter sp. | reverse complement strand
GCTCGGATGGAGGCGATCCTCTTCCTTTCTACCCAGGCCCAATCGTCTTGGATTCTCCCCGCATATTCCATGTTCCTCATCTCACAGGAGTGACTTATGCTCCCTGGTACGATGCGTCACGTTTTGACAAACATAGCCGAGCCACTCTCGACGTGCATGGCCAACTACGGCAACTCGCGACCAATTTTAAGTCTTTAAGAGAAGAGGTTTTGGGAACAGAGTCGGCGCTGTTGGTTTGCTTAATTCTCTTATCTGCAGTTCCCCAAAAGCCTTCTTTCGCCGTTTTGCTGCTGCATGGTTCTGCACACTGCCCGTTCTGATGGTGATCGGCATGTACTTGCTTGTGCATCTAGTGGACAGGTTCACATTAGGATTTTTTCTCGTGCTATGGGGTGTGTCTTATTCGTGTGTGTCCGTGCCTTCTGGTCTGCAAGTCATAACTCGTCGCGCGTTTATATCTGGGACTTTGGTATTTGCGGCTTATATTGCGCCCGGCTTGTTGCATTATTTGTATTCACCTCGCGCCGAGTTAGCGCAGCATGATGAGATTATTGCAACGACATTGCCCAATTACGGTGTTCGGCCCGGCGATTCCATCGCTGTAATTGGAGATGGACAAGAAGCGTATTGGGCACACTGGGCGGAAGTGTCGATTGCGGCAGAGTTGTGGTCAATCGACTCGGCGCCGTTTTGGTCGGGTTCTGCCGAATTGCAGCAGACCGTCGTTCGCGCGCTGGCAGACTCAAGAGCGAAGGCTATCGTCTGGCGGCGCGATTCGGATTCGCGGTGCCCGGCTGATTGGATCTCTTTACCCGAACACTCGGGGTGCATGATTTTGCTGCGCCCGTCTCCCTAGGATGGTCCGAATCTCGTTTTTGCAGAGTTAGGCTGCTTTCTCCATTAGTCCGCTCGAAGATCCACCTCGTTGGCTATCTCGATATCGCAGTATTGGCCGTTCAATCAGGTAATAAGACACACACGCCATCGCAACCGCAGCAACTACTCCATAGCGTGACGGCGCGTCCGGATTCATAAACGGTTGCTGCCACAGATACAGGCTGTAGCTGATTTGCCCGAGCCACACCACCGGCGCGAGATTCAGAATTCGATATGGATTTTGCACCACGTGAATCACGATTCCGCCGAGCGCGGCACTCAGTATCGGGTTCAGAACAAATTAAGAGCAGCACGGTCCGCGATGCGGTGTTGGCGTCATACATCGGAATCGCGATAACCACCAGAATGAGCACGGCAAATATAGGCTTACGAATCCTGGGCCAACGCGTCGCAAACACAGCCACCAGACACCCGACCGCTAAACTGTCTGCGACAGTCGGCAGCGTGCCCATCCCAAGCCTGTTAAACCATTTGAAGTAATGCAGGGCCGCAGTGTAGACGGGACTGAACGCAAACACGCCGGCGAGAATGGCGACGCGGTGCCTGTGCCACTTTTTCAAAACACTCGGCCACAGAAGGTAGAACTGTTCCTCGACGCTCAACGACCAAAGATGCCCAAGCACCCAGGGTCGCGGAAAATAGTTCACCACATATAACAGCGCAGCGGTCATCTGATACCAGCGCAGATTGCGCCAGTACACCACGAACATGATCGCCATGAAGAAGAGCGCCGCAGGGAAAATCCGGTAGGCCCGGCGTACGTAGAAGCGCCGAAGATTAATGGAAAAAGTCTGGTCATGCTCCTTCAGCAAGAGAGCCGTGATCAGGTAGCCGGAGATGACGAAGAACACCCGCACGCCAACCCCGGCGTAGGGACCCAGAAATTCAGGAGCAAAGCCCTCTCTTGCGAAATGCGCCGCGAGCACCATCGAAATGGAAATGGCACGCAGCCCATCCAGGGAGGGAATCCGTCGCACGCTCGTACAGTAGCACAATCCTCATCTGTAACTAGTCGAGCGGCTCATTTGCATCAAGAGGCGCTTTCCGCGGCCGGTGCGCCCACTCGTCAGCGGAAAACAGGCGTAAGTCATTCAAAAGAAGCATAATCCAGTGCTTGACGAATATTGCAATATGCCATATAAATATCTCGATCTGCAATATGATGCTGGGCGAGAAAATCCGTTACCTGCGCGAGGTGGAAGGTTCGCTGCGCGGCCTGGGCCGTCCCATGACCCAGCAGGAGATTGTGAAGGCGGTGCGCCAGGAGCTGCGTAAGAGCATCAGCCAGTCCTATTTTTCGCAGATCGAAAATGGGGCTCGCCCGCACATGACCCAGTCGTCGCGCGCGCTGCTGGCAAAGTTTTTTAAGGTGCATCCCGGCTTTCTGGTGGATGACCCGGAGGGTTACCACACCGAGCTGACTTCGGACTTGCGCACCACGGAAGGTCAGCTGGATGTTTGGCTGCTGCAAGGTTCGGAGCAATTCGTCAGCGATCCGGAGGTGAGCGAGGTGTTGATCAAAGCCGCGCGAGAAAAAGACACGCGCCGCTGTTTGCTGCTACTGGGCGCGATTTTAGATACGCCGGGTTTAGCCGAACGGCTGCTCGAAGCGTTGCGCCCGGAGTTGATGGCGAACCGGCATCGTCGAGATCGTAGCAATGAAGGAATCGCTGAAAGGAGGCGACCGAGATGAACCACACCATGTTGAACCCGAGCATGACCTGGGCGGATTTTTATCTAGTCTGTTTTGCGGTCGGCTTTTGCCTCAGCTTCTTTTCGTTCGTGTTCGGCGGCGCGCGCACCGGCCGCCTGCATCTGCCGCACTTTCACGGGCACGTCGGAGGCGCGCATTTGCCTTCGGCCAGTGTTCCGCCGTCGCATGGCCCGGTTGCTGCGGGGCATGCGCCGACAGGCAGCGCTGCGCAGAGCGGGGGAGTTTCGCCGTTCAACTTTGTCACGCTCACCGCTTTCCTGGCCTGGTTCGGCGGCACCGGCTATTTGCTGACGCGCTACTCCGGTTTGTGGGTTGGCTTTGGCTTGCTGGCTGCCATGGTGAGTGGACTGGTAGGCGGAGGAATCGTCTTCCTTTTTCTAAGCAAGGTTCTGATTTCGGATGACGAGAACATGGATCCGGCCGACTACGAAATGGTGGGAGTGCTGGGCCGAATCTGTAGCGCCATCCGCGCTGGCGGAACCGGAGAGTTGATTTACACCCAGATGGGCACACGCCGTGTATGCGGCGCGCGCAGCGACGATGGCAGCGCCATCGGCAAGGGAACCGAAGTCGTAGTCACGCGTTATGAAAAGGGAATTGCCTACGTTCGCTTGTGGAGCGAAATGTCACGGGACGAGTGAGCGTCCATTGCGTTGGAGAAAAGGTGTTATCTACGATGCGATCGAAAGTCCACTCATCCGCCAGGGGAAGGAGTTAAGTATGGAAGCGAACCTACTACAAAGCGATGTGCTGGCCGAGGAGAGCCATTCTGGACGCATGTTGAGCTTAATTATTCTGCCTGCGTTGCTGGGCCCGATCGTTTCGGTGGCTTATTTCCCGACCACGCCAGCTCGTTTTGTGTTGATAGTTGTGGGCCTGATTGGATTCGGCGCGCTGGCAATGGCGTGGAGCGGATTCCAGTACCGCTTCTTCCATCATGGAGTTGAGATATGGACCCTCGGCTTCCGGCTGCGCTCGATTCCCAAGCAAGCGATCGTGAGTTATTCGATCGAGCCCTGGTCGCTTGTGCGGGGCTATGGAATTCGCGGTACCGGCAACACGCGAGCTTATGTATGGGGCAACAAAGTGGTTCACATCAAGACGACCAATGGCGAAGTTTTTCTCGGGCATAGCGACCCGCAGCGAATCATTGGCGATCTGAATCTGGTGACTGGCTTTGCAACGCGCGGTTAAACACAAAAGTGCCTGGGATCGATTGCCCACGCATTCAACAATTCTTTAACTGCATTCGTAAGAGGAGGCGTTATGTTCGACATGTCACGCATGGTTGAGATTTGGATTTTCGTTGGGCTGGGAGTGATGGTTCTTCTGTTCCTGATGAGCGGAATGGCCAGGCTCTATCGCAAAGCTGGGCCGCACGAGGCACTCATCGTGTACGGCTTGGGCGGAACGCGCGTGGTGCAGGGGCACGGCACGCTGGTGCTTCCAATGGTGCAGATCTGCAAGGACCTGTCCTTGGAATTGATGTCGTTTGATGTGGCGCCGCAACAGGATCTTTATACGAAGCAAGGCGTCGCGGTTACCGTCGAAGCTGTCGCGCAAATCAAGGTGAAGTCCGACCGCGAATCTGTGCTCACCGCTGCCGAACAGTTCCTTACCAAGACTGATCAGGAGCGCGAAGCACTGATCCGGCTGGTGATGGAAGGCCATTTGCGCGGCATCATCGGCCAGCTCACGGTGGAAGAAATCGTCAAGCAGCCGGAGATGGTTTCCGACCGCATGCGCGGCACTTGCGCCGAGGACATGAACAAGATGGGTCTGGAAGTGATCTCATTCACCATCAAGGAAGTTCGCGACAAGAACGAGTACATCACCAACATGGGCAAGCCGGACGTGGCCCGCATCAAGCGCGACGCCGACGTAGCCACGGCCGAAGCCGATCGTGATACTGCGATTAAACGCGCGGTATTGCAGCGGGAATCCGCAGTAGCCAAGGCGCAAGCCGATCAGGAGCGCGTCCTGGCGGAAACGTTGTCTCTCGCCAAGCAAGCCGAATCGCAGCGCGACCTCGAAGTGAAGAAAGCGCAATTCCTGGAGGTCACAAAACGCCAGCAGGCGCAAGCCGATAAGGCGTATGACATCCAGACCAACATCATGCAGCAGCAAGTCGTCGCCGAGCAGGTGAAGGTGCAGCAGATTGAGAAAGAGCAACAGGTAAAAGTGCAAGAGGCGGAAATCAATCGCCGCGAAAAAGAGTTGATCGCAACCGTGCTGAAGGGGGCCGAGATCGAGCGCCAGCGGATCGAAACTCTGGCTGCGGCCGAAAAGCAGCGCCTGATCGCGGAAGCCGAGGGCCACGCTTCGTCGATACGCGCGCAGGGCGAAGCCGAAGCCGAAATTATTTTCAAGAAAGGCGAATCTGAAGCCAAGGCCATGAACGTGAAAGCCGAGGCCTATCAGGAATACAACCAGGCGGCCGTGATCGATCGTCTGTTCACCGCCATGCCGGAGATCGTGAAGGCGTTGGCCAGTCCGTTGTCCAACGTCGATAAGATCACCATCGTCTCTACCGGCAACGGCGACGCTTCCGGCATGAACAAGATCACCGGGGACATTGCCAAGATGGCGGCGCAAGTGCCGGCATTGTTCGAGACGCTTTCCGGCATGCCGCTCTCTGAATTGCTGGGCAAAGTCCGGCAGATCGGCGACAACACGCCGAAACCGCCGGTTGTGGAGGCAAGGAAGTAGGGATCTCATCCGCTCATGTGGGGACAGCCGCCCTCGGCTGTCCCGCGGAGCGCAGCGAGGCGGAAGGTAGCCGGAACCGCAGCGAGTAAATCGGAGTAAAGCGTATGAAAAATAAACCGAAAGGAATCGGTCTAGGAATCGCATTCGGGGCCGCTCTGGGCACAGTGCTGGGAGTGTTGGCTGGGCATGTTGCGATCTGGCTGGCTGTGGGCGTGGCAATTGGCATCGCCATCGGTGGCACATTGCGTCGTACAACCTGCGCCCGTTGCGAAGCCGAAAAAAGAAATCAACAACTAGAAACTCAGAACTCGAAACTCGAAGCTCAAAACTAAAGGAGTCCACCATGGCATTACTAGAGCGTGTTTCCACATTAGTCCGGGCCAACCTCAACGACCTGATCGATAAAGCCGAGGAGCCCGAGAAGATGATCAAGCAGGTAATCCTCGACATGCAGAACCAGCTGCTTCAGGTGAAGACGCAAGTGGCGATCGCCATCGCCGACCAACACTTGCTGGAGAAAAAGAAAAAAGAAAACGAAGACAAAGTCGCTGAGTGGATGCGCAAGGCCGAACTCTCCGTGGACAAGAAACAGGACGATCTGGCGCGCGCTTCGTTGCAGCGGGTGGAAAGTTATCGCGAGCTGAGCGAAAGCTTCGCGCAGCAGGTGACCGACCAGAAGGCGCAGGTGGAGAATCTGAAGTCCGCGCTGCGCGGTCTGGAACAGAAGTTGACCGAGGCCCAAGCCAAGGCCGATCTGCTGATCGCGCAGCATCGCCGCGCCCGCGCCGTAGGCAAAGCCAGCGACGCGCGCCTGGCCATAGGCGATGGCTCGAAAGCCGCAGCCTTCGACCGCATGAAACGAAAAGTGGCGCACTCGGAAGCTCTGGGCCATGCCAAATCAGAAATTGCCGGAGACAACATGGAAGACCGTTTGACGGCGCTGGAGAAGGAAGATCGCATCGAGCAGTTGCTGGCGGAATTGAAAGGAAAGCGGGGAGCGTAGATTTCGTGTGGGGCGGACGCCCCCGTCCGCCCACCAGCGCAGGAGGACAAACGAATGGAAGCCCGCAAGAATGTCTCTTAGGCTAGCCGGGCGTCGAACCCGCCTTACATCCATTCCCGCCTCAACCCGCATCTCTCTAGTCTTGCGGTACAATTTCCTGCGTACCATTCCAGATCTCAAGGACACTTCATGAAGGCAGTTGCAATCCTGTTGCTGGCCGCGTTTATGCTGAACGGTTGCGGCAGCAGCACAGCGGTGGAGACCTCATCGAGCAACATATGGGGAGCGGTGATGTCAGGCGGCGCGGGCACGTCCTCCGGCTTTAGCTTTAACACCCAGTTCACAACCTCCAGCGGTGGCACGCTGACGGTTACCAGCTTTCAATTGCTGAACTCGGGCACTTGTTTTGGATCTTCTTCCGTCGCCACGCCGACCGGGACGCTGGATGTGACCTCCAATTCTGACGATCAGCTTACCGGCACGTTTTCCTTCGTCATAACCTCGTCCGCGGGCGATACGATCACGCTGACCAGCACGTCCGTCACCGGAACGGTGAATCCCAACAACTACTATGTCGTCACTAGCGCCTCCATCATCGGCACCTGGGCGCTGGTTCCCGGCAGCAGCAGCAAGTGCGTGGCCGTCACCGATGGCAGTTTCACCCTGACCCAGACCAACACGTAAATCGTTCCAAATTTTCGGAACCGATCGTTTCAGAAACAATTACCTCAGAACCAGTCGCTGCGGTAGGCGACCCACCATGCGATGAATACGATGGGAACCGTGGCGGCCACACCCCACCAGATGGGCAGCAGAAAATCTGCCAGCAGACCGAGCGTCATAAAGACGATCCAGAAGATTTTGCGTTCCATGGAAAGATTGTAGGTTGTAACACTCCTTTGAGGAAGTTCAATAGAGTGCACGGCTTGTAGTATCCTCGCCGAGTCGATATTCTGTTGCACATATCGCGCCGCTCATTCCACAATCCATGAACCTGAAACTTTTCTCTCCTTCCTTCGGGCTGTGTTTACTGTTGGGAAATGCGACGGCCTTCGGTCAATCTCCCGTCGCGTCTCCAGCGCTTACGGCTCAGGCGAGCCCTCAATATTCGGTGCAGGGAAGCGCCGACTCTGCGGCCGGGCAAGGCGGACCGGTCTCTTATGCGTCGGTGACCCAACTGAATGGGCTGCTGGTGCAACTCGAGGCCACGTCGAAAAATACGCAGGTCGACCTGGCAAAACTGCGGATTGAACGCTGGAAGACTGATGCCTCGACGAAAAAACAGTCCCTGGCTGACGCGGATTCCGTGCAGCGAAATTTGCAGAGCGCGTTGCCCGAGATGATTGGACAATTGCGCAACGCGCCGGAAGATATGCCCGCGACCTTCAAGCTCTACCGGAACCTGGACGCTCTCTACGATGTGCTGGGCGGGGTTGTCGAGTCCACCGGAGCCTTCGGATCGAAAGACGATTTTCAGTCGTTATCGAATGACCTGCAGAGCTTCGAAGGAACGCGAAAGCAGCTGGCGGAGCGCATGAATAACCTGGCGACTTCGAAGGAGCAGGAGATCGTCCGCTTGCGCACGGATCTGAAAACGGCGCAGGCTGCAATTTCCGCGGCGCCTCCGAAAAAAATTGTGGTGGATGATACCGAGCCGCCGAAAAAGCCTGTAGCCAAGAAACCGGTGGCGAAAAAGCCTGCTGCCAAGCCTCTGGCAACAACCACGCCAGGGAAGACAACCACGCCAGCACAGACAACTCCGGCGCAGTCAAAACCGCAATCTCAATAGGGAGTGCGCTTCGTCCGGCCTCGAAAAAATCGCTGCGCTTCACAACACGTTCGCCGGCCCCGGACTGCGGGTGCTTCGAATCTGATACCCTTCTTTCGCATCAAGATTGCGACTGAGCACGCGGCATGAGCCTTCACATACACATTCCCGCGATCATCCTCGCCGTTGGCATCATCTGCGTCGTGCTGCTCGATGCCTTCGAGACGGTGGTATTGCCCCGGCGGGTGACGCGACACTTCAAGCTGACGGCATGGTTTTACCGCCGCACCTGGATTCCGTGGAGAAATATTGCCGGCCGCATCCGGAATTTTACCCGGCAGCAAGGTTTTCTCGGATATTTCGGTCCGCTGTCGCTGATCATGCTGCTCGCGTTTTGGGCTGCGACGCTGATCTTCGGTTTTGCGCTTCTGCAATATGGCATCGGCGGTCACGAACAGCTCGGCAACGAGCCGATTACGTTTGGCAGGATCATCTACCACAGCGGCGAGACCTTCTTCACCCTCGGTTATGGCGATATTGTGCCGACATCGAGTGTGGCGCGCGCACTTTCGGTGTTCGAAGCCGGCATGGGATTCGCGTTTCTCGGCGTGGTTATTGGCTATCTGCCGGTGGTTTATGCGTCGTTCTCGCGGCGCGAGATTCAGATCTCGATGCTCGACGCCCGCGCGGGATCGCCGCCGACAGCGGCTGAGTTGCTCGTTCGGTTGGCGGGGAGTTCGGAGAATCCGGCCATCGACCAGATCGTTCTCGACGCAGTGTTGCGCGACTGGGAGCGCTGGTGCGGAGAGTTGCTGGAGAGCCACATTTCTTATCCGGTATTGAGTTTTTTTCGATCGCAGCACAGCAACGAGTCCTGGCTGGGAGCGCTGCAAACCATGCTGGATGTGACTTCGCTGATAATCACCGGCATCGAAGGCATACACCCCGGGCAGGCCCGGCTGACTTTCGCCATGGCGCGTCACGCAGCCGTGGATTTGGCGCAGGTCGTGAACGCGCGCTACGATACGCAGGCGCCGGATAGGCTGACTGATGCCGATTTAATCGGACTCCGACAGACGTTGCTAACGGCTGGATTGAGATTGCGCAGCACGGATGAAGCAGTACAGAAACTGGCAAAGCTGCGTTCGATGTACGAACCATACGTCCACTCGACAGCCCGAAATCTAATGGTTGCGCTGCCGCCTTGGCAGCATCCTGCAAAGCTGCGGGACAACTGGCAGGGCGGTCCGTGGGATCGCGCGATTCAAGCCAAAGGCCTTGCCGTGCTTGGTCAAAAGCCAGCCCAGCCGCAAGCCGTCGAAGACCATTTCTAATTCCTTAAGGAGTTGTTCTATATTGCATTCGATTTTGGGTGGCGCAGCGCTTCAGCGCTGCGATAAACGGAAAGAGTCCGGTTAGGGTACTGTTTTGGAGGGTCGCGGCTTCGAGCCGCGCCGTAAATTGCCCAAAATCATAGCCGGTTTGAGCCGCTGAGGAAATTTAGAACGGGCCATATCACTGGTCAAACACTACGGGGCGTGCGTGCTAGCATTCTTCTTCCGGTTCTTCATAGCATGAAAAACATTGGCGAGAACGTAGTGCGCATCGAGGCCGAAGCCTTGCGTGCGCTGGCCGACCGCATTGCTGGCCCGATGGCGGCGGCTTTTCAGCGGGCAGTCGAGCTGCTGTTCTCCTGCGCTGGGCGCGTGGTGGTTACCGGGATGGGAAAAAGCGGCCTCATCGCGCGCAAAGTTGCCGCGACGCTCAGTTCGACAGGAACGCCCGCTTTGTACCTGCATCCGGTCGATGCGTTGCACGGCGACTTGGGTATGGTGGTTCGCGGGGACGTCGTGCTCGCGCTCTCTGCGTCCGGCGAGACTGAGGAGATACTGGCGCTATTGGCAACCATCAAGCGGCTTCAAGTCCCGCTGATTGCCATGACGGGAGATCGGAAATATGAAACCGGCGTCGACGAGTCATCCTCACGATCCCGTGTCTCAACTTTAGCCGCGGCAGCCGATGTCGCCCTGGATTGTTCCATCGCCGAAGAAGCCTGCTCGCTGGGCCTCGCGCCCACCGCTTCGACCACAACCATGCTGGCGCTGGGCGACGCCCTCGCGGTTACGCTCAGCGAGAAACGTGGATTCAAGGAAGAGGATTTCGCCAACCTCCATCCAGGAGGTAAGTTGGGCAAGCGGCTGGCGCGAGTGGAGTCGTTGATGCACTCCGGCGACGCTTTGCCGCGCGTTGCGCCACAGACGAAGATTCCGGATGTGATCTATGAAATGTCGCGCAAAAAGTTGGGCGTCACGGCCGTGGTGGAAGGCGATAGCCTCGTAGGCATCATCAGCGACGGAGATTTGCGACGACTCCTAGAAAAACGCGGCAAAGATGTGCTCGATCTGACGGCGGCAGAGTGCATGACAAAAAGCCCGCGTACGATAGTGTCCGGCGAATTTGCCGCAACTGCCTTGGCTTTGATGGAAGAAAAGAAAATCACGTCGTTGATGGTAGTAAACGAAGGCGGCCAACTAGAAGGAATTGTCCATCTGCACGATCTGTGGACTACGGAACTTGTGTAGCGCCGCCGTCCCGGCGGCTCCCGTGGCTCCTGCGCCTGCCGGCGGGACGCCGGCGCTACAATAGCTGAATGTATCACTACGATCCGAATACCGCTCTGGAAGAACTCGCGGAAGACGCAACGTTGCCCAACCCAGTGCACGTGCGCGACATGATTCTGCGCAAGCACCCGTCGGCCGATAAGGCACTGGAGCTGAACCGCCTGTTCGTCGAGTACCAGAAATTTTTCGGCGAGACGCAGAAGCTGGGAAAAGAGATTCTGCGGCAGTTGACGGAGTAGGTGTCACTAAATCGGAACTCGATCTAGCGCCACAATGAACTGGATTCCTTCTACGCGTTTGCCTTGAAGGTGATTGTCATTGGTCACGAAAAGATCGACCCCAGCCTCGGCAGCGCAAGCAAGTTGTACTGCGTCCGGCCCTTTTACCGATGTGCTGCTGCGAACCGCAGCATAGCGACGCGCCACTTTCAGATCGAAGGGAACGATCACCGCGGCACTAGCCAAAATTCGCTCGTAGCGGCGGCAAAGCGCTTCGTCCCCCATGAATGTCGGCTTGACCAGAATTTCTCCCACCGTGAGGGTCGAGGTTAGAAGTTGGTCCCGCCGCTCCAGCATCTTCTTCCACAAATCCTCGACCATCTGCGAAAATTCGGGATTGTTTTCGAAAAGGTAGATGAAGAGATTGCTGTCCCAGAAAATGCGGCTCATTCCCAACCCTCGCGCAAGCGGCGGATGTATTCATCGGCATGCTCGTCTGCCCAGATGTGTTTGCCTGAGCCGCGTAACGCCAGCAACGGGTCATTCTTGATTCTATCTTCAACATTGTCCCTATTCCATTCGCGATACCAGTCAAGCAGATTGGCATATTTCAGTGGAATATCC
>JBAUVJ010000546.1:0-36225 GCA_049583165.1 Candidatus Sulfotelmatobacter sp. | reverse complement strand
CCACGAACCTGGGCGTGGAAGTTAGAAACCGGCAGTGCCGGGCGGTCACGGCGCGAGCGGTGATTGGCGGCGAGACTGTGCTGCTGGCCAAGCCTGAGACCTACATGAACCTGAGCGGCATGTCGGTGCGGGAGTTGGTGGCGGAGTACGAGGCGAAGCCGGAAGCGGACTTGATTGTGATTCAGGACGAGCTGGATTTTCCGCTGGGCACGTTGAAGATTCATACCCGGCGAAGTTCGGCGGGGCACAACGGGATTGAGTCGATCATTGACGCGCTGGGCAGCGAGGATTTTTGGCGCATTCGGATCGGAGTAGCGCCCGAGCGAAAAATATCCGACGGCCAGAGTTATCTGCTGGCGCCGATGAAGAAAAAAGAGTTGGAAGTAATCGATGGAGTGCTCGACACCGTTGAGGAAGCGGTGAAGGTGATTTTGAAAGAAGGTCCGGCGGCGGCGATGAACCGCTTCAACCGGAAAGAAAGTGATTAGTGGATAGTGATTAGTGGCAGTAAAACAGATCAAGGTGCTAACCACTACCCACGAATCACTACCCACTGGTTTCAAGATTTGGAGACTGCAAATGAATCGTACCTATGAGTTGATGTTTATTGTCCGGCCGGATATGGCGGACGAAGATTTGGAAAAGCTGGTTTCGCATTTGGAAACCACCGTGACTTCAGCCGCCGGAACTGTGAAGGCGGTGGACCGCATGGGCAAGCGACGCCTGGCCTATACCGTTCGCAAATTCCGCGAAGGCATTTACATCTTGATGACGATTGAAGGCACGGGCACTGTGATACACGAAGTGGAGCGGCGGCTGCGGGTTACTGAGCAGGTGATCAAGTTCCTCACCGTGCGGGTTGATGAGGAACAGAAGCGCCTGGACAAGATCAAGGCTCTGCGCGATGCGAAGAAGAAGGTGAGCGCGCAGCCTGCGGCCAGCGCGGAAGAAGCTCCGGCAGCAGCGGCCAGCGAAACGCCGACCGCGGACGTGCCTGCGGCGACGGTTTAGCTGGAGCGAATTGTCGGCTCTCCGAAAAGCGAGAAGTGGGAGCCGAGAACTCAAGATTGAATTGATCGTATTGAAGATCAGGAATTAGAGATCATGAAGGAGCGTTATGACTGACGAGACGAAAGCACCAGCGACAACCGAGCGGCCTTCGCGGCCTTTCGGTGAGCGATCGGGCGGCGGCGACCGTCCGCGATTTGGCGGAGGCGGCGGTGGTGGCCGATCCGGGCCTGGAGGTCCGCCGCGTGAAGGTGGACGGAAATTTTTCCGGCGCAAGAAGGTTTGCAAGTTCTGCACGGAGAAAATTGCGGACATCAACTATAAGGATTACCGGCTGCTTGGGCAATTTGTGGCCGAGAGCGGCAAGATCGTGCCCCGGCGTTTGACCGGCGTGTGCTCGCCGCACCAGCATCGGCTGGCCTCGGCCATCAAGCAGGCGCGCAATATTGCGTTGCTGCCGTTTGCGGGACGAGCATCCTAAGGAAAACCGCTTCTAGCTCCTGGCTTCTAGCCCGAACTAAAACTGGGCGGAGGTTTTGGTTGCTAGAGGCTCGCAGCTAGAAGCTTACACATTGGAGCCATCATGGAAGTCATACTCAAAGAAGATGTAAATAAATTGGGCGCGCGCGGCGATGTGGTGAAGGTTGCCGAGGGATATGGACGCAACTTTCTGCTGCCGCGCAAGCTGGCCATCGAGGCCAATGCGGGCAATAAGGCCGTCATCACGCAGATGAAGGCAGCCTCGGTGCGGCGCTCGGCCAAGGAGAAGACGCAGGCCGAGGAGCTGGCCAAGCAGTTTGAGGGCGTGTCGGTTTCGTTCCAGCGGCGCTCGGGTGAGCACGATCATCTGTTCGGCTCGGTCACCTCCGGCGACATTGCCGATGCTGCGGCGAAAAAAGGAATCACGCTGGATCGCCGGCAGATTCAGCTGCACGAGCCGCTGAAGACGCTGGGCGAGTTCAGCGTGCCGGTGAAGCTGCACAAGGACGTCACTGCGCACTTGAAAGTGGTGATTGAGAAGGAAGTGGTGGCGGAGTAGGTTGTGAAGGAATTAGGCGCCCGGGCGCTCTGTCCGGGCTTTCTCTCATTTTGCGTTCAGCCCGCCTTGAGAGTCACGTCTTAAGTTTCTGGATCTAACTTCTGGGTCTTGCATGGCCTAATGCTTCAGCTATGCCGATGAGGGCCCAAGTGCGTTCGTCGATATGCGGCCTGGAATGCGCCCATTTCAGGACCTTGTTGGGACCGTCTTTAATCGTCCAGCATCGCGCAATCTCGTGAACCGCATTTAAATTGTGTGCCGGCGCGAGTACTGCATTCTTCGAGTTCGCAGAATTGGTGAGACTTTGAACATCGTCGAGGAAACGTAAGGCCTCGGCGATGTGGCCGTTTTTGGCTGCTATCAAGGCGAACTGATTCAATCCAGAGATGAGGTCATGTGAATCTGCATGGCTACGCAGAAGATGCTCCGCGCCGACGGGGTCTGTTGCATATTGACTTGCGGCGATGAAAGAGATGTACGAGCACTTGTTTTTTTCGATTTCTAAATCCGCTGCGGCAAAGTCTCCAATCGACGCCTCGTGGTACGCGATGCCGCAGGGATCAGCCTGAACTATATGAACCTCCACACAGTGTGAGGGAGTAAACTGCGCCAATTGCCCGAAGAGAGCGGCCATTTCAGAGTTGCTCATGTGGGAGGCAAGCTGGGATACTCGATTCTGCTCACCTCGGATGCGCAGAGCGTCACCGACTCCGTAAAAAATTTGATCGGCCGACTTACGATCCATCCGCTCGGCGGTCTCAAGTGCTCCGTCAAAATCACCATTCGCGATCTGCCGGTTCGCAAACACCAACAATAGGTCATCCGAATCGCGACGAATCGGATCAGTTTCGAAAGCTCCGGGCAGGTCTCCGTTGGCAGCCTGAACCGAGGCGATTGTCTTAAGGGCTCTATCGCCCAGGTCCGACCCGACCAACCTGCGGATCATGGCCTTGGCGCCGTGGGCATCCCCGTTCTCGGCACGGGTCTTCGCGAGCTCCACCACGGACCAACGCACATCGTCGGGACGTTTGAAAAGATGCGCCGTCGCTGCGGCGTCGTCGTAATAGCCTTGCGCCGCTTGCTGTTCGAAAATTTGATAGTCGGGTCCGAATCCTGGTTCTCCGGAACGCTTCCAATCCGCTACCGCTTCCCGAAGCACATCCTGGTCGGTGATATTTCGTCCTGGGATTCTGGCTAACAGCATCGAGACAATGGCAGCACCCGCGCAGAGGACAACGGTGAGGGCTGCGATCTTGAGTCCAATACTCAGGCGGATCCTGGGGAACATTCCCATACAGATATTGGACACCAGGGCGAATCTTTTGGTGGAAGGCGGGCGCTGGCACGGTGAGATTTCCCTTGCTAGCATTGCGCGTCATTTGCACACGAAGTAAGGCATTTGCCTTGCCAAATCACGGGTCCTGACTACTTTTGGGTGTTCTGTTTCCCTCTAAACCGTTACGAAAGAATCACCTAGGGCGCACAAAAATCCCGTCGAAGCCTATAATTTCTGCTCACGGTTCCACTGACAGTCCGTCTATTCCTGTGCAAGCCTGGGTACGGCATTGACACCGGGCAGCATAGGAAACGACAAAGAACATGCCGGCCGATGTTTGGGCAGTAACACTTGCGGTTGGTGCACGGAGCCACTCGAGAACAGAGCGCGAGAGAGTGGAGAAAGTCAGCGGTTGCATTGTCGGTGAAAACCGGAACCCCACGTTGGGCCGCATGGCTGGGCAAGAACGCCGCATAGACGATACGATCCTCATCCGCGAGGCGCAGCAGGGCAACCGTGGCGCCTTCGAGGAACTGGTGCGCCACTACGACCAGCCGGTGTTGCGGCTGGCGCTGCATCTCACCGGGACCGAGCAGGACGCGCAGGATGTGTATCAGGACGCCTTTCTGAAGGCGTATAAGAACATCGGAAGCTTTCGTTTCGAGTGTTCGTTCTATACCTGGATTTACCGTATCGTGACCAATCTTTGTTTGGATCACTTGCGCAAGAAGACGGTGCGCAAGGAAGATGCGCCGGTGGTGAAAGACGCGTCAGGCGGGGAGTATGACCTGCTTGATCAGGTGCCGGACGGACGGGCGGGGGCGAATCCGGAGCGGGATTTGATGCGGCGGCAACTGGGAGCGAGGATTTCCGGAGCGCTGGAGAAATTGACGCCGCGCGAGCGCATGGTGTTCGAGTTGAAGCATTACCACGGATTGAAGCTGCGCACCGTGGGCGAGATTTTGCATACCACGGAAGAGACGGCGAAGAATACGTTGTTTCGGGCGACGCAGAAGTTGCGGGGACAGTTGGCGGATATGAGGTGAGGTTCCCATCCTAGCCGCAAAGAACGCGGCCAGGATGGGCCACCCGCCGGTAGATGAGCTGATGAAGGTGCGATTATGAAATGTGAATGGGTTCGAGAAAATATAACGCTGCAGGTTTATGGGGAGCTGGCGGATGATGCCCGGCATGAACTGGAGCAGCATGTGACGCGTTGCGCCGACTGCGCGGCGGAGCTGAAGGCGGAGCAGGAGTTTCATGCACTGCTCTCGCAGGAGCGCGCGGCTGAGCCCACGCCGAATCTGCTCGCAGGCTCGCGCATGAAGTTGCAGGAAGCGCTGGAAACGGCCGAGCAGGGCGGGTTCTGGCAGCGGCTGGCGTTCGATCCCACAAATTGGTTGCGGCAAGTGAGCTTCTCGCCGGCGCTGGCGTCGGCGATTTTAATTCTTGGTTTTGCAGGTGGAGTGGGCACGACTTACAGAGTATTTGTTCACCAGCCGACGGGAGCACCGACTGTAGCAGCCGCTCCGGCAGAAGCTTCGATTACCGGCATTCAGTCGATCACGCAAGAGCCAGGCACGAATCAGATCAACATCAAGTACAACACGGTATCCACGCTGCAGACGGAGGGATCGCTGAACGATCAGCGCATCCAGCAGCTGCTGTTGTTTGCCGCGCGCAATAACTACAATTCGGGCGTGCGCATGGATTCAGTGGATTTGCTGACCAAGAAACCGAACGTTTTGCAGTGCCGCGATGCGCTGATCTACGCGTTGCGCTACGATACCAACCCTGGGGTGCGGCTGAAGGCTTTGGATGGGCTGGGCGGTTTTGTGAAGGATGATGTACACGTCCGCGATGTGGTGCTGGAGGCGCTGGTGAATGATTCGAACCCGGGCGTGCGCACCGAGGCCTTGCACCTGATCGACCCGGTGAAGGCCGATGGCAGCGTGCGCGGGGTGTTGATGGCGCTGGCGGCGAAGGATCAGAGCCCGTACATCAAGTCGCAGGCCCGGATTATGCTGGCGCAGGTGCCGGAAATCGATTAGTGGAGTCAGAGTAGGGAAGCGAGCCCAACGCGCGATTATTGCGTCGCTAAAAACGCGCCGCAACGCGCCGCTCAGGATGACAAGTAGAAATGAGGTTATTTGATTTGAAACGTTCACCAAAATTCGTTGGGGTGTTGGGCGTGCTAGCCATTCTTGCGCCCCTGGCCCTGGCGCAGGAAAAACCGCTATCCCGCGAAGGCGGCCTGTGGAGCCAAACGCTCACGGGATCGCTGGCCGGAGTCAAGATCCTGCGAGTGAAGCTGGATATGGGATCGGTGATGGTTCGAGGTGGTCAAGAGGCGGGTGTCAATTACACGCTGCATATGCATTCTTGTGTGTCCTCCGAACAGGATGCGCGGCGAGAGTTCCAAGCTTACAAAGTAAATGCATGGGTGAAAGGCGATACTGCCTGGATCACGGGCGAGTGGCAGGGCGGCCATCACATTCATTTGGCCAAGGGGACTCTCAGGATTTCCAAGGATTCGGACCGCAGGTTTTCTGGCGAGTTCGCAATCAGCGTGCCCCGCGAGATCGCCCTGGTGAAGATCGAAACCGATGGGGGAAATATTGACGCCAGCGGATTGACGGGCCGCGTGGAGGCGGACAGTGGCGGCGGCAATATGCGCCTCGATGATATTGGGGGCGGGGCGCACGCGGAGACGGGTGGCGGATCGATCACTGTGGGAACCGTGAGCGGGGATATTGGGCTGCACACCGGCGGCGGCGCAATCCAGGTGCATCGCGCCAATGGGATGATCACGGCGGAAACAGGCGGTGGCAGCGTAGAAATTATGTCGGCCTCGCAAGGGGCAAGCATTGAGACCGGCGGAGGAGGGATCCAGGTTCATCAGTGCACCGGCAAGGTGAAGGCGGAAACCGGCGGCGGAAACATTGACCTGGGAGATATTGGCGGTCCGGCGGACATTGAGACGGGCGGGGGCAGCATTCATCTTTCATCGGCTAAGGGCCATGTGCACGCGGAGACTGGCGGCGGTGGAATTGAGCTGTACGGAGTACCTTCGGCGCGGGTGGAGACCGGCGCGGGTGGGATCGTCGTGAAGATCATAAAGACCGGGGCTCCGGCCACTGACTCCAAGCTGGAAACTTCCGCGGGAGATATTACGGTCTACATTGCGCCGGATGTTGCACTCTCGGTGCGCGCCAGCGTCGACCTGGGCAACGGGCATCACATCACCTCCGAATTTCCTGACATCCGCGTTGCCAGCGAAGGCGACCAGTGGGGACCCAGATCGCTGACCGCAGAGGGCCAGCTGAACGGCGGAGGTCCGGTGTTGAAAGTTCGCACCACGACCGGCGATATCTCTTTCCGGCGAGCGAATTAGCAGATTTGGGTCGAAATAATCTGGGTCGAGACACCGTAGTTAAGAGAGTCCATACAACTCTCAGGAGGTTGGCCATGCGCAAACAAATCCTGATCGCAATCGCGATCGTGCCTCTGCTTCTCAGCTGGTCGCGGGCCTCGCAGAGGTGGCTGATGGATTCCTCGCAGCCCTATGGCATTCCCAGCGAAGATTCGGGAACAAGTTCCTATCTCGGGGTCGACATCGCGGATATCACCGCCGATCGGCTGGGCGCGCTGAAGCTGAAAGAAGAAAAAGGCGTGGAAATAACCATGGTGGATCAGGACGCTCCCGCGGGCAGAGCCGGGCTCCGGGAACACGACGTAATTTTGAACATGAACGGAACCGCCATCGAAAGCAAAGTTCAGTTGCAGCGGATGATCCACGAAACTCCGGCGGGACGCGTGGTTACGCTGGGATTAAGCCGCGACGGACAGCCGATAACGATCAAGGTGCAGTTGGGCGACCGAAGCAAGGAATTCGGAAAAATGTCTCCCATGGATAAGGACTGGAATGTTCAGATCCCACCGATTCCCAACATTCCGGATTTCGATGTTCCGAATATTGCCGTGATGTATGTGCACTCGTCGATGCGAAGCGGACTGATGGTGGAAAATCTGACGCCGCAGCTGGGCGAATTTTTTGGCGCGAAGAATGGTAACGGAGTGCTGGTGCGCTCCGTGGAGAAAGGCAGCCGCGCGGCGAGAGGCGGAATGCGGGCGGGCGACGTAATCGTTCGCGTCGGCGACCAGGAGATCCATGACACCGGCGACTTTACCCGTGCGCTGCATACTCACGGCTCCGGATCGGTGAACGTCGGGGTGATCCGCGACAGGAAGGAACAGACACTCACCATCACTTTGCCCGAGCGCAAGGATTCCGGCGAGATGATCGAGGAGAGCTTCGAAGAGCCCGAACTGGATGCGGAAACCCAGGCCGCGATCTTCGAAGTGCAAGATGAAATTGCCAAGCTGCGGCCGCAGTTTGAACTGGCACAGGCAGAATCCCGCAAGGCGTCGAAAGAGGTGCGCAAGTATGCGTGCGAGGGCCAGAAACAAGCGATAGAGCAAGCGGAAAAGTTGGAGCGGGAGATCAAGCCCGAAGTCGAGAAAAAACTCGACCAGAATAGCAAGAAACTCCAGCGCAAGATGGAGCAACTGCGCCGCCAGATGCAGGGAGAGTGGCTGGAAATTTAGCTGGCTGAGCTGCCTCGAGCAAGTGGGGCCAAACGGGCAGCGTTGCGTCCCGCCTGTTTGGCAGCGTAGAGAGCGGAATCGGCAGCCCTTACCAGATCGTCGCGGGTCGTACCATGCTCAGGCAATGCAGCGGCGCCGGCGCTGATAGTGACAGTTCGAGGTACGCCGGGAAACTGCCAACTTTCCACCATCTTCCGCAGTTTTTCGGCCACGCTCATGGCTTGATCGGCGTTCGCTTGCGTCAATAAAATCCCGAATTCCTCGCCGCCGTAGCGGCAGACGACGTCGATCTTGCGCACTTGCTGATTAAACAAAGAAGAAGTTTGCCGCAGCACTTCATCTCCCAGCACGTGCCCGAACTCGTCATTCAACTTTTTGAACTGGTCGATATCGGCCATGATCACCGCCATGCCCGTTTTGTAACGGTGGGCGCGTTCAATCTCTTCGATGATGCGCATCTCGAAAAATCTGCGGTTGAAAATGCCAGTGAGGCCATCCAGATAAGCGAGCTGCTTTACGCGATCGACGTAGTGCGCGTTCTGGATGGCAGTGGCGCAAATATCGGCCACCGATTCCAGGGATTGTTGATCGCCATCGCGGAAGGCGTCGGCCTTAGCGCTGTCGAGAGCGAGCACACCCAGGGTTTGTCCGAATGACACCAGCGGGATGCACATGCGCGAGGCGGTTTCAGTGAAGAATTTTGCGCCAGCAGGCGCCCGGCCGAGATCGTCCTCCGTGCTAGTGCGGTTGTTGGCGAGGATGCTCGCCCAAGGCTCCGTGCTGGCGGGAAAACGGCCGCCTTCAGGAATACACGGGGTCAGGGTTCCGTGATGCGCGCGCAGCAGGAGATCTTGATCCTCGCGCAGGAAAAGCGAGACATGCGATACGCGGAAGGCGTCTTGAATCAGGCCGCAGACTCTGCCCAATAATTCTTCCAGGTCCAGAACCGCGGTGGTTTGTTGGGCGATGGCGTTGATGGCCTGCAGTTGGCGGGCGCGTTGCTGCTCGAGGGAATACAGGTGCGCGTTCTGGAGTGCGATCGACGCCTGGGTGGAAAACAGGGTGAGTAGATCGATAGTTTCGGAATCGAAATGATCGATGTTGTCGCTCTGGCAATCGAGCACGCCGACCACTTGGTCGCACACCATTAAAGGGATAGCGAGCTCGGACTGCGTGGACTTGGAGGAGCAGTGATAGCGGGGATCTTTGGTGACATCGGGCGCGTAGATCGGCTGCTTCTTGCGGGCCGCGGCGCCGGTGATTCCCTGGCCGGGAGAACAGCGCATCTTGTCCCGCCCTTCGTCCCAACCAATTTGCGAGCGGACGTATAACTCCTGCGACTGCTTATCGACCAGCAAAATCGCCACGTTACGGAGATGGAAATAGTCGTGGGCGATGGTCAGGATGCGCTGCAACACTTCGTCCGAATCGAAAGTGGAAAGCACCGCCTGTCCGGCATCGTATAAGACCGCAATTTTATTCATACGTCAGGGAATATGGTAACGAAGCGATGGCGGTTACACAGGTTCCGAAAGTAACTATGAATTTTGGCGGGAATGAGAGCTGCGCTACTTCCATTTCCTGGCGGTGCGAATCAATCCATAAGCCACGGCACAAAACCAGAAGTCTACGACGAGGCCCCAATCCGGTTGAAAAGGGCGGTGGCGCGGCAGGTGCAGGGATGGACCGAGCAGGAAGTACGCTACATTTCCCAGAACGACGGCGAAAAAAGCCTGGACGAAATTGACCAGCACAATTTGTTTAGACGCCAATTTTGGGCTGTGCGGATTTGTTATGTCAGGGCGAATTGAGGCAAAACCGCACCAGCTGTCGAACTGCTTATGAGCGACGCTTTCGGGCCGGCGAAGTGAGTTGCTGCTAACATTCCTTGGGAAACTCTGCCATGGTTGAACTGACCACACCGGTGCAATACGTCAAGGGAATCGGTCCGAAGATGGCGGAGATTCTCGCCACCAAGGGCATTGCCACGGTGGGCGATCTGCTGAGTTATTTGCCCTTTCGATATGAGGACCGGCTGAATCCACGGGGGATTGCGGAGCTGCGGGCCGGCGAAATGGCCACCGTGATTGGGGAGGTGCGGAACTCGGGACTGTTTCGCACCCGCCGTATGCCGATTTTTCAGCTGACCGTTGGGCAAGGGAGGTCGCGTCTGCGCTGCCTCTGGTTCAACGCGACCTATCTGCAAGATAAATTCAAGGCCGGCGAGTTGATCGCTCTTTATGGGAAGGTGGAGCAAGATCCGAAGAGCGGCGAACTGCAGATCGTTCAGCCGCAGTTTGAGATGCTGGGCGATGCCGGCGCGGAAGATGCCGATGACAAGGCTGCAACATCGCTGGAGGTAGGGCGCATCGTGCCGATTTACGAATCGGCCGGGCAGGGCCGGGTAACGGCGCGCTGGTTTCGGCGAGTCATCCGAAAAGCTCTGGACGATCTGACTCCCGACCTCGCGGAAACTATTCCCGCGGCCGTGCGAGAGCGGCTGGCTCTGGTTTCGCCGCGCGAGGCTTTGTGGAAGGTGCATTGGCCGGAAGCCGGCGAGAGCCTGGCGGATTTGCAATCGTCGCGCACCCCCGCGCACATCCGGCTGATTTTTGAAGAATTATTCTTCATCGAGCTTGGGCTGGAGATGAAACGGCGGGAGCAGAAGGCGGAGACTGGAATCGCCTTTCGGCTGGATGATCAGGTGCGCCAGGCAATCAAGAAAATTCTGCCCTTCCATCCCACGGCCGCTCAGAAGCGGGTACTGAAAGAGATTGCCGATGACATGCAAAAGCCTTATCCCATGCGGCGTTTGCTGCAAGGCGATGTAGGCTCGGGAAAAACGATTGTAAGTTTCCAGGCGGCGATTATTGCCATTGAGAATGGATATCAGGTGGCGCTGATGGCGCCGACGGAGATTCTGGCGCAGCAGCATTATTTTTCCGCGCGGCGAATTCTTGAGAACGCCGGTTACAGGATCGTTATGCTGACCGGATCGCTGGAGGCGGACCGCAAGCGGGAAATCCGCCGCCACATTGCACAGGGAAATGCGCAGCTTGTTATCGGGACACACGCGCTTCTGGAAGAGAAGGTCGAGTTCGCCAGGCCGGGACTGGTGATTGTTGATGAGCAGCATCGGTTTGGGGTTTTGCAACGGCTGAAGTTGATGAGGAAGTCGGAAGTAGCGCCGCCGTCCTCGGCGGCTGTTACTTCGGCAGGGTCAGGGCAAGGTTCAACTGCCGGCGAGACGCCGGCGCTACGGTCCCCCGAGCCCGACGTTCTGGTTATGACGGCCACGCCGATTCCGCGCACGCTGGCGCTTACTTTGTATGGCGATCTCGATCTGAGCGTGCTCGATGAACTTCCACCCGGGCGGACGCCCATCGTTACGCGAAGGATCAGCGATGACCGCTCATCCGAGGTGTGGGACTTTGTGCGCAAGCAAGTGGCGAAGGGGCATCAGGTCTATGTGGTTTATCCGGTGATCGCGGAAAGTGAAGAGACCGAGCTGAAGGCTGCGATCAAGATGTACCGGGAACTGAGCGGGAAAATCTTTGCCGATCTGAAAGTTGGATTGCTGCATGGGCGTCTGGACGCCGATTTGAAGGATCAGGTCATGCGCATGTTCCAGAAGGGCGAGTTGCAGATTCTGGTTGCGACCACGGTGATTGAAGTTGGCGTGGATGTGCCGAACGCACCGGTGATGGTGATCGAACATGCCGAGCGCTTTGGGCTGGCGCAGCTCCACCAGTTGCGCGGGCGAATCGGGCGCGGCGCGGCCAAGTCTTTTTGCGTGCTGATGACGGGCGGAAAGGTGACGGAAGAAGGCGAGCGACGCCTTGACGCCATGGTGCGCACCAATGACGGCTTCGAGATTGCCGAACTCGATCTCGAATTGCGCGGGCCGGGAGAATTCTTTGGCACGCGGCAGGCCGGGATGCCGAGCTTCCGCGTGGCCAATCTGATTCGCGACCGGCAGTTGTTGGAGTTGGCTAAACGCGAGGCCGCGGCGGTAATGGAAGGGCCGAATTCGGAGGTAACGCAGGTGGAACTCAGTCGAGCTCTGGTGGCGCTGCGCACGCGCTGGCAGCGTACGTATGGGCTGGTGGAAGTGGGCTGATCCAGATTAGCTCACTGCAGTTGCTTGCTTCAGTTATTTACTTAAGGCCATCGACTACGTAGAGGTCAGAGAGGATGCGACCGACGGAGTAGGCATAGGACTTTCCGTCGGCGCTAAATCTCATGGAGGGGATGCTTTGCACGCCGGCGGGATCGGCGGGGGCAATTTCCTTCCAGAGTTCGCGGTGACCTGTAGCGATATCGATGCGACTCACCTGGACCGGGACGGTGGTGGTTCGCACGCATAAGGATTTGCCGTCGGGAAAAAATCCCATGACGCGTTCGGCGGGGTTGAGGGTGATGCTGATTTTTTGTGGATCGCCGCCGGCAATGGGATAAAGCCAGCGTTGGCGTTTGGCATCGACAGCGGCCAGAAATTTGCCGTCAGGAGAGATCAAACCTCCTACGGTGCCCTCGGGGGTGATCGCTCGCGGCGTCCCGCCTTGAATATCGAGCAAATAAGATCGAGGCCGGTGACCGGGCTCGGCAGATGAAAAGATTATCGACTTGCTGTCCGGCATCCAGGCAACGTTGTAGTGGTCGGTTTTATTGTCGGTGAGTGGTTTCGGTTCGCCTACGCCGGTGGGGAGGAGCACCAGCTTTGCAGGTGAGCCGACGACGGCAACGACCCACTGACCATCGGGCGAGAGTGCACCAAAGCCGCCCTCGCCGAGCCGAACGGCAGAAGAACCATCCGTCTTGCGGAGGTACATGCTGTAGTTTCCGGCTGCGGCTTCGCCTGTCTCGGAGAACAGGATTGTCTTGCCATCGGGAGAGATATCCGCAAGCAAAGACCAGTCAAACCATGAAAGGCTGCGTTCGCGAGTCTCACCGGGCGGAAGCGCGGAGATGCCGAGGCGAGCTTTATCAGCCGTCAGAATCACAAGGCCGGTGCGGCTGATGTCGTGGATGGTCAAGCCGCCCGGGGAGCGGTAGATAAGACGCTCCTTGCCGGAGAAATCCAACCCGTAGATGGAACGCGCCGATCCCGAGGGAACGGCGGAGAACCAGACTTCTTTGCCGTTTGGAGACCAGGCGAGGCCTTCCACGCTTGAGTAGTAAGAAGAGCTGGACTTGGTATTTCCGTGCGAATCAATGATGACGACGCGGCCATCGTCGCCGCCTGGAACGTGATCGGCAACGGCGAGGAACTCTCCACTGGGAGAAAAGCGCACGTGGCTGACCCAGCCCTTGGGCTCGTAAATGACGTTGCCAGCGGGAAATTCGAGATGGGAGCCGGTGCCAGTGGCCGTGCGGATCACGGCCAGAGACTGGCCGTCGGGCGTCCAATCTGCCCAGGTAACATTGTCGAACACCTCGCGGGGTGCGCCTCCGGCAAGCGGAACGCGGGCCAGCGTGCCCGCCTGGGTGAACGGAGAATAATTCACTGGGTGCAAGGCAACCGCCATCTCGCCCTTGGAAGAGATGGAAAGAATTTGGGCGGCCGGCAGGCCAAGCGAACGGGAGTCGGAGCTGTCGAAGCGGGTGGAGAAAATTTCCTGCGGGCGGCCGTCCCAAGCGGCGCCGTAGATGATGGTCTGGCCATCGGGAGCGAAGCGGGCGTCCCAGATAATGCCGTTGCGGAAGGTGACTTCGTGGAAAGTTGGGTTCGAGGACACGGTTCCGCGGCGCGCGTAGCGATAAACGCCGGCCCATGACGCGAGCAAGAGCAGGACGCCGAGCACCGGCAGTAGCCAGCGACTCGCGGATTTCTCTTCCGGGATGGCGCGCATGCCGCCCGTGCGGGAGGCCGCGGATATTTCGGTTACAGCTTCCAGGTTGAAGGCGGCGTCGCGCGCGGATTGAAAGCGCTCGGCGGGATTTTTCTCGAGGCAGTGGTGGACGATGCGCTCGAGCGCGGGCGAGACGTTGCGATTGGTTTCAGAGAGATCGGCTGGCTCTTCTTTCAGAATTGCGCTCATGGTGTCGGCGGCGGAATCGCCGTGGAAGGCGCGCTTGCCGGAGAGCATTTCGTAAAGAATTGCGCCGAAGGAAAAAATATCGGAGCGCGAATCGGCGGGTTTGCCGCGCACCTGCTCGGGCGACATGTAGCCGGCGGTGCCAAGGACCATGCCAACTTCGGTGGCGACCTGCATGGTGGCGTCGTCGCCGCTAAGGTCGACTTCGGGGCGGGTGAACTTGGCGAGGCCGAAGTCGAGAATTTTGGCGCGGCCGTCACCGGTGATGAAGATGTTTTCCGGCTTCAAGTCGCGGTGGACGATTCCCTTCTCGTGCGCGGCGGCCAGGCCGCGGGCTATTTGCTGGGCGTAGTCGAGGGCTTTGCGCGAGGTGAGCGCACCGTTGCGCAAGCGATCGCGAAGGGTTTCACCTTCGAGGAGCTCGGAGACGACGTAGGGCGCTCCACGGTCTTCGCCGATGTCATAAATCGAAAGAATGTTGGGATGGTTAAGAGCGGCGGCGGCGCGGGACTCCTGCGCGAAGCGCTGTAAGCGGTCGGGATCGGCGGAAAAAGAAGTGGGGAGAATTTTGATGGCGACATCGCGGTTGAGGCGAGCGTCGCGAGCGCGGTAAACCTCGCCCATACCGCCGGCACCCAAGGGCGATTGAATTTCATACGGGCCGAGCTTTGTGCCAGAGGTGAGCGCCATGCGTCGGCGATTATAACGTATTGGCTGGTGGCACACCCGCTTGCTGGCGAGGTGGGGTAATAGAGATCACCTTCCGAATTGCCCGTGAGCTGAGACAAGCCTATTTTGGGTGGCACGCGGCATAAAAGGTTACCAGCTAAATTTAGGTTAAAAACCGCTTGACATATTCCTATATAGGAATATATTAGGAACATGGCACGGGCGGCGACAACCTCGGACGTGTTCAATGCAGTGGCCGAACCTCGGCGGCGGGACATTCTGAACTATCTCGCGATGCAGGAAAAGTCAGTCGGCGAGATTGTGGACGCGATGGAGATGGAGCAGCCGTCCATTTCGAAACACCTTAAGGTCTTGAAGGATGTTGGCCTGGTAGAGGTCCGCAGGGAGGGTCGGCAAATGCTTTACAAGGTGAATGCTACGGCGATCCGGCCGTTGCATGAATGGACGAGTACGTTCGAGCGGCTGTGGAAGCACCAGTTGCTGCGGGTCAAGGAACGGGCCGAAGCCGGTAATGCGCCGACAAACGCATTTGTGGAATTTCAAACCAGGAGGAAATCGTGAGTTCATCCGCACTAACGCTCGAAGCGACAACGATTCATATACTGGAGGAGATTAAAGTGCGCGCGTCGATCGAGGTGACGTTTGCCGCGTTGCTCGATCAGCTGGGCCCCTACAACGAGACTGAAGTGACCAAGCCCATGCCGATGAAGCTGGAAGCCTGGCCGGGCGGCAGATGGTATCGCGACCTGGGAGACGACAACGGGCATTACTGGGGAACGGTGCAGGCCATCAAGAAGCCGACGCTGCTGGAAATTTGCGGGCCGCTGTTTATGTCCAATCCGGTGATGACGAATCTTCAGTACCGGCTGAAGGAATCGGGTGGTGTGACGCTGATCACCTTTCGGCACCAATCCTTTGGATTGATTCTTGAGGAATATCGAAAGGCGAAACAGGGCTGGAATTATATCCACGAGAAGGTGAGGCAACGCGCGGAAGCCCCGCGGCCACACTGAGCCGCGAATAAATTCGAAAGTCGAGAGGAGGACAGTATGTGTCCGGTATGCATCGCAAATGCAGCAGCCGTGGCCGCCGGGGTGGGATCGACGGGGGGAATTCTGGCGGTGTGCATCGGCAAGTTTAGACAATTTTTCAAGGTGAGCTGTTTCGCTCGGTTTCGAGCAACGAAGGAGAAATAAGATGGCAACAAGCAAGGAGAAAAACATGAAGAACCCGAAAGATCTCGCAATCAAGACACCAGCAATCGTCTCAGCGCAGGCGTGGGAGGCTGCACGCCAACAACTACTTGTGAAGGAGAAAGAGCTTACCCGTGTCCGTGACGCCATGGCTGCCGAGCGACGACGCATGCCGTGGATGGCCGTGGAGAAAGGGTACGAATTTGACGGGCCGAGGGGCAAAGCGAGCTTGCTCGACTTGTTCGAGGGCCGCCGTCAGTTGATCCTCTACCGCGCCTTCTTTGAGCCCGGCGTGTTCGGCTGGCCTGATCATGCCTGCCGCGGCTGCTCCCTCGGTGCCGACCAGATCGCCCACCTCTCTCATCTGAACGCTCGCGACACCACACTCGCATTTGCCTCGCGCGCGCCCCATGCGGACATCGAACGCGTGAAATCACGAATGGGCTGGAAGATGCCGTGGTACACCATCACCGACAGCTTCGATTCCGACTTCGGGGTGAACGAGTGGCATGGCCACAACGTGTTCATCCACGACGGCGACAAAGTGTTTCGCACCTACTTCATCAACAACCGCGGCGACGAGGCGATGGGCAGCACCTGGAGCTACCTTGATATGACGGTGCTCGGGCGCCAGGAGGAGTGGGAGGACTCGCCGGAGGGCTACCCCCAGACACCGCCGTACAAATGGTGGAACTGGCATGACAACTACGATGCCAAGGCCACGGCTGACCCGAAGTGGGTCGATATCATAACCGACCCTCAAGGAGCGGCCTCCCGAAGACGCGACGAGGAGGAGAAAGCGAGTTAAAGAAGCGAGGCAAAGAAGAAGCAGGGCGACCACTTCGTCAAGCTTCGAGCAGGAGCAGCCGCGTTGTGAAGGGCTGTCGGCTGAACTGGTAGAATCGGAGAGAATGGCAGACGCTCCACAACTGATTCAGATCGAGCTGAATCCGCCGCCCCGCGTGCCTAAGCCCGAATGGCTGCGGGCTAAGGCGCCGGTTGGGGATAATTTTCACAACTTGAAAAAGCTGGCGCGCGGGCTGGGATTGCATACGGTTTGCGAGTCGGCGCAGTGTCCGAATATTGGGGAATGCTGGAACCACAAGACGGCGACCTTCATGCTGCTGGGCGATATCTGCACCCGGCGCTGTGGCTTCTGCGCCGTGCCCAAGGGGCGACCCGAGCCGATCGACTGGGATGAGCCGCGGCGCGTGGCTGAGGCCGTGGCCACGCTGGGGCTGAAACATGCTGTGGTGACCAGCGTGAATCGCGATGACGACAACGTTGGCGGGGCCAAAGTTTTTGCCGAGACCATTCGCGAGATTCGTGAGCTGATTCCGGAGTGCCGCATCGAAGTGTTGATTCCTGATTTTCAAGGCCTGGAAGAGCCGCTAAAGATTGTGCTCGACGCGCGGCCTGATGTTCTCAATCACAATACGGAGACCGTGCCGCGGCTTTACCGCGCGGTTCGCTCCGGTGCGCGTTACGAGCGCACGCTTACATTACTCGAGAATGCCAAGAAATTTTCTCCCGGCATGGTGACGAAGAGCGGAGTCATGGTGGGGCTGGGAGAATCGAGCGAGGAACTGGTGGAAGTTTTCCGCGATCTCGGCGGGCGCGGCGTGGACATTCTCACCGTGGGGCAATACCTTCGTCCGTCGCGGGATCATCTACCCATTGCGCGTTTCTACACGCCAGATGAATTTCGCGATTTGCGAGATGAAGCGTTGCGATTTGGTTTCCGTCATGTGGAGTCGGGGCCGATGGTGCGCTCCAGCTACCACGCGCACGAGCAGGCGGAATCGACTGCGGCGCCGAGGGTAGTGTAAGAACGGGTGTCGTCCCTTCGGGACTCGTTCCAACTTTTTCACTTCTACCCGGCACTTCCGTGCCGGGCTTTCCTATGCCGCCCCTTCGGGGCTGGAATCGGATCGTTCCGGTCCACGTCTTCCCGTTAAATTCACGCTCACGCGCACATAGAAGTGGCGCTAGAAAATGTGCAGTTTAATACTGAGGTATTTCTTGGGATTCTCCCGAATTGCTTTGATCAGGTTTTGTGTTTCAGTGAGCATTTGATTGGCGTTGTTATAGAGCGCTTCGTCTTTGAAGAACTTCCCTGCCGTTCCCTGGCCGGCTTCGAGTCCGGTGGTGAGCGCGGCGATTTTGGTGGTGATGGTGTCGATCTTGTTCGCCAGTTCCTGGTCCTTGGTGAGCTTGCCGAGCGTTCCCTTGCCGGCGTTGATGTCTTCGCTCACCTGCTTCAAGTTCGCGATGGTGTCGTTGGCGTTGTTGTAGAGAGAAGGATCCTTGAGGAATTTGCCGGCGGTGCCTTTGCCCGCCTGGAGGTCGTCGACGACGGCGTTCATTTTATCGAGGGTTGCGACGAACTTGTTGTAGGCATCGTTGTCGTTGATCAACTTGCCCAGACTGCCCTGCCCCTTGGCGATCTCGTCGACGACTCCTTTAAATTCCGTGACCGTCTCCGCGAAGCGGTCGTAAAGCGTGGGATCGTAGATTAATTTGCCGATGGAACCCTTGCCGCTCTCGGCGAAGGCCAGGATGCGATCGGCACGCTTGAGCAGCGCGTCCATATTTTGTAGCGTGCTCTGGCTGGAGCGAACGACCTCATTGAAATCGGGATGCACTTGGGTGGGAAGAGTGTCGCCGTCTTTTGCCAGCGCGCCGATGGCCTGCGAGCTATCGATATCGAGGTAGGTCTCGCCAAGAACGCCAGCGGTATCGAGAGAAGTGACGGAATCGCGGCGGAGATTAAAACCGTACTTGGTGCTGACCTTCATGATCACTTCGACGGGAGTGATCTGTTTGTCCTTGTCGGGCACCACGCGAATGGCGGCGACATTGCCGATGTCGACGCCGCTAAGCCGCACCGGCGCGCCTATGCGCAACCCGCTTGCATTATCGAAAAACGATACCAGGGTGATGCGATGGGAGAAGTAGCCGCCGGTTCCGGACATAAGAAAAAGAAGCAGAACCAGTATCAAGCTGGAGAACATTACCGTGAGGCCAACCCGCAGTTGCGACCATTTGAGCTGCTTCTGGCTCGGCAAATAATTTCCTCAGACCGCCGTTGGGGTTGCGCACAAAAACTCCTGCCGCCCCTGGAGGCACCATCATAGCAAAATAAGAGCCCAGCTCTAAGCGTGATTGGGATGCAGAGCTGGCAGGAGCAATAGCGCGAGCAGGTAGGCCGCAACTCCGCAGGCCAGGGTTACGTTCAGGCCGAATTGGATTGCGATGACTATGGCCAGCACCGAGCCCAGTACACTGGCGGCGGCATTCAATGCCCAGGCCCACTCCACGGCATTGTCTTCGCTGCTCGCCCCGGCGGTCGCGCCGCCGGGAACGTCGGTTACGGGGCGCGCAGCAAGAGCGCGCAATCCGGTGGGGAATGGCATTCCCATCACAAAGCCAAGCGGCGCCAGCAACAGAGCGCTGACGATCAGACGGTAGCCGAAGCGCAATCCTACCCATGCCGCTAATGCGTGGGAGAGAAAAAATACGTGGGCAGCGAGGGCGAGGATTACAAGAAGGAGCGGCATCCAGGCTAGTTGGGTGCGGGGTAGCCAGCGGCGCGAAAATAGGCTTCCGGCACCGCTCGACAGCATCAGTAGAAAGATGACTACGGTCAGGGCGTAGGTGGGATGGCCCAGAAAAAGCACGAAGCGCTGAATGAATGCAATCTCAACCAGAATGTAGCCGAGACCGACGGCAACAAAATAAAGCAGCGGAAGCGGCGATTGGCGGCCTCCTTTAAGAGCCAGCGGCAGAATCAGAAAGCCCAGCACAGCCACCACAGAAATGATGAGGACCACTAGCAGAACCAGCACTCCCAGATTTACTTTCCAATCGATTCCGTGGTGAGGCCCGCGGCGGGCGATGATCTGCCCGGCCTTGAGGGTGAAGAAGAAGAACGGAGCGTTGTCGTTGACCGGGGCTACGTTGAAGGCATAATTGTTCGCAAAACGGTAAGGATCATTGCTCGCGATCAGGTCACCAAACGCATTGCGCCCTGTGGCGGTCGAATCCGATGGGAGATAGAGCGGTTCGAGCTGGGCATACTGCGTGAAGTGAGCTTTCACCGCGGATTCTTCCTGAGGAGTAAACGCAGTTTTCTTGGCCAACACGACTACGGGAATTCCATCTTCATTAAGCGGGCCTTGCGACGCGATAATAAAGTTGCGCGCGGGATCGGCGACGCCGAGACTATGCAAGGCTTGTATAGCGACTGACACCACGCGCAAGGCCTCGCGTGGTTGGCGGAACTCCCAGCGAGTGATGGCGATCATGCCATCGGGGTTGAGGTGCTGGAAATATTCGCGGAAGGCGTCGACGGTATAGAGATTGTTTTCGCTCAAGGCGAAGGCGCCGGCGGCGGTCGAGGCCCAGGTATCGACCAACGTCATTTGCACGACATCGAACTGCTCCGGTGCGGCGCGCAAGTAAGAGCGGCCGTCCGTAACATGAATGTGAACTTCGGGGCGCTCGTAGAGATGCTGGGCGTACTCGGCGTAGCGGCCGCGCATGATCGTATCTGCAATGATGGGATTGATTTCGATGCCGGTAACGTCAGGGCTGCCGTTGGCCACGGCGCGCAGCACATCCACTCCACCACCCGGGCCGATGATGGCGAACTTTCCGTGCGGGCGCAGGACGTTGGCCAACGCGGGCGGAGCTGACATCAGATTGCGCTCCCACTCTGAGCCGCGCCAGTGAGCCAGATCGCAATTCATGATGTAAGTGGAAGCGTCGGCGTCAATGACGATTGCCTTGGCCTGGCGCTGACGATCCACTTCCACCCGCGACAGCGCATTCCAGTGGGAAAATTCCACCCAGGCAGGATCGCGGAACGTGCCTTTAGCATAGATCACATCGATCAGACGACCGGAATAGTTGGCTGCGATCAGGATGATGAAAGCAGCGGCCAAGCCTCCTGCAAGCAAACGCACTCTTGAGGATGCAGCCCAGACAAACCCGGCCGCAGCCATAGCGACGGAGGCGGCGAGAATCGTGTTTGGCCCTCCAATCCAGTTAAGCAGAGGAACCACGGCCAGGCAGGCCAGCGCGCCGCCACACAAATCCGCTCCGTAAAGCCGCGAGACACGCCAGGTTTCGCGGGCAAAGACAACCGAGAACAGCAGTCCAGTCAGAAAGAAAGGGATTGCCGCGTCCAAGTAAAGACAGCCGAGGCGGAGAAAATTCTGTTGCGTCGCAGTGAAGGTGATCGGCATATGCAACACAACTTCCAGCGCCAGCAAAACCAGCACGGAGTTGACGATGCATAGCCGCGCGGCCAGAGTGCGCGTAGAAAAGCGGGCCAAGCGAGCTTTGAGCAGATAGGCGAAAACCCCGCCTGCGCCCAGCCCGAGCAATGCAATCGAGATGGCGAGAAATGCGAAGTGATAGAAAAGCACCACCGAGAACAGTCGAGTGAGCGCCAACTCCAGCAGCAAAGCGGAAAAACTGGTAAGACTCAGACCTACCAATAGAGTACGTTCCCGAATCTCTGTGGGCGAAGAAACTGGCGGAGAGGCTTGCATGGTGGCAGACATGACGAGATTGAATGCGACAGTCTAGCAGAAGGCGCGTGTCCACGGAGTTGGCCGGCCTAGCTCTCGAGAATCACTTGTGCGATGGCTTGCTCGGTGGTATGCGAGAGCGAGAGCGCGGCATTCTTCACGCCGAGTTTTGCGGCAAACTCCGCTGCCTTTCCATGAAACGCAATCGTTGGGCGTCCGCCGGGCTGGCGGGTCACTTCGCAATCGCGCCAGCGCACGCCGTGGCTCCAGCCCGTGCCGAGAGCCTTCATGGCGGCTTCTTTAGCCGCGAAGCGCGCGGCATAGCGCTCCATGCGATTGGCCTTGGAATCGCAATAGCTCATTTCGCCGGCGGTGAAAACGCGCTGTAGAAAGCGTTCGCCAAAGCGTTCGATGGATTGCCGGATGCGCGGAACCTCTGCGATATCGATGCCTGTGCCGACGATCATAATTATTAAAACCTAAAGCAATCTGTCGCCTCGATAAATCAATTCGCCATCCACCATGCGCGCTTCGGCGGTGAGGCGATGAGGTTTCAGCGGGCCGTTGCCGTCGATGTGCATGACCTCATGGCCGTGCGCCTGTAGCCAGTCCGAGACCAACATGCGGTGGCAGCGGAAGTATACGCGCTCAGCACACAAGTAGGCGGTGCGGGAGGTCTCGGCGAGCGCAGTTAGTTCCGCCATTGCTTTTTCAAACTCCGCGGTTAGCATGTAGTCCGCGTAGTTGCGAAAGCTGTCATTGCGTAGAGCGATGTTTGGGGAATCGTCGCGAATTTTCTTGCGATAGCCGCCGAGGGCGGGCATCCAGACGTAGCGCATTCCGGAGGCGGGCAAACTCTTTTCCAGCGATTCGCGATTGAATTGCGGGAGCCGTCGAGACATGGGGAAGGCGCGGATATCGACCAAGGTTTGAATTTCGTGTGTGCGCAGGGCTTCGAGAAGTTCGTCGAGAGGACGAGTTGAGTGTCCGATTGTGTAAAGGGTGGCCAACAAGGCTTCGATGCGAAACTTTCATGCAACGATGCGAGCCAGAGCCGAGACCACGGCTGCATCTTGCTCCGGAAATACTGTGCGCAAGTCGAGCAAGACGCGGCCCTCGTCGACTCGCGCGATGATCGGGGGCTCGGAGGCGCGCAGGCGCGCGGAGAGTTCGTTGGCGCTGAGGCCTTCGCAGGTCAGGGCAAGCAGGCTCGTGGGCAGAACGGAAGATGGCGCAGCGCCGCCGCCGATGAGGGATTCACCGTCTACAATTTCCGTCTTCACTTTTGACGTTGTGATTCGCGCGGCCATGGCTTCGGCTCGCGCACCGATCGCCGCGTTCGAGAGCCGCATCATGCGCAGAGCGGGAATCGCATCATGATCATGTCTTACATAGGCGAGGAGGGTTGCTTCCAGGGCGGCGTAGATCAGCTTGTCTGCGCGCAATGCCCGGAACAGTGAGTTGGAACGCATGCGCGCGACCAGCCCGGGACGGCCACTGATCAGGCCAGCTTGCGGACCTCCTAGCAACTTGTCGCCGCTGTAGGTGACGATGTCGACGCCGCTGCTCAGACTATCGAGCACACTGGGCTCACCCTCGATTCCGATTGAGCGCAGGTCAAAAAGTGCGCCGCTGCCTAGGTCTTCCATCAAAGGAATGTTGTGTTTGTGAGCAAGGGCAACCAGTTCCGCCGTGGAAGCCTGCTCGGTGAAGCCGGTAATCTCGAAATTCGAGCGATGCACGCGCAGCAGAAGGCGCGTGCGCTCGGTGATGGCGCGTTCGTAGTCGGCGGCACGGGTGCGATTGGTGGTACCGACTTCGCGCAGGATCGCGCCCGATTTCGCCATCACATCCGGAATGCGAAACGAGCCACCGATCTCCACCAGTTCACCGCGGGAGACGATGACTTCTCCGCCGTCGGCCAGGGTGTTGAGCGCAAGCAGCACGGCGGCTGCATTGTTGTTGACGACGATGGTGGAAACGACATCGGCTTGGCTCCGGGTATCTGTTTCTTCACGCGGCGTTTCTTCGTGCGTTTCTTGGCACAGCAGGTGCTGAAACAGGCGATCTACATGGACATCGCGCTTGCCACGCTCTCCCGTACTGAGATCGAACTCGAGGTTGGAATAACTCGCGGCGGTGTTGTGTATGTGCTCGATCGCAGCATCCGCCAGTGGAGCGCGGCCAAGGTTGGTATGCAGGATCACTCCCGTGGCGTTGATTACCGGTTGCAGAGAGTAAGTCATGGCGTGGCGAAGATGATTCTCTATCGCTTTGTTCAAGCCGGAGAGCGCGAGGTCGAGCGCGTCGTCGTCCAGTAATCCTGAGGTGATTTCCTGCCGCAGCTGGGCCAGCACAACGCGCGCAGCCTCTACGACGGAAGCATGGCCGTAACTCGCAACCAGACTCGCAACGGGAGCGTCGCGGATCACGTCGTCAACGGAGGGAAGCTTGCGAAAAAGCTCTGGCCGCGCGGCATTTTTCACCGGAGGATTATCCCACGAAGCAAATGGAGGCGCATCACCATTCAGTATTCAGCCATCACAACGTGTGCAGGTACGCCAGTAGGTCCTGCATATCTTGCTGGCTCAGGACCGGGCTGAAGCCGGTCATGTCGGGACGGCCGTTGCGAATGATGTCGCTGACGCGGTCGTCATTGGCGGGCAAGCCGCTGAGAGAAAGATATTGATGCCGAAATATTCCTTTTAAGCCCGGGCCTTTTCTGCCTTTGGTGGAATAAGGGCGGTGACAGCGGTCGCAATAGTTATCAAAGAGCTTGCGGCCGGCGGACTGTTGCGGGTTGAGGCCAAGTTCGGCGTCTGAATTGCGACGCTCCACATCGCAACCCGCGAGTGATGCGAGCACAAGGCAGATCGCGAATGCTCCGCCAAGAAAGTGCAACTTGGAAATTGTTATTGTTCTTGGCATCGGCATTTCTGATTTTCGTCCGGTTTTCCCACAACTAACGCAGGGCGCTGCACTTACAATCATAGAGCAAAGCTATGCCAGTCGCGGTAAAACGAGTTTACGAATCGGCGTCGCGTGCCGATGGAACGCGTGTGCTGGTGGACCGCTTGTGGCCGCGCGGTCTGCGGAAGGCCGAGGTTGCGGCGGACGAATGGCTGCGGAAATTGGCTCCCTCGAATGAGTTGCGAAAATGGTTTCATGCGCAACCGGAAAAATGGTCGCTGTTTCGTAAGCGCTATTTAAAGGAGCTGGCTGCCCCGGAAGCTGAAGCAGATTTGCAGACGCTCTATCATTTGGCGCACAAGAGGAATCGGCTCACGCTTTTGTTTGCGTCCAAGAACGAGAGCCAGAACAACGCCGTTGTGCTTAAGGGTTTACTGGACGGAATGCGAAAACCACCGACTGGCACGGGCTCCGGCGTGCTTCGAGATTCGCGCACGCGAACCGCGTCGGCGCGTCGCCGTTAGGTGTATGAGTTCAGCTATCTTCCTTTTCTCTTTTTTCTTTTCTTCTCTCTTTCTTCTTCTTTCTGGCGCTTTCTTGCCCGCTCTCTTCTTTCATTTCTTTCATTTAGAATCGCCCGCATGAGGACAGTTTTCCAATGGAGCCTGGGGACGCGCACGCTCGAACTGGGCAAGCGCACGCGGATCATGGGCATTCTCAATGTCACTCCTGACTCTTTTTCCGACGGCGGCGATTATCTGGACCCCAAGCAAGCTTTGGAGCGCGCCATGCAGTTGGTCGACGAAGGGGCGGACATCATCGACATTGGCGGAGAATCCACGCGGCCCGGCGCTACGGTCGCCGCTGCACCGGAAGGCCGGGAACAGGAAATAAAATCGAGCACAACTCAGGTTCCAAAGGTTGTGGTGAGCGCTGAGGAAGAACTACGGCGCGTGTTGCCGGTGATCACGGAGCTCAAGAAATTGCGCCCCGATACGGTGATCTCGATCGATACGTACAAGGCCAGCGTGGCGCGGGCGGCGGCGGCTGCGGGGGCCGAGATCGTCAACGATGTGAGCGGGCTGCGCTGGGATCCGCAGATGGCGAAGACGATCGCCGAATTAAAGTGCGGCGCAGTTCTGATGCACATGCGTGGCCGGCCCGAAGAGTGGCGAAGTTTGCCGCCGCCGGGCGATATTGTTCTGCAAGTGAAGCGCGAGTTGCGAGAGTGGGCAGAAGCCGTGGTGCTGGCGGGCGTGCGGCGGGAGAGGATCGTCCTCGATCCGGGGTTGGGCTTCGGAAAAAACTTCGAGCAGAACTATCCTCTGCTCGCGCGCTTTGACGAGTTGCAATCGTTGGGGTTTCCGCTGCTGGCAGGAACATCGAGAAAATCTTTCATTGGCCGCATGCTGGTGAAAGACGGAAAAGATGCTGCCATTGCCGACCGGCTCTACGGAGATCTAGCGGCTCATACGGTTCTGATTCTTAAGGGTGTACACATTTTGCGAACGCATGATGTGCGAGCAGCGGTGGATGCGGCGCGGGTGGCGGACACGATTCTCGCGTCTCGTTAAGAGTTCCGTGTCGAACATGCTTTCCGGAGGGGTGTCGCGAGGAAAATCTCTTTGGAGTTCGCGCGACATAACAATCTGTTGGCTGCATCGCTCCGGCAGGTGTCGACGCGGTTAGCGGTTGATTTCCCGGACATGTCAGCCTTAAACTCTCCCGTGTCAGAGGTCACGCAGCGCCTTCCCCGGCTATGCGAAGAACCCGAGGCGAGGTGAGTTCGCATGGATCGGCTTTTCCGGTTGCTTCTTGTCCTGCTTTTGTGTGTCTCCGCCGCGTTGACGCAAGAGACTCCCGCGCCACAACTTCAACCTCGTACTGGCGAGCCGGCAAGAGTCGAATCGACGCATCGGGAAATTGCGCTCGATGTGCAGGTGACTGATAAATCTGGCGCGCCGGTTCGCGGCCTTCAGCAACAGGACTTCACGATTCTCGACGATAAGCGGCCGCAAGGTGTCGTTTCTTTTCATGCGGTAGACAATGGAGGAGAATCGACTACCGATCCGGTTCAAGTCGTACTGGTTGTCGACGCCGTAAACGCCGCTTTTAATGCGGTCACCTACGAGCGCGGCGAGCTGAAAAAATTTCTGCTTCAGAATGGCGGCCACCTCGCGCTGCCGGTATCTCTGGTCGTCTTCACTGATGCGGGCGCAAAGGTGCAGCAGGGTTCTTCTCGCGATGGAAATGCGCTGGCCGCGCTATACGATCAATACCAAACTGGCCTGCGCACGATCAACCGTTCGCAGGGTTTCTATGGGGCCAACGAGCGGTTTGACCTCTCCCTCAGGACCCTGAACTCGCTCATCGAAGATGAAGGTAAGCTGCCGGGCAGAAAACTGATGGTTTGGTTCAGTCCAGGATGGCCGCTGCTTTCAGGGCCGAACATTGAGCTCACCTCGAAAGATTCCCAGCGCCTGTTCAACTCGGTGGTAGCGTTCTCCGATAGTCTGAGGCAATCCCGCATCACGCTTTACGCTATCGACCCGCTGGGATTGGCGGATGCTGCCGGAATTCGAACCAGCTACTACAAGGAATTTCTTAAAGGCCTGACGTCGCCGGCGCGACTGAATCCCGGCAACCTTGGGCTCCAGGTTCTTGTGGTTCAAAGCGGCGGTCTGGTCCTCAATTCCAGCAACGACCTCACCACCTTGATCGCAAATTGTGCCGCGGACGCGAATTCTTTTTATGTTCTCTCGTTCGACGCAGCCAAAGCGGACCGGGTGAACGAGTATCACGCAATCGTAGTCAATGTCGACAAGCCGGGGATTAGGGCGCGCACGCGTACCGGGTATTACGCGCAGCCGTGAATCGTGGCGGAGTTCCTCAGGCGCTGGTCTCAGGTAAACCGCAGTCCTGTAGTGTCCGCTGAAGATGTTCTGTTTGCGGACGGTCGACAGGTGCAACCCTTTGCAGGGTCGAGCTGACAACGTCAAACGTTTTGACGTAAGGAACGCTGTCCAGCAGCCGGTCCAGAATTTCTACAACTTCTGGATAGACGCTTTCCTGATAAGCCTCCGCGTCCGCCTGGCGATCCCAGAAGCTGACAGTTGCGACTTCATCGCCGCCGGGAACCGCGAGGATGATTAAATCCAGAAAGCCTTCCTGCTTTCGCAGCCAGGGCAGGATTTCAGACTCCATCAGATTCGTAAATTCCGGAAGCGAGTTCGGTTTTAGAAGAGCAGCAACCTTGCGGGCAAACATGTCCCCCTCACTGGCAGACTGGCTTTCTTGCTTGCGAAGGATGCAGCCTGCGCAACATCACTTATTTAGTAGTGCGTTTCGGGGGCGAAACGTTACAGCGAGTTTGGACAGGGCTAGAAGGCGAGTGTCTGAGTTCAGGGAATGAGGATTCTTGAATGTGCTTGAAAGGAGCGATACTTGGAATAAATATGCTTGTCGTGGAACATAACACCGTTCATCTGCACAGTGACGTCCACCTCCAGCGGCAACCAAAATGAGGATGAGAATCCCGCCGCTGGAGTCTCTGCAAACTGAATATTCGTCGTCAGTTGGTTGACGGGAAGATCGAAGGACTGTAGAAGATCCGTCCTCAGTCGTACGATGCGAAAATCAGAGGCATCCACCCATGCCACGCCCTGGTAATAGACAGGCACCGACTTGTCCTTAAAGCGCAATTCGCCAGGTAGCCGGACTGAGCCGGGGATCTGCGCAAAGGCGATCGCGATGGTCTGATGCCGGTCGATCTTCTCTTGACCTAAAATGCGAAAGTTTGCTTCCGCGCGATTCGTGGGATAGAACGTCAGCCAAAACGCCGCAAAACCCTGCGCCAGCGGCGGACCGCCGGTCTTGCGCGCGCTGGCTTTCTGGCTAACGTGCGGCAGATCGTCCTGGGACTGATCATTCTGGGGCACCGTGTCTCCGGGCTTCCATTTGCCGGTTTCCAGCGTTTTTCCGCTTTCTAAGTCCACCCGAAACTCGTCCATCACCCGGGCGTCTGTCGTGCGGCGGGCCAGGATCAGGTAGGAAAAGTTTTCGCGCGTCGGCTTTCCGCCAGCTTGCGATTCCAAAACCTCCTCATTGGAAATGAGATTGGGCATCCGTAGGGAGAGGTCAACAATTTTTTCGCCCACCTTATCTAAGAGACTTGCGAGGGTGTATTGATTCTCGGTTTCTTTCAACCCTCTCAAATCCGGCACGGTACGGCGGAGTTCCTCGAGAGGAGACGTAACAAAGTTGCTCGCATTGACTATTTCCGCTGGGACCGCTGCGCTTGGCGTGGACTGCACTTCGGGTCTCGGATGTTCGATGTTTTCGGAATTCGCCAGCTTGGGCGGAGGAGCAAGATCGGCGCTAGACGGAAAGCTGGGCGGAGATAGAAGATCGATGTGAAAATGGGAAGTCCCTTTCTGCCTTGTAACCGTCGGTTCCTTGAAGCGGTCGTCGTCGAGAGGGATGTTAATCTCCACCTGCCGCACAATCGTGGTCATCGACCAGCTTTCGCTCTTCTGCACTATCATGAATGGAATTTTCAGCCCCTCCACTTCGCGATAATCGGAGTAGAGTATCTCTGACCTGAATGAACGAGAACTCAGATCGTGCATGACTGCATCGGAGCGAACGAGAAGGTAATTTTCGGCGTCAAAGTAATAGACATCGGTCACTTCAGATTTGGGATCCTTCACTTCGATGGCCCAAGTAAAACGCCCTGAAACCTTCTTCTTTCCTTTCAACTTAAGTTGCAACCGCGGCGCCGGCATCACGAGGGGCATCGGCTCATATCCTCCGCTGCACTCATACTCGTTGTCGGGTTTTGGCTTGAATTCGCTCTTGTTGCCCGCGCGATCGATATGCCAGGACAAGGCGCCGTCGCATCCCTGAACGCTGAGCACTTCGTTGTTGCCGGTAATGAGGGCAAATCGAAGGTTCGGCGCTTTGTAATAGAACTCGAACGTGCCTTGCCCATTTTTCTGGGAAACAGCAGTACCGTAAGTCCTGGTGGCACCAAGATCGCTGGAGGTCTCCGCACTTTTCGCGAAAGTGGTGATTGCGGCGATTCGGTCGGCGCCTCCAATGGCCTGAACATATCGCTCCAGCAGTTCCCCCGCCGTGGTGGGATCCTGCTGGCTAAAAACCGGCGGGACTTCAGCGCACAGAAGCGCGCTCAGACAAACAGCCATCAAGAAACATCGCCGGAAGGACAATTGCTGCTCCTGTTAATCCAGCTTGATTCGATACGTACCTCACTCGACTTTGGCTATATCGCAGGGGCGTCGCGCGGCTCGAAGTATGCCAAAAATCCCTTCCCAGAATCCAGCAGGATGGTTACCGGCCCTTCGTTCGTCAAGTCTACTTTCATGGTTTCCTGGAAGCGGCCGGTTTCGCAGCGCAATCCGGAGGCGCGAATTTGCTCGACGAAATATTCGTAGAGCCGGCCCGCTTTCTCCGGCGGCGCGGCGGCGTCGAATGAGGGGCGTTTGCCGCGTCTTACGTCACCGTATAGGGTGAATTGCGAGACCGCGAGTATGGCTCCGCGAACGTCCTGCACGCTTCGGTTCATTTTTCCCTGCTCGTCTTCAAAGACGCGCAGGCCTGCGATTTTCTCGGCCAGGTAAGTTGCGTCGGCTTCGGTGTCGTCGCGTCCGACGCCCAACAAAACCAGCAGCCCCGCGCCGATCTCGCACGTGATCTCTCCGCCAACGGTGACCTGGGCGCGGCTTACGCGCTGCACGACGGCACGCATGGAATTCAAAGTCCTCTTCTTTACGACTCTTTCGCGGCTTGATTCGCGGCTTCTTTTGCTAACAATGACGACAATGATAACGTGCAACTCGTTTGACCACGAGAATAGGCAACCGTTAGGATCAGATGTCCGAATGAGTCGGCTAATCAAGGGTTTGTCCGATGCGGCAATCCCCTTCCTTTACACCAATTCACCGGGACCATTACACTACACGTTCGCCGATTTTCTGTGCGGTAGCACCCGCGAGTAACGAAATCACGGAGAGTTCGGGCCCAAGCAGGCAGGAACATAGAAGACTGCGGCTTCCGAATCTCCGGCAGCGGACTTCAAATCTAATCAGGTTAAGCGAGGAGAAACATGGCAGCCGTTGACGAAAAAGTTAAGCAGATCATCGTAGAGCAGTTGGGTGTGGACGAAGGTGAAGTCACTTCCAGCGCGTCATTTGTGGACGACCTGGGCGCAGATTCACTGGACACGGTCGAACTGGTCATGGCTTTCGAAGAAGGTTTCGACATCGAAATCCCCGACGAGGACGCGGAAAAGATCCGCACCGTGCAGGACGCCATCGATTACATCTCCAAGCATTCGAAAGGCGGCAAGTAGTTTGGGACGAAGGGTCGTAGTTACCGGCATTGGCCTGATCTGCGGCGTGGGGAATACCACCGGAGAGGTGTGGCAGGCCGTGCTCGCGGGCAAGAGCGGCGTGGCCCGTATTACACAGTTCGACTCCAGCAACTTCGCCTGCCAGATTGCCGCCGAGGTCAAGAACTTCGATCCGCTGAATTTCATCGAAAAAAAAGAAGTGAAGAAGATGGGACGCTTCATCCACCTCGCGATTGCCGCCGCGGATGAAGCGTTCAAAATGTCCGGCCTGAAGATTACCCCCGAAAACAGCGAGCGCGTCGGCGTGCACATCGGCTCCGGCATCGGGGGATTCGACATCATCGAACGCGAACACGCGGCGCTGCTTGAAGGCGGCCCGCGCAAGATTTCTCCTTTTTTTATTCCCGCCGCCATCGTCAACCTTGCCGCCGGCCATGTTTCCATGCGTTTCGGAGCCAAAGGCCCGAATGAAGCCACGGCTACGGCCTGCACCACCAGCGCCCATTCCATCGGCGATTCTTTTCGCATCATCCAGCACAATGACGCCGATGTGATGATCGCCGGCGGCTCTGAAGCGGCTATTACTCAGATGGGCGTGGGCGGATTCGCCGCCATGCGCGCGCTTTCCACACGCAATGACGATCCGGAAAAAGCTAGCCGTCCCTGGGACAGGGATCGCGATGGATTTGTGATGGGGGAAGGCGCCGGCATTCTGGTGCTCGAAGAACTCGAGCATGCTAAAAACCGGGGCGCAACTATTCTTGCCGAAGTCGCCGGCTATGGCATGTCTGGCGATGCCTACCACATGACTCAACCCGCTCCCGAGCATGAAGGCGGATTCCGCGTCATGCGAAACGCCGTGCGCGATGCCGGGATCAGCCCGGACAAGGTCGATTACGTCAATGCCCACGGCACTTCCACGCCGATCGGCGACACGCTCGAAGCGCATGCCATCCGGAATTTCTTCGGCGAGCGCAAGATTCCCGTCAGCTCTACTAAATCAATGACCGGCCATCTGCTCGGCGGCGCCGGGGGCTTGGAGGCGGGCATCACTGTCCTCGCCCTGCGCGACCAGATCCTGCCCCCCACCATCAACCTGGAGAATCAGGATCCGGAAACCGACGCAATGGATTTCGTCCCCAACCATGCGCGGAAAGCTAAGTTGGAATATGCTATGTCGAATTCCTTTGGGTTTGGCGGGACGAATGGGGCGCTGCTGTTCCGGCGGTGGTCGGAATAGGTTTTGTCGCTCGCAGAATCCCATCTATTTCGGATGCGGAATTATCGACAAGATAACGTACTCGTCCCCATGGATTACAAAGTAAAACCGCCAACTGCGATTCACTCGTGCCTGCCAGATGTCGTTCACTTCGTCGTATTTCTTCGCGCGCAGTGAAGGGTGGGAAAGCTGCTTGAGCAAGAATTCGAGTTGCTTGGCGAACGCCTTGCGCACCGCAGGCTGGAGCACCGCATAATCTTTGTCAGCGCGCTCCGTAAGGCGGAGCTTCACTTCCGTTTCCTTGCATTATTTTTCGCCCTCCCGGCCCTACGCTCCAGAGCGGCGATGGCTTCGGGCGCGGACTCGTAGGGACCGTGAGAGCGGCCTCGGGCAAGATCCTCAAGGCCTTCGGCCAGTTGACGATCGACAACCGTTTTCGGAGTAAAAGTAATTTTCCCGTTTTCAAAAGACGCTTCCAGTAGATCGCCGACATCCAAGCGCACACGCTTGCGGATGCTCTGCGGGATAACGACCTGGAATTTGTTTTTTACCGTGACGAGTTCCATGAAAGTGCTCCTGTTGGATAGTCTAACAGTTGATATAGCCAACTATCCAACATTAAGATGGCCCCAAAAACCCCACACAATATTTCGTTCCCCATGCAGAAAGCGAAGGTTGAATACGCGAATCGTTCTTTCGGCGTCTTTTGTTCCATCAACGGTAGATGAGGCTTTTTCCATGTTTTTTACCCACCAGTTCAACCTAGGTAATAAGCCTTTTGTACCCCTCAGGCCTGTCCATTAGGGTCTTTCCATCTCTGCCAAGCCACGGCACAATAAACTTTCGTACCGGTAATCTGGCCCCGAACCCATGGAAAAAGCACTTGGTACTGCCCTGGCACCTACGCCCGCTAAAAAGGGGACGGCCCGCGCCGCCCTCGTCGACCTGAAAGAGTCTTCCCGATTTCTACTGACTGAGTGCTTTCGCCAATTCGGCATTGAGACTGTGCTGGTGTCTACCAGCGCGGCCGAGCGATTGCGCCAGGAGAAGTTCGAGGCGTGCGTTCTGAATCTGAAGCCGGGCGCGGAGGCCATTATGGAAGCGGCACGTACTTCGCCCTCGAATAGCCGGCTGGTGCTTTATGGACTGGGCGGGAGTGCGCATGAGGCCATGCGCTATTCGAAATACGGCATCAATGCCATGTTTCATGAGCCGCTGGAGCGGCCGGCGGCGCTCAAACTGGTTCGCGCCACGCACATGCTGGTGCTGCACGAATTCCGGCGCTACACGCGCATACCGATCATGACTGAGGTGACGGTGGTCTGTAATGATGGCCGCCGCGTCAGCGCTTCCAGCCTTGACATCAGTTCCGGGGGCATGTCGTTAAAAAGCGCTGAGGAATTGTCCAAGGGAACCAATGTGGAGATATCTTTCTCCTTGCTCACCCTGCCTCGGGTCAACGTCCGCGGAGTTGTAACCTGGCGCAAGCCCAAATCTTTTGGACTGCACTTCGATGCGACCGATACGCGCCGGCAGAAGATTAAGGAGTGGATCGACGCGTATTTGGAGAGCTAGGGGACGAATCAAGTTAGTTAACATCAGTCGGTGATTACCACCTGGCCGCGATTCTAAGTCGATTCTTCTGCCATCGCCGCGCTAGCGGAGTTAAAAATAAGGCATCGGTACCACTCTTACTACTTTGATTCCCTTCCAGCGCAAGCCGCTCGTCTGCTGAACTAAATTCCCCAGCCAAAATCAACATTACTTCCGCTTCAACATCTCTACCACGCGCTCGTAATCATCCACGGTGGCGTATTCAATCACAATCCTGCCCTTGCCATTTCGATCTTTAATTCTGACGCGCATCCCCAGAGTCCGCTCCATTTCGAGCTGCGCCGCTCGCACATTCGGATCTATCCAGCGCGCACCTCTGGATTTTTTCTGCGCGTCCTCCTGCCCTGGCAGCGTCGGTAGAAATCCATTCAGGCGCGCGACGCGGTCTTCGATCTCGTCCCACTTCAGATGCTTGGTGACTACCTCCTCCGCGACTTGCAGAATGTGCTCTTCTTTTTCCAGAGCCAGAAGCTCCCTGCAATCGCTGAAGGTCAGGCGGCCCGATAGCAGATATCCCATCACTTGCTGCGGCAGGCGCAGCAGGCGCATGTAATTCGCCACGGTCTCGCGGGAAACGCCGATCCGTTGGGCAATTTGCGCCTGGGTAAGGTGAAATTCTTTGCTGAGGACGCGGAAGGCTTCGGCCTGCTCCAGCGGGTTCAAATCCTCGCGCTGCACGTTCTCGAGCACGGTCATCTCCGCGGCCTGTTGAGGAGAGAGCCGGCGCACGATCGCCGGAATGGTTCTTTGACCTGCGATTTTCGATGCTCGTAAGCGCCGTTCACCGAGCACCAGGATGAAGCGTCCTGCTTCTTCCGCCGGACGCACCACCACGGGCTGCACCACTCCGTTTTCTTTGATCGAGTCGGCCAGCTCCTGAAGCATCTCCTCGTCGAATACGTACCGCGTCTGGTACGGATTCTTGTCAATTAACTCGACGGGGACTTGCGACACCACATGGTGATGCGCTGTCGGCGCCTGAATTGGAGTCACATCGCTGGCTTCGTGGGGTGCATGCTCGTGTGGCGCGGACACTCCTGTCCGCGTTGCGTCGAGATCCGATGCTGTCGAGGTTTCGGCGGCGACGGCAACACTCTCTTGAAGCTTGTCATTCCGAACGAAGTGAGGAACCTGCTTTTCTCCGCCATGGCCAGGGTCCTGGATGGCGCTTCCGGCGCTACTTCCGACCACCCGCGGCCCCGGCAACAAGGACGCCAACCCCCGCCCCAAAGCCCGCCGTTTTTCAACTTTCTCGTCTTTTTTCTCCGCCGCTACGGTCGCAGTCATAGGTCGATTCCTTTACATTTATATGTATCGATGTATATATCGACAGACATCAATATATAGATTATGCGCTTTTCGCCTCGGGCGGCGGATTCCCCGCTGCCGCCAGGTGGTGACCCAATAATTCTTTTGCCAGGCGTATGTAACTCTCCGCGCCTTTCGATCGCGGATCGTAGACCAGAGCCGGCTTGCCATGGCTCGGCGCCTCGGCCAGACGGATGTTCCGCGGCACGGTTGCCGCGCATAGCTTTTCGCCAAAAAATTTTCTGAGTTCCGCAATCACCTGCTGGGCCAGGTTAGTCCGTTCATCCAGCATGGTGAGGACTACACCTTCGATTTCAAGCTGCGGGTTCAGCTCCACGCGAATTCGTTCGATCGTATCCAGCAGCTCGCTGATGCCTTCGAGCGCGAAATACTCCGCTTGCATGGGAATCAGAACTGAATCCGCCGCGACCAGACAATTGAGCGTCAGCAAGTCGAGCGCGGGCGGACAGTCAAGAACGATGTAGTGGAAGCGATCGCGCAATGGGGCGATGGCATCTTTCAGGCAATATTCGCGGCGCTCGGCCTCGACCAGCTCAATGTTTGCACCGATGAGATTCTTGTGTGAAGGAATGATCCAGAGCTGCTCGAGCTCGGTTGTGGCGAGCGCCTGTTCGCCGGATGCATCGCCCATGAGGAGATGGTATGTGGACAGGCGCTCCGGATCCTTCGCCAGACCGAGGCCGCTTGAGGCGTTCGACTGCGGATCACAGTCGATGAGCAGGGTGTTCACTTCAGCGGCCGCGAAGGACGCGGCAAGGTTGATGGCAGTCGTAGTCTTACCCACGCCGCCCTTCTGATTGGCAACAGCGATGACGCGTCCCATAGATTGTCGAGGAGCCAGAGCTGTTGGCAGAATAGTGCGATTCACATTTCGAATGCAAGACGGAAGCGCTGTGCATGAGATGAATTGTTGTGCAAAACGTGGTTCATGTTCCGGTGGGAACATAGGGGTTAGGTTTTTATCGGTGAATCGTCGATTCGACGTGGGTTGCGTTCCAGCGGGAACATTGGAAGAGGGGTCGTCGGGTACTCTGCGCTGGGACCCGACTGGAGCTTGAGTCAATTTGCAATTACGGTTCTACACTGATTACGGGGAAATGAATCGCGAGCGTTCCGACTGGAACAATTGCGAATTGAAACTTCGTAATCGTCCGTCCCTAACGATTTTGGACTTCCTCCGGCACTTCCGTGCCGGGCTTTCACATTCCGTCGCTACGCACGGGGCCAGGGCGTCTATGCTTGATAGATTCGAAACTGGTCGGTGCCGAGCGTTTATAAACAGAACTACCTAGATATTTATTTCTCAATGTTCCGGTCGGAACATTTTATGAGCATAAGACACTTGTCGATTGTTTGTGTCATTATGATACTTACCACTTTGAGTCCATTAATAG
>JBAUVJ010000545.1:0-1817 GCA_049583165.1 Candidatus Sulfotelmatobacter sp. | reverse complement strand
CTTGGCAATAGCAAAAAGTTCCAAAAGCCCATGCCACAGGAAGTTTCTGTCTCCTATCAGGCCATCAAGAGCAAGGTGTACCGGCTAATCGACGCGTTAGTCGTCGGCGAAAAGACAGAGGTCGAGGTGCAGGACTCTATCCGCCGCTGGTGGGATCTCATTCACCCCGCTGATCGCCCCATCGCCCAAAAATATCTGCTGACTGTTCTCGAGCGCTCCGGTCAGGCGCTCGACGCGATCGAGGAAGGCTTGATGGACGTAACTCACCTCGAGTCCGTCACCACCGATTCCTCCAAGGCCCTCAAGCTAGTGGATAGAATCGTAAAGCAGACCACCAAGCCGGCGTCTCTCAGCACCACCGCCTGAGCAAGACAAAACTGAGCAAGACAAGCTGAGTACGAACTAGATAAGACAAACATTTTACAAATTGCTGGCTTGCGGCGTGTGCGCTCGCCCGGTATCCTCACTCCTGTTGAAACCATTCTCGTCCGGAGCGACCAATGAAATCTTCCTGTCTTCGTTTCCTCTTCTCGGTTCGTGGCTATCTTTTATCGGGAGCTGTGCTGATCATGGCTGGATCATTGTTCGCCGCCTCGGGAATCTACACCTTCACCCTCAACTCCATCGATGGCCAACCCGCCCCGCTGGCCAACTATAAGGGCAAGGTGGTTCTGGTCGTCAACGTAGCCAGCCAATGCGGCTACACCCCTCAATACAGCGCTCTCGAAGCGACGTATGAGAAGTACAAAGACCAGGGCTTCGTCATCCTCGGCTTCCCCGCCAACAATTTCGGCGCCCAGGAACCGGGCACCAACGAAGAGATCAAAACCTTCTGCACCCGCAAATACAGCGTCACATTCCCCATGTATTCGAAAATTTCAGTCAAAGGCGCAGACCAGTCCCCGCTCTACGCTTACCTAACCAAAGGCACCGGGCCGGCCATCGCCGGCGAAATCAAATGGAACTTCACCAAGTTCCTGGTCGACCGCAACGGCAACGTTGTGCAGCGCTTCGAACCCGCGGTCACACCGGATTCGAAAGAAGTAATCGCGGCGATTGAGAAGCAGTTGAAGGAGTAAGGGGATCCAGCATGAACCTGATCCTAGGCGCAGGGTATGCTGTAGCAGGTCTAGCTCTGGCTTTCTGGGCTTCGCCCTTGTCACGCCGCTACAACGCTTGGACCACTGGACTGCGCCAGCGGCATCCTAACGTTAACCCGCCGCCAACTCCGGAATGGCGCGCTCGTAATGCCAAGATCATGACAGCTGTTTTTCGCGTGGCGGGAGCGTTCTTTGTTCTGCTTTCGATCGCATATCTCTTGCCGTTTATCAGCACTAAACCGCACTGAACTCGGCACAGCCCTCTACAGCGTCACGGATGTTTTTGTCGTGTCCCTCGGCTAGCCGTATACTTGGCAGGGCTCGGTCAAACCTGTCGACCCGATCCTCAGTTTCAAATGGCAACTGGCAACTGCTTCACGCCCCATGGACTTCGACCAACTCCAAACCTTCCTCGAAGTGGCCCGCCACGCCTCGTTCTCCCGCGCGGCCGAGAAACGTTTCCGCACCCAGCCCGCTATCTCTTCCCAGATTCGCGCCGTCGAAGACGAGGTCGGAGCGAAGCTCTTCGATCGCTCCGGCGGCAAAGTCTCGCTCACCGCCGCCGGCAAGTCTTTCCAGAAATATGCCCAGGAAACCCTCGACGCTCGTAAGTCCATGCTCACCTCTCTCGCTGAAATGGAGCACGTCCCCCGCGGCGCCATCACCGTGGGCGCCAACGAAGGCACTTGCCTGCACATCCTTCCCGAAGTCTTTGCC
>JBAUVJ010000544.1:0-2309 GCA_049583165.1 Candidatus Sulfotelmatobacter sp. | reverse complement strand
GTCCTAACGTTACCAATCTGATGTACGAGCCGGAGCGCCGCATCGATGTGGAATGGGCGCGCGACGAGAGCACTCCGACGGCTTATCCGGTGAAGCTTACGGTTTACTGTGATGACCGCTTCGGGATGCTGAAGAACATCACCAGCGTGATTGGAGATGCGCAGAGCAATATCCGAAATATCGGGGCGCGTACCGAGAATAGCCAGGCCAGCGTGGAGATTGTCCTAGATATTTCTGACCTCAAACACCTGGAACAAATTATGGCGGGCTTGAGGAAGATTCCCGGGGTGCATGAGGTGCAGAGGCTGCAGAAGATTTAGCGTCGTTCAGCGGAAAGCCCGCGGAAGGCGGAATCCCTCAGTTTCTCGTGTCTTATGGCTGTCGGAATAACGCCAAACCCTCATTTTGAACACGTTCATTTTTGTCTTGACAGGCCGCCCGGATAGGGGCATTCTGTAATTGAACATGTTCAAATCATCATTCACGGAGGATTTTATGTATATCGTCGGATGCTACGTGAGTTACCTTCTCCTCAGCCTGACCGTTACGATTTGGGTGGCGCGGACGCTGTATAAGAACGGCAGGGTATTCCTGGTGGACGCCTTCCACGGCAACGCGGAACTTGCGGGTTCCGTAAACCATCTGCTGGTGGTCGGGTTTTATCTCATTAACATCGGCTACGTAACCATGGCCCTGCGGACATACGGGAACCCGGACACGCCGCGCGCCGCCATTGAACAGGTGAGCGACAAGATGGGCCTCGTTCTGCTGGTTCTCGGAGGCATGCACTTCTTCAACTTGTTCCTGTTCGCGCGTGCGCGCAAGAGCAGCCGGGCGCGCGCCAGACTGGAAACATCTTTTGCGAATCCTGCGCCGCGAGCCTAGCCATGGGACGAGCCGCCACCGCCACGACCCGGAAGTCCGAAGAAACACAGAACCGCATTCTCGAAGCCGCGCTGGCGCTATTTCGCGAGCGCGGTTTCGAGAAAACCACCATGCGGGACATTGCCCAGGAGTCCCGCGTGGCGTTGGGCGCCGCCTATTATTACTTCGATTCGAAAGACTCGCTGGTTATGGAGTTCTACCGGCGCGCGCAGCGCGAACTCGATTCTCTCCTTGAGGATGCGCTTTCCAAAACGCAGGGCCTGGAAGAGCGCTTGCGGGCGGCGATAGAAGTGAAGTTTCGATACTTTGCGCCAAACAGGAAACTGTTGGGAGCTCTGTCGGCTCATATTGATCCGCAACATCCGCTGTCGCCTTTCAGTGAGGAGACCCGTGCTATCCGGGAACGTGATATTGCATTTCTCTCGACCGCGGTGGACGCTTCGAGGGTGCGTATTCCAGATGATCTGAAAATTCATCTGCCGCGCGTGTTGTGGCTTTATCAGATGGGCCTGCTTCTCTTTTGGGTGTATGACTCCTCGCCGGCACAGATAAGGACCAAGAAGTTATTCCATAAGAGCCTCTCGATCGTCGTGAACCTCATCAAGCTTTCGAGTCTGCCGCTCATGCGGCCACTCCGAAAGCTTGCGACGGACCTGTTTGAAATTGTTTACGGCGAAGAAGAATCAACCCTTTCGGTGGAGGCTCCATGAGCGACGGGCTACGCATCGTTGTGGCTGGCGGCAATGGACAGATTGGCAGCTTGCTCGTTCGTCATTTCCACCAGTGCGGCCATCAGGTTGTTGTAGTCGCACGGTCCGTCCAGCGTGCGCCCTGGCGAGTTGTTGCGTGGGATGGCGCCACCTTGGGTGATTGGGCCCGCGAACTGGAGGGCGCCGATGTGCTGATCAATCTTGCGGGTCGCAATGTAAATTGCCGGTATACGCCTGCGAATCGGAAAGCAATCAAGGAATCAAGGTTGCAAAGCACGTTGCTGCTTGGCCGAGCTATTGCCCCGCTGGATCACCCGCCTCGCCTATGGATGAATGCCAGCACGGCCACGATCTATCGGCATGCCCTGGACCGCCCGATGGACGAAGACGCAGGGGAGATCGGCGGCAACGAGCAGAACTGCCCGTCCAGTTGGCGATTCAGCATTGAAGTGGCTACTAGTTGGGAAGATGCGTTTTTCTCGGCGGCCACTCCGCGAACCCGCAAGGTCGCACTACGCAGTGCCATGACCATGAGCCCCGACCAGGGCGGTATTTTCGCTGAGCTCTTGCGCTTGGTCCGCTTTGGATTGGGAGGTACTGCGGCTTCCGGAGAACAATTCGTTTCGTGGATTCACGACGCGGATTTTATCCGCAGCATCGAATTTCTGATGGCTCACGAAGAGATCGAGGGTGCAATTAACCTTTCTGCGCCCG
>JBAUVJ010000543.1:0-12554 GCA_049583165.1 Candidatus Sulfotelmatobacter sp. | reverse complement strand
GTGTTTCCTTCTGCTCGCCGGGCGCGAGCACACGCCGCACGATCGGCGTATTGAGTTTGTACTTTCGCTCGCTTACATTGCCGCTGTCATCTTTCACGTGCAGGATGAAGACCGGCAGCGTGCCTTCCTTGTCAAAATTCTCGCTGGTCACCGTCACCGGTAGAACCCCATTCAGGCCGTGCTCGCGGTAGGCCGTTTCGTAGCGATGCTTTCTCACGTTCCAGGTGAAAACGCGAATCTGATCGAAGTCGAAGGGCTGGCCATCCCGCGGAGTCGTCATGGCGCACAAGTACTGCGGTACGCTTTTGTCCACACCATCTTTACCTGGATCCTGCACCTGATTCAATACGAAGAAGGCAACAAAACGCTGACCTTCGGCATATTGCGCAATTTCCAGCGGGGCGTCGATATCCACCATGCGCGCCAGCACCCAGCCGACGCGATTCTCCGGATCGCGCACCAGCCACCAGTCTTCGAGCGCGGGCCCCGATGGAGTCTTGCCGCCCGCTTTCACCGGCACAATCGCACCCGGTTGCTTCTCCGCTGTCCCTCGTTTCAGCAGCGCAACCTTCGCTCCTGTCGAAAGCTGGTACAAATGCTCGGTCTCGCGGCCGGGCGTGAGGTGCAGATTCGTATCGTTGCGCAGCACGCCGGGCGCCTGCACGGGATCGCTCAGGTTATCTTTCGTCAACTTCTCAAGAGCATCGTAGGTTGGCTGATCCACCAGGTAACGTTGCTCGATCCAGCCTTCAACGCCGCTCGCCGTGCGCACTTTGGCAAAACGTTTTTCGTGCTCCAATACTTCCACGCGCTCTCCGTTTTTCACGGTCCCGACGCGGTTGTAAATGGTCGCCACCTGATCGCGCAGGGTGGATTGCACGGCCGAGACGTAGTTCACCTCCAGCACGCGGTGACGTCCGCGATTGCAGGCAGGAAAGGCGAGCAAAAAAGCCAGGGCCAACGCGAAAGCCACGACGAGCCGGGCAGAATGCGGTAAGCGGGAAGGTTTCACGATCTCCACTGCGGACGGTTCATTATGAATTGGTTATCGCGGATTGCTCTTCACGAATTCTTCATCCGCGTACTTTCACTATAGCGCGTTGCCGCATCGCTTTTCCGCACCAAAGGGTTGACGCTCAATGCACCTCCGCGGCCACGCTTCTTCGAAGCGAACCTTACAAAGACGAGAACGCTTCGGTTACCATAAAGAAAGGCGCTAAACCTTGGCGCCCCAGATTGTCGTGCAGAAATTTATGAAACATATTTTCCGAAACCTGTTTTTCTTTTCTTCACTGCTTGCGGGATCGCTGTTCGTTACTTCCATCTGGGCATGGGCGCAACAGGATGCGGTGAGTCCCGCGTTGCGTCCGCCCAAAGGCGCGCAGGTCGCCATTGTGGTCTTCGAAGATCTTCAGTGTCCCGATTGCCGCCGTGCCGCGCCGCTGGTGGAAGAAGCCGCCAGGACCTACAAAATTCCCGTGGTTCGCCACGACTTCCCGCTGCCCTTCCATAACTGGTCCTACGATGCGGCAATCATTGCGCGCTACTTCGATACGCACTCGAAGTCGCTGGGCAATGAATTCCGTGACTATATCTTCTCGAATCAACTAGAAATTACTCCACAGAATTTGCGCGGCTTCGCCGAGAAATTCGCCGCCGAGCACAAAGTCGATTTGCCCTTCGTAGTCGATCCCGATGGCAAACTCGCGGCCTTGGTTAACGCCGACAAGGAACTAGGAAAATCCATCAATCTACAGCACACCCCTACGCTGTACGTGGTCAGCAACAGACGCTCCGGCAAACCTTTTGTCGAGGTGGTCGATCGCAGCCAACTCTACGCTCTGATCGACGAGATGATGAAAGAATAGATGGTTGAGTAGAAAAGGTTCGCCGTTGTTTGGCGTTCAGCGAAGGCTCGCAAGCAATCGGGCGAAGAGCAGCACCGACAATCCAATCGCGGCGACGCTGTTTGCCCGAATGCCGCGGTAGCTTGCCGCCCAGGGAAACATTAAGACTTCGAAGAGCGGCATCAACTTTTCCGGCCAAAATAATCCTGCCACTCCGAACGCAAGACACAACTGGACAACCAGGCAGAGTTCCAAATTACTCATGAAAATAATTCCGCGAGGAAATTCTTTGTATTAAAAAGCAATGAGGACGCGGCAGCAAAGTTACTAAGGTGACTCGCGGGCCTCCGCATGCAAAAGAAAATCTTAGTCTCCAAATCCTATGCCGACGGCTCGCGCCGTTCGCACCAGCTCCCCATTCGGGTTCACCGATTTCAAATGTCCAATAGCATGCGCCACGTCGACGGAAATAATCGAGTCGCCTTGCAGCGCCACCATCATGCCGAATCCGCCCGCGGCAATCAGGTCGACGGCAGCCACGCCAAAACGCGTCGCAAGGATGCGATCGAACGGCGAGGGCGTGCCTCCCCGCTGAATGTGCCCCAGCACGCTCACCCGCACGTCTTTGCCCGACCCGCGGGCGATGGCGTTGCCGATTAGATTTCCGATCGAACTGGCGCGCCGGTTCTCTTTCAATTCCGGCGGCATTTTCGCCCCTTCCGCTACCACCACAATGGTGAAATCCTTGCCAACTTTTTCGCGCTCGCCGATATAGCGGCAAACGTGTTGGATGGTAAACGGAATCTCCGGGATCAAAATAACGTGAGCCCCGCCGGCAATGCCCGCTTCGAGCGCAATCCAGCCACAATCGCGGCCCATCACTTCCACCACCATCACACGATGGTGCGAGGCCGCCGTGGTATGAATCTTGTCGATGGCGTCGGTGACCGTGTGCAACGCGGTATCGAATCCAAAGGTCACCTGGGTTGCGGAAAGATCGTTGTCGATGGTCTTGGGCACGCCTACGATCTTCATTCCCTTTCGGAAAAGTTCGTAGCCGATCTTCTGCGAGCCGTCGCCTCCGATAGTGATGATGGCGTCGATGCCCAGCTTAGCGGCGTTGGCGATCACCTTGCTGGAAATATCGCGCTCCACTTCCTTGCCGTGGTCAATCTTTGTGTAGTGGAACGGATCTCCGCGGTTCGTGGTCCCAAGAATCGTTCCCCCACGGGGCAGAATTCCGCTGACGTCCTTCAGCGTAAGCTCGAAAGATTTCTCCGGCCAGATCAGCCCGTCGAACCCATCGGGAATCCCGATGACCCTCCACCCATACTTCAAAATGGCGGCTTTGGTGGCGGCGCGAATTACGGCATTAAGCCCAGGCGCGTCTCCGCCTCCGGTAGCGATACCGATGCAGCGAATATCAGACATAGGATGAATAGCGATTAGGCCAGATGTAACAGGAAAGGCCGTTCTTCACGATGATACTGGTGCCGCGAGGAATGACAACTTACGAGTGGGCGTGGAGATGCCGAACTTATGTCACTTGGTAGACTTCAAAGAACGAGATCAAGATGCGCGGTTTCGACGAACGCGCAAAAGTCGTCGTCCCGCGCGAGGAGAGCTATGCCTCGATCGACGCAAGTCTGGGCAATCAGCGCATCCCCGAGTCGCGCCTTCCGCCGTTTCGCTAATACTTTTGCGCGCAACGCTCCAGCTCGTTGCCAATAACCCGGCTCAATTGCAATCAGGGGAATCTGGCCGAGAGTTTCGGCAACTTCGGAGGCAAGGCCCGGATCGCTCAGTAGTTCAGTCAAGACGACCGGGATCATCAATACCTGCCGGTCTGCCAGTGCCTTGTCGAGCAGTTCCGCGTCTTCTCCGGAATCGCCTTCGAGAAAGGCGATCCATGTGCTAGTGTCGGCTGCGATCATTCCTTCCTTCGATGATCAGCGGTCTGCCTTCAGTTCTTCAACGGTTCGTGCAAAACGGACTTTGCCGCGGAATTGCCTCAGATCTCGATACGCCTGCGACGCGGCCAGCAATTCCAGCCCGGTGCGGACAGTCTGGGTGATACCAGTCCCGCTGGCCTGCTGCGCCTTCGCAAGCAGCGCGCCAGGGATTTCCACGGTGATTTTCCGCGCTGGTTCCATGATCAAGTGTACCATACTGAATACCAGTATGAAGTATGGTATAAGATCTTCCCTCGAGGTGGTTTTTATTTGACGCTCCGTTTCAATCTAGCTTAAGCTAGATTGAATGAAAATTAGCAGCGGAAATGAAATTGGCGCATTCGAAGCCAAAAATACCTTGGGATCGTTGCTCGACCGCGTGGAGCGTGGCGAGGAAATCGTCATTACCCGGCACGGGAAGGCCGTAGCCCGTCTCGTGCCCGCGGACGGACGAATCGATCGGAGCCAAGTGCAGGCCGCTTACGATCGAATTCGCGAACGGGCGCGGCAACTGCATCGGTCTGGCGCCAGTGAAAATGATTTTGATTGGGAGACGCTCAAGAAATTGCGGGACGAAGGCCGGCCGTGAGTCTGGTTCTGGATAGCTCGCTCACTATGGCTTGGATTCACCGCGACGAAACTACGAGACCTGTGGAAGAAGTATTTGAGCGGTTGAGCCAGACAGGCGCTTGGGTCCCTAGCCCATGGCGCCTAGAAGTTGCAAATGTTCTGGAAATGAATGTGAGGCGTCGGCGTTACGCTGCGAATTTTCGCGATGGTGCACTCTCCGATTTGTCGTTTTTCCCCATTCAATTGGATCCTGAGACCAATCGGCGAGCCTGGGGTGCAACCGCGTCCCTGGCCGAGCGCCATCGCTTGACTCTGTATGACGCCGCTTACCTGGAGTTAGCTTTGCGTCGCGGCCTGCCGCTGGCTACGCTCGATCGGGAATTACGCGCTGCCGCAGAGAATCAAAGTGTGCAATTGCTGGGTGTTTGACCGAAGACTGGCGAACGTAACAGAAAGGGTGCCCCATTTCTCGCTTCCTTTGCGAGAAACGGGACTCTAAGATTCTTCGCGCCTATCCACCCAAACTGCCAGCCGCTAGTCCGCGACACTAATGGTAATCGCGGAGCTGGTGGCGCCGCAAAGAGTGGCTGAAACGCTGGTCGTCCCCGAGGTGCTGGCGGTTGTTGTTCCGCTACCGTCGGTAATAGAAGGAAGGATGGTCGTATTCGAAATATTCCACGTTACTTCATCCGTCACATCCTGGCTTCCGGTAACTCCAGCGAACGTCGCCATCGCATCGAACGTTACGACGTCACCGGCTGTCACGGTCGTGGGAGTAGCAGTAATAGTCATCGTTTCCACGACCGGACACACGGTAACGGTAATGCTGGAACTGGTGATGGCACCGTCGGATGCGCTGACGGTTGTGGTGCCCGGCGGATTCGGAATGTTCTGCAGCGATCCGGCAACCAGCTCGCCAACGATGCTGGGACTAAAATTCGCAACTGCCTCGTTTGAAGAACTCCAGGTGGACTTCCCGGTCACATCGCTCGTGCTGCCATCGCTGAAGGTGCCGGTGGCGACCATCTGTTGAGTCGCCGTCGGCGACAGCGAAAGATTCTGCGGGCCGATCGCGATCGAGCTCAGTGTCGGATTGACAAAGAAACCTGTGCAGCTCACGGTCACGGCAGCGATGATCAGCGTGGCGAGGGAGCCGGCGAGACGAAGATTATGCTTGGTGGATGACATAATTATCTGAGACTCCTGGGCCGCAGCCGTTCAGCATAGTATTGATCTGCTCGAACAGCTCTGACATTCACAACGATCGCGCTGGTTCTGCGCGGTCGGTCAATCTACATTCAACTGCCGTCACGCGGGGGACGCCGCTAGCCCGTTGTAGGATACCTTCTTCCGGCCCGCGGCGGTGTAAAAAATTGTAGCAGAACAAAGTTTCCAGCTGGACGAATATCAGCCAACCAGGTCGGGGCACAGACCCAGAATGGCCCATGCCGCGACAGCGATAGAACGCCTGAGGACGCAACGGCTTGCAAGGAAAAACTCGCTCTCCTTGGCATTATTCGAAGGGCTTAGTTCGCGGGTTTAGGAACTCTGGTGCGCATGACGATTTACGAAAAAAAGGCCAGTGCTGAAAGCATTGGCCTTTAAGTCATCCCGAATGAGCCTGCTATTACTTCGGCTCTTTCGGTGCACTTTCGTGCGAAGGTGGTGCGCTCTTCTCCGGCTTGGGGGCGCTCGGCCGGGGCGCGGCGCTTGGCTTGGGCGCACTTTCCTTCGGCTTCGGGCTAGCTTTCGGCGCACTCTCCCGCGCCGGAGGACTGGCCTTCGCCGTCTCTTCACGGTGCTTAGGAGTCGCCTTGGGTGAGTTTTCCCTCGGGGCCGGACTAGCCTTGGCAGTGCTTTCATGCGGTTTAGCGCTTGCCTTAGGCTCACTTTCACGAGCCTTGGGCGCGGGACTTGGCTTGCTCTCAGTCTTCGGCTTCGGTTCGCTGGATGAACGGGCGCTCTCGGTTCGCGGAGCGCTTTCCGCTTTCGCATGAGAAGTCTCCGGCTTGGAAGGCTTCGCCGTATGGCTTTCTGGCGTACGAGCCGCGTTCTCCTTCGCCTTGTTCGCCGGACGATTGTTCGCCGGACGAGTCGCAGTTTCAGTTCGATTCGCCGGCCGATTCTCTACAGAATGATTTCCCGCAGGACGTTTTTCTGTTGGACGGCCCTCCGCAGCATGATTTCCCGCCGGGGCCGACGACCGCGCTTCTTTCGGCGACATAGCCGGGGCATGATAAGTCCCACCGGCAGCCCTCGCGGCTACAACTCCGCGTCCACTGAACTCGCCGGGTTTCGCCGTGGCCGCCACTGCCGGTCGACCATGATTCGCACTGGCAAACAAGGCGCGGTTCTTGCTGGCCGCTTCCCTCTGCTGCGTCTGTGCCGCAATCGGAGGAGTGTGCGTCTCATGGGCGTAAGACACTTGCTGCGGAGTCGGCCGAATCGTGACTCCTCCTTGGCCGCCGTTGAATGCAACGTGGGAACTATTGTTGACGATGACCGTCCGGTTCACGTAGACATTCCTGATCGTGGTGGTATTCACATGCACCACGGCCGTGTTGTAAAAGAACTGTCCGCCGCGCCACTCGCCGCCATAAAATCCGTTGCCGCCGTAACCGAATCCATAGTTAATACCGCCGTAGAACCCGATCTGCGGTCCCCAGTAACCGGCGTTCCACGCGTACGCACCGTCACTCCAGCCCCAGTAGCCGGGCGTCCAGAGGAGGCCCGGTTCTGGCGCTTCCACCCAAGTGCCGGGCACCCAATAGTAGCCATCGTCGTCGTCCCAGGCCCAGTAGCCAGGAGTCCACATATAACCCGGGCTGGGGCAGATGGGCTGCTCGTACACCGGCAGCGCCGGCGGTCCAATGCGAACCGAGACACCAATCCCAATCTGCGCCGCAGACGGGGAAGATAGTGCCGCCGGAATAACCAGCAGCAGAAGTCCAAAGGTTAGAAAACGAGCTACACAGGGGAGTTTCATCGATTTCCTCTAGCCCGGTGGGCTTGCTGAGCAGGCAGCGCCACGAGCGGGCAAAATTTTGTGCTCAAAAAAATCCCGGCGCAATCGTGTGCACCAGAGCTTTTGGTCCGAAAAATATTTCTTTACACTTACACGCCAAAGGTTGGAGTACGTTGCTCGCCAAGAAGTTGTTTCAGAAAAGAAAAACCCGCTGAGCGGTCCGTTGAGCGGTCCGTCAACGGGTCATCGAAAGAGATTTTATGTAGACAGGGCTCTACGGATTGCCATCAAAATCGGAGCAACCTGTGAATTGCTGACTGCCAATTGCTAATTGCAATCGGCCAAGCTCAATTCGTCCTCTTCGAGCGCGCAATGCGCTCGTCGATCAGCTTACGCCCGGCAAATCCTTCGTCCGTGCCATGCCAGTGCGTGATCGAGGTTTCACCCATCTTCCAGCAGAGCAGAACGACCTTGCCCTCTACCTCGCAGGGAAAATCCAGCAGACCAATATCCAGATCTTTCACCTGCACGCCGATGGAATCAATCTCGGCGACCGCGTCCTTCGCTCGTTGTTCTGCCTTGGCCTGTTCGGCCTTGCGCCGCGCCACGGCAACTACGTCCACATGCGTGCCACCATTCAGAAAAATTCGATGGCTGAGCTCTTGGGCTTCGGCCTCAACTTCCTCCATGACCTTCTTGCCGCCAATTGCCGCGCGCAAAAGAGACTCCAGCACCGGAAGCAGCGACTGCGCCTGGTCGAGAGTAAAAGTCCGGTCAGACATACACCCATTCTACCTCATAAGGAACCGCAGATTAAGGAGCCGCAGCCTCGGGCGCCCAGCGATCGAATCCTCACGAAAACTAACTGCCAATTGCCAGCTGCGAATTGCTAATTGCGAACCGTTACTGCTTCCTTCCACTTGCTGAATCCGCGGGCTGGCCGCTCAACGCCTGCACGTCGTCCACAACCTTGACCAGCGCCAGGTCAAAATTCTTGTCGCGATTTCCCTGCAAAATGGCCCACTCGGCGTGCTCGGTGATACTCCAGAGTAGAACATTGGTTTTCGGATCGCGGATCGTCAGACGAAATTCCGGATCATACGGTGAGGGAAAAACCACGCCCGACTGCCGAATCACGGGCTCCCCGATCGTGAACCGTATCTCAAATACCAGATCGGCATCCGAAGGGTCGCTCGTCAGCTCGTAGCGTCCCCAGGTTTTCAGCTCCGCATAAAGCTCGTTGTACGCCCGGTCGGGTCCGCCGTTGTATATCGGCTCGTCCGTCGACCGTTCATCCTGACCCGCGTTGGCGACAAAAATTTTCTTCGCCGTCAGGATGCGCGCGGGCACCGGTGCTGCTGGTGCAGGCGTCTGCTTCGATTCCGCCGCCAGAACCGGCACCAGCAGCAGCAGAATCACGGAATGAACAAAAATAAAAGAGACAGCTTGACGGTAGCTCGTCATAACTCCTCCCTAGTAAACATCGAACGATCACACTCGATCCATCACACTTAACGATCAACACTCGATAGACGCACCGGAATCGTATTCACTGTAGATTTTCGTGAAGCTTTGGAAATTCTTGTCGACCGATCTCAGTGCGCTCTTCCACGTGACGGATCAGCCGACGTTGCCGAGTTGATGTCCACATGCAGTCGCAATCCCGCGGCTATCCTGGGCGGATAGCATTCCCCATCGCGGCTGTAATTCGGACATTGCCCAGCAACGTCCTTGCGCTGCGGCGACTGCGCGAACTGCCATACCTCGGCGAAGCCAACGCCGCTCTGGGCCGGGGTTGGCGGGTGAACGGGAAAAGCACATCCCGGCGCCGGAGGGCAAGCGTCGTCGATCGCCCAGTAAACAATTTGTCGCCCGCCCGCGCTCTGGCGAATATCTTCGGCGGTCACAACGTTGCCATCGTCCGCGGCCGGGATACCCGAGCAATAAACGCCCGCGCGAAATCCGGCAGCCGTAACCCCATCAACCCACGCGTAAATATAAGCCTCCTGTTCCGGCAACATGCGCCCGCCCTGCTCCTGGTCAAGAAAGATAACGGTCTGCGCAGGGAAACCTTCACGGCGTGCGGCAGCGACGGCAGCCCGCGCATCAGACTTCCCGACTCGCGCAGCGTTGACAACGCTTTTCAGTTCGGCATACAAACGTCCGTTGAACAACACAAGAAATCCGAAGCCCGCGGATTCAACAGCCGCGCGGTGTCCGCTCCAGCTGTTCGTTCGTTGGCCCGGAGGATTGTTGAGCCAATATCCGGAGTAAGAAAAGGTTTGACGCAGAGTTTTGAGGTTGGCATCGCCCGGGTAATCGTTGCGGTCAAAGCCGAGGTAGGTTTCTGCGCCGCGATTAGTTTGCGCCGTTGCATAGGAACCGCTGATAAGCGCGATCAACAAACTAAACCATGCAGAGCGTCTCTTCACAGAACTTATTTTCATGCCGGGAAATGGCCGGAGATCTCAACTCTTAGCGTTTTTTATTTTTTGATTTGCCAAAACCAGCCATGTGGCTGACCTGCTCGGCATATTCCTGGAGAGCATCGGGAAGCGCGCGATTGTAAATAAATTGGCCGTCGCGGCGCGTCTCGATCAATCCAGCTTCGGCTAACGTCTTCAAATGATGGGAAACCGTCGCCGGCGACAACTCATGCCGGCAGATGATCTCGCTGCAGTTCATCTCCTTCTTCGCCGCGATCGCCTCGAGAATACGAAGCCGGCTCGGGTCCGAAAGGGCCTGCGCGATTTTGGCCATCTGTTCCCTATCCATAGCCCTAAACAAGATTCTAACCCACTTACTCTTCAAGATCGCGGCTTTTGAAATTCGCTGAATCCATTTATTTCGATGTTCATCAAAACATCGAAACTTAACCAAATAGGCGCTCTGGCGCAGCCGGAGGCCGGAGGAGCGATTATGGGGAAGCTGAATGGAAAAGTCGTGGTGGTGACCGGAGGCAACAGTGGAATCGGTCTGGCCACGGCGAAGCTGTTTCGAGCCGAAGGCGCGAAAGTCGCAATCGCAGGTCGCGACCAGAAGACTTTAGATAGTGCGGCAAAGGAAATCGGCGAAGATACGCTGGCCGTCCGCGCCGACGTTGCCAACCTTGGAGACATCGATCGGCTGTTCGAAGCCGTGAAGAAGAAATTCGGCAAGATCGACATCCTGTTCGCCAATTCCGGAGTCGCGAAATTTGCCCCGATCGAACAAAGCTCCGAGCAGTTCTTCGACGAGCAGTTCGACATTAACGTCAAGGGTATGTACTTTACGATTCAAAAGGCGCTACCCCTGCTCAACCAGGGAGGGTCGATCATTCTGAACAGCTCTGTTTCCGGCGTCAAAGGCCAGCTGACAGCCAGCGTGTACGCCGCCACCAAGGCAGCCGTGCGCTCTTTCGCACGTACCTTAACCACGGAACTGGTTGAGCGCGGCATTCGCGTGAACGTGGTAAGCCCCGGGCCGATCGAAACGCCCATTTTCGGCCGCACGGGATTGCCGAAAGAGGTCGTCGACCAGTTCGCCGAGCACATAAAGTCGACCGTCCCGATGAAGCGATTTGGCCAGCCGGAGGAAGTTGGGAAGGCCGTCGTCTTTCTGGCGTCCCCGGAATCGTCTTATATCAGCGGCCAGGAGATTTTTGTGGACGGTGGCATGGCGAATGTCTAATGCCGTTCTTGGCTGAGACTGGTCTTAGCGAGGAGCGCATCGCAGCGGAAATCAGCCTCCGATGTGCACCATGGTCCTCGACGCCGGCACAAAATCCGGCTCGCCAATGTGGTGCCGCTCTTCTTTTTTCTCGATCACACCACGGATGAAATCGGCCAATTCTTCGTCACTGGCGCCGCGCTCCATCTGCGCATGCAGGTCGTGGTCCCACACCGAAAATAGGCATGTACGGATTTTGCCGTCGCTGGTAATGCGAATGCGGCTGCAATGTCCGCAGAAAGGATGCGACACGGGCGCGATAATGCCGATTTCACCGACGCCATCATCAAAGCGATAGCGGCGCGCCGTCTCCGAACGCGCGTGCGGAATTTCCACCAGCGGGCGGTACTCGGCCATGCGGGCGAGGATTTCGTCAAGCGTCACTACCGTAGCGGGAGTCCAGGTACGATCTTCTTCGAGCGGCATGAACTCGATGAAGCGCACCGTGACGCCTTCCTCGCGCGCAAACATCCCGAAGGGAATAATTTGATCCTCATTGAAGCCGCGCATCAGCACACAATTCACCTTGAGCGGCCACAGCCCCGCCCGCCGCGCGGCGCGAATGCCGCTGAGAACATGATCGTATCCATTGGGCACGCGCGTGATGCGCGCAAAACGATCCGGATCGACCGCATCCATGGAAACGGTAACCCGCGTGAGCCCGGCATCTTTCAGCGGCTGCGCCAGTTCAGCCAGCAGATGTCCATTGGTAGTAAGCGCAATGTCGAGCGGATCGATATTCTGGCTTTGAAGGGGCTCGGCTTCAGCCGCGTCGTTTGCATTCAAAAAAGACAAGGGCTTTAGCGACTTAGGTTGCAGCTGAGCCAACTCCCGCACAAAGTCCACCACGCCCTTACGCAACAGCGGCTCTCCGCCGGTTAGACGAATCTTCCTAACGCCCATCCCCACCAGCACGCGCGCCATCCGCAAATATTCGTCAAACGGAAGATCGCCATACAACGCTCCTTCATTCCCCGTGCGGCAGTAGACACACTTGTAGTTGCAGCGATCCGTAATAGAAAGGCGCAGATCAGTAATAGGTCGGCCGAATTTGTCGTGGAGAAGCATTCAGCACTTACAATCCGTCATTAAAGCTTACCTGCCGCAACTTCATTGTAGTGGCTGAACGCCGAGTGCTGAGTGCTGAATGCTCGTTTTCTTGGAAAAACTCTCCAGCAGAAACTACTTCACGGCCTTCCCAATCGCCGCCTCCGCCAGCGGCGCCATGATGGCAAATCCGGCCGCGTTCGGATGCAGCCCGTCATCCGCGAGATTTTTCTTCATCAGGCCTTTGTCGTCCACCAGCGCGCTGAAGTAGTCGAGATACATGCACGGAGCCGGGGCAGATGCGCAGTAGTCTTTCAGCCAGCGGTTCAGCTCCAGAATTTTCACCGTTGAGCGTTGCGCGAAAAAATCTTGCGACCGCGGCGTGTAATTATGTACCGGCAGCACCGACGAATAAATCACTTTGATGTCGTGCGCGCGTGCCAGTTCCGCGAGCGAGGCGTAGTC